>JACRMX010000027.1 GCA_016219485.1 Candidatus Aenigmatarchaeota archaeon | reverse complement strand
TTTTCTTTTTCCCCTCAATTTTTAGGGGGAAAGAGAAAAAATCGCATGGGAATTGGAAAAACATATTTCCAACGTCCTCGATTATTCTTTACTCTTTCCGGTTGTGTTCAACACATTAGAATTGCAAAGCAATTCATTAGAAATTTCTTCGGAATTTCTATGCACAGGAAAACTTTGTTTTCCCAGTGCTATGCATGGAAAAAACTTTGTTTTTTCCAATGAATGAAAATGCAAGGAACAGGTTATTTGTCTGAAACATACAAATCTATATACATATATACTTATATGTAATCTTTAAATACGTGTATTGATAAGTAATTGACATGATAACAGAAAGCAGGAGAAGCATTAACATACATTTAACAGAGAACATACATCACTGGCCCACGCTCAAGACTGTGCTCATGGTGGAGAAGGCATTGAAGGACAGCGATGGTCCTGTTTCTCTTGAGGAGCTGAAGCGTGGTCTCAGAAAGAAAATAATGGACCAGACACTTCGGCTTATTCTCGTTTACTTGGAGGACAAAGGTTCAATCCTGATAGGTCCTAAAGGTGTTTCATGGATAGAAAACAAAAATGCAAAGTTCATGAAATTCATTGAAAGAAGTAGAGTGATAGAAATCATCAACCACAAACGCTATAACAAAATTTTTGGTTACAGAAAGAAGTAGACACAAATCAAATAATGCGCCTGTAGTTCACCCTTTCCATTCCTTTAACGCACGCTCATAGCCTCTGGGCGTTGCTATGTCGTATATTGGTCCGTTGAAAGGATAGCCAAAGAGCATTCCGCGGCTTGCGAGCAATGGGAATACATCGACCTCCAGTGAGCACACGCCTTCTGGGACAAAATCAAGAATAGAAGGCTCAAATATGCTCAGCCCTGCATTTATCAGGGCAGATTTTCTGTGCTTAGGTTTTTCTGTAAAGTTGGTTATTTTATTGCCTTCCATAAGAACAGCGCCGGCAGCTTCAGGCTCATTTGTAGGCACAAGCAGCATGGTTCCCATGCCGCCGTATTCTTTATGGAATCGTGCAATGCTGTGTATGTCCGGGTCCATAAGCGTGTCAACATAAAGCAGAACAAAGCTGTCATTAAGATGATTTTTTGCAGAACGAAGGGACCCCCCTGTGCCCATGGGTTTATTTTCAACAATATACGTTATTTTAACGCCGAATTTTGAGCCATTGCCAAAATATTCCTTTATTTTATCTGCCTTGTGTCCCACTGCGAGTATAATGTTCCTTATGTCATATTTTTTCAGCATATCAATCTGATGCTCAAGCATGGGCCTGTCATGTATAGGTATCAGCGCTTTTGGTATCTCGTATGTTATTGGCCTTAGCCGTGTTCCCGGCCCTCCGGCAAGAATAAAGGCCGTTGATATGGCTTTCTTCGCCAGGACTTTTGCCAGGGCATCTTCTATTGCATGCGACCTGTTTCTTATTTTATGGCCATCTATCATTGCATCGATTTTTTCCAGCATTTTCTTTTCTATGGTTATTGTTACCCGCTCTTTTTCCATGCTAATAGATATGTACACAAGCTTTAAATATTTCTTCATACAAAGTATGAAAAAGTATGAAGGTGTTTTTATGATCGTGCGCAGCCGTGCGCCTGTGAGGATTTCGTTTGCCGGCGGAGGCACAGACTTTCCTTATTACTTCAACAGCGGCAAGGCTGGCTGCGTTGTGTGCGCAACCATAAACCAATTTGCATGGGGAACGCTGGCCACGCGAAGGGACCAGACAATAAATATCGAGTCTTACGATTTTTTAAGAAAGCTGCGTTTCAGCGACCTCAATGAAATAGCATACAACAATGACCTTGACCTGATAAAAGCTGTTGTTAAAAACATGAACAAGACAGGGCGTGGCATGGACATTTTTTTAAGAAGTGACATACCGCCCAAGTCCGGGTTAGGCTCTTCTGCATCAGCATTCGTCGCTTTGATTGGGTTATTCAACCACCTTAAAGGCGAGAAGAGATTTACAAACTATGAGATAGCAAGTCTTGCCTACAAGCTCGAAAGAGAGGAGCTTGGCATTGGCGGCGGTTATCAGGACCAGTACGCAACTACTTTTGGCGGACTCAATTTCATAGAATTCTTTCCTACGCACGTTTGCGTTAATCCTCTGCGCATAAAAGAAGACCACGCCAAGGAGCTGGAAAAGAACCTTGTTCTGGCGCACCTTGCTGAAAGAGGCATATCCGGCGATATAGTGGCTGACCAGACCAAAAAATATGAACAGAAAGATTATAGCGTAGTTGAAGCGATGGATACTATCAGGGACACTGCACATGAAATGAAATACGCACTGATAAGAGGGGACCTTGAGCAGTTTGGACGACTGCTTCACGAGGGATGGGAGCAGAAAAAAAGATTCAGCCCTCTGATAACGACAAAACAGATTAATGATATTTATGAGCTTGCAAGGAAGCACGGAGCTATTGGAGGCAAGATAACCGGTGCAGGCGGCGGAGGCCACTTTTTGTTTTACTGCGAGCCGAACAAAGAGCAGATAGTTTCAGAAAAGCTACAGGAAGCAGGCGTAAAGGTTATTCCGTTTACTTTTGATACAGAAGGTCTGGTAACATGGGAGATAGCTGATAAAAGTGATTTGTAATGCAAGAAAGAGCAAGAAAAATAAGGAAGAATGTTGTAAAAATGATAGCCAGAGCAGGCTCAGGTCATCCAGGCGGTTCACTGTCTATCGTGGATATCCTTTGCGTTTTATACTTCAATGAAATGCGATATGACCCTAAAAATCCTTCATGGAAAGCCCGTGACAGGCTTATTCTTTCAAAAGGCCATGCTGCGCCTGCATTATATGCAACGCTTGCAGAAGCAGGGTTTTTTCCAGAGCAAGAACTGTTAACGCTGAGAAAAATCGGGAGCAGGTGCCAGGGCCATACAACAAGAATGCTGCCCGGTGTTGAGGTCTGTTCAGGCTCACTTGGCCAGGGACTATCCATAGCAAACGGCATGGCACTGTCAGCAAAGCTTGATGACATTGGCAGCCGCATATACGCGATAGTTGGCGATGGCGAAAGCCAGGAAGGACAGATATGGGAAGCAGCAATGGCAGCAGCGCATTACAGGCTTGACAACATCACAGTTTTTCTGGACAGGAATGGGCTGCAGATAGATGGTGAGACAGAAAAAATTATGGCCCTAGAACCTATTGCAGACAAATGGCGCTCATTTGGCTGGCATGTTGTGGAAATAGATGGACACAATTTTGACCAGATAAAGTCAGCTATCAGGGAATCTAAAATCGCGAAAAAACCCACGCTTATTATTGCGCACACCATAAAAGGCAAAGGAGTATCGTTCATGGAAAATGCAGTTGAATTTCACGGCAAAGCGCCTACGCTGGAAGAGGCTGAAAAGGCGATGATGGAGCTGGAACAATGAACATAAAGGTCGCACCTTCGCTGCTATCAGCAGATTTTCTGCACCTTGGCGATGAGATCAATAGCCTTGTTGCTGCAGGCGCGGACATGCTGCACATAGATGTCATGGATGGGCATTTTGTGCCAGACATAAGCATGGGTCCTATAGTGCTGAGAAGTTTGGAAAATAAGATTCCATTGGATATACATTTGATGATAGAAAAACCTGAGCACCTTATAGACAGCTTCATGGAATACGGCGATGTGCTTACAGTGCATGTGGAGTCAAGCTCTCTTATAGGCGAGGTTATAAGAAGAGTAAAAAATTCTGGAAAAAAAATTGGACTGGCTATAAAGCCGTCCACAGAGCTGTCTGCTATAAAACCATATCTGGATAATATTGATATGGTTCTGGTTATGTCTGTAGAGCCCGGCGCAGGCGGACGCAAGTTTTTGGAAAACGTTTTGCCTAAAATTAGATCACTGCGAAAAATTTACAGTGGCGACATAGGGGTTGACGGCGGAATAAATGCAGAAACGTCAGCAGCTGTAATTAAGGCAGGAGCCAATGTTCTGGTTTCAGGCTCTTACATCTTCGGAAATGACTACGCAGATGCAATCAAAAAGCTGAGAGGATTTGTATGAAATCAACGCGAGACGCTTACGGAGAAACGCTGGTAAAAATAGGCAAGGAGAACAGGAATGTTGTTGTGCTGGATGCTGACCTCTCGGAATCAACAAGAACAAAGCTGTTTGCCAGGGAATTTCCAGACAGGTTTTTCAACTTCGGCGTGGCTGAGCAGAACATGATAGGCACAGCAGCAGGCTTTGCGCTATCAGGAAAAATACCATTTGCAAGCACATTTGCAATCTTTGCATCAGGAAGGGCATGGGACCAGCTGCGCGTAAGCGTTTCATATTCAAATGCGCCTGTCAATGTTGTAGCAAGCCACGGAGGCGTGAGCGTTGGCGAAGACGGTTACACACACCATGCTATAGAAGATATTGCGCTAATGCGCGTATTGCCAAATATGACTGTTATGGTGCCAGCTGATGCTGTAGAAACAGAGAAAATGCTGTGGAGCGCATTGGAATGGAAAAAGCCTGTGTATATCAGAACAGGGCGGCAAAAGGTTCCGATAATATGCGACAGCTGTGATTTCGAAATAGGAAAAGCAAACGTATTAAGGGACGGTGGTGATGTTGCAATAATAGCCACAGGCAATATGGTTGCAGAAGCGATGAAGGCAGCAGATATGCTCAAAGAAAAAGGCATATCAGCACTAATCTTGAACATTCATACCATAAAGCCGATTGACAGTGATGCGATTATCAAGGCGGCGCGCAACACAGGCTGTATAATAACAGTTGAGGACCACAGCATTGTTGGCGGCCTCGGCTCTGCTGTTGCAGAAGCGACTGCTGAAAACTACCCTGTTCATGTAACGCGCATAGGCGTGCCGGATGTTTTTAGCGAATCCGGGCCAGGCGACAGCCTGCTGGAAAAGTTCGGCATGACTGCGGGCAGCATTGCCCAGAAATGTATGGAGGTTAGAAGATGAAGTTTTTTGTTGATACAGCTATGTTGTCTGAAATAGAATGGGCCATGGGCATAGGGTGCGATGGCGTTACGACGAACCCATCGCTGATCAAAAAAGCAGTTGATGCGCTCAAGGCAAACGGTGAGAACGTGGATATGATGTCTTACATAAGAAAAATATGCGAGACAGCTGGCAGATGCAGAGATGTCAGCTTAGAAGTTGTCAGTCTTGAGTCTGAAAAAATGATAAAAGAAGCCGTGGTTTTATACAATAAGTTTAATATTTTGGCGAACAACGTTGTTGTAAAAATTCCCGTAAGCACAGCAAGCACAAGCCACTACGAAGGTCTTAAGGCCATGTCTGCATTGCAGCGCAAGCAGATACCTGTAAATGCAACGCTTGTGTTTACGCCAGAGCAGGCACTCATGTGCGGAAAGCTCGGCGCAAAATATGTTTCGCCGTTTGCCGGCCGCATTGACGACATGTTAAGGTCGAAATCAGGCATTGTTTTTGACAAAAGCGAGTATTTCCCAGAACAAGGCATACGGATGGATGACAATGGCATTGTGAGCGGCATAGATCTGGTCAGAAAAACAGTAGCTATCCTGAAGAACTATGGCATGAAAACAGAAGTGATAGCAGCAAGCCTGCGCAATGCGCGCCAGGTGCGCGAGGCTGCGCTTGCAGGTGCGCATGTAGCAACAATACCATTCAATGTCCTGGAAGAAATGACAAAGCATCCAAAAACAGCTGAAGGCGTCATGGCTTTTGCAAAGGATGTTGTGCCTGAATACAGGGCGATTTTTGATTAGGAGGCATTAAGATGAGAGGACAGATAGAAAAGGAAATAAGAGAAAGCATCAGCGTCAAGGAACGCTGCATACCCCTTGCCGGAGACGTAGAACGTACTGCAACGGAGATAATAAGCTGCCTTAAAAGCGGAAACAAAGTTATGCTATGCGGAAATGGCGGCTCTGCTGCAGACTGCCAGCATGTTGCAGGAGAGTTTGTTAATAAATTCCGTTTTGAACGCAAGCCGCTTCCAGCCATAGCGCTGACCACCGACAGTTCCATACTTACATGCATAGGCAATGACTCCAGCTTTGATGATGTCTTTGAAAAGCAGGTGGATGCGCTTGGCAATAAAGGTGATGTTCTGATAGGCATAAGCACAAGCGGGAATTCAAAAAACGTTATCCGCGCTTTTGAAAAGGCAAAAGAAAAAGGCATCAGGACTGTTGCGCTTACAGGAGCATCCGGCGGAAGGCTAAAAGATTGCTCTGACATGCTGCTTAATGTGCCTTCTTCGGATACGCCACGCATACAAGAAGCGCACATAACTATGCTGCATATAATATGCGGGCTTGTTGAGCAGGCCATTTTTAAAAATCATATGACATAGGTGCTTGATATGTTTAGTGAAGAGCTTGAACTTGCAAAGAAATTGGCAATGGAAGCAGGAAAAATAGTGATGGATAGGTTTGGAAGTTATAAAGATATGACGACAATCCCAAGATCCATGGTAACAGATGCTGACCAGGAGAGCAGTGCATACATCATAGGAGAAATATCAAAATGTTTCCCAAAGCATGTTGTTATCTCCGAAGAAACAGAACTAGGCGCAAAGCTCAATACAACAGAATCCATGAAAGAAGTTTTGGCTGGCTATACTTCTGAACACAAATACTGTTGGATAGTAGATCCACTAGACGGTACAATGAATTTCGCATATGGAAGGCCAGAATTTTCCATTGCAATTGGTTTAATCAGACACGGCGAACCAGTAGCAGGCGTTGTTTATGCCCCTTATGACGAAGACCTATACTTTGCTGAAAAAGGTGCAGGATCATTTTTTGTGAACAACAGGCATAACGTTAGACGAAAAATTACTGTTCTTGCGTGTGAATTACAAAATGCCATCGTAGCGTATGACTGGGGCATGAACCATGATGCTATGAAATATTTTGTCAGGAAAATACCGCAGCTTGCAGAAAATGCAAGAGGGCTTAGACAACAACATGGTTCTGCATTAGGCCTCTGTTATGTAGCAAATGGAAGGTCATCTGCTTATATTGATTTTGATGTTAAGCCATGGGATATAGCAGCAGCTTTGGTTATTTTAAAAGAAGCAGGAGCAGCAATGACAGATATCAATGGAAAGAAAATTAGCATAGCTTCAGCCAATGTCATGGCATCTAATGGAAAAATTCATAATAAACTTCTAACAATGTTAGGTGGTTACAATGAATAAAGCAGTATTCCTTGACAGGGACGGAGTTATCAATGAGGAAGGTCCTATAGAAGAGCATGTTTTTTTCAAAGACCTTAAGATTATTGCCGGCGCTGTAGAGGCTGTAAAAGCATTCAACAAAATGAAATTCAAGGTTATAATCGTCTCAAACCAGCCTGCTGTTGCGCGTGCACTGTGCACAGAGGACGATATAAAGAAAACAATGACTGATATCATACGTTATTTTAAAAAACACGGCGCTGTAATAGATGCGTATTACTATTGCCCGCACCACCCGGAAAAGAAATACGGTGGAAATATGCAATACAGGGTGGATTGCAGCTGCAGAAAACCAAAGCCCGGCATGCTCATTCAGGCAGCAAGGGAGCATAACATAGACCTGAAAAAGTCGTATATGATCGGAGATACCACACGGGATATAGCTGCAGGAAAGGCAGCAGGATGCAAAACCATAGTTGTAAGGACAGAATATGCAGGAAATGATAATGCAGCTGATGCCAGTCCGGATTTCATAATAGACTTGATTGAACATGCAATGAGCGTGATTGAATGAAGGCAGTAATACTTGCAGGAGGAAAGGGCACACGCATGAGGCCGCTGACGAATAAAATGCCCAAGGTAATGCTTCCTATAAGGGGCAAGCCCATAGTTGAGCATCAGGTAGATCTCCTTAAAAAATACGGGATAAACGACATCGTGATGTGCACAGGGTATCTTGGAGAGCAGATAAAAAAACATTTTGAAGACGGCTCAAAATTCGGCGTTAAAATAACGTATTCCGGAGAAAAAGATCCTCTTGGCACAGGCGGCGCCATTAAAAATGCAGAAAAATTCATAGACAAAACATTCCTGCTTCTTTATGGGGATATAATGCTTAATATGAATCTGGAGAAACTGTTAGGGTTCCATAAAGAACAGGGAGCAAAAATAACGCTCGTTATTCATGAAACAGACCACCCGTATGACAGTGATCTGATAACAGTTGATGAGAGCGGGCTTGTAACAAAAATATTTCATAAGCCAAACCACGAGCCATTTCCATCCACACTGTCCAAAACCTCTGTCTGCATAGTAGAACCTGATGTCCTGAAGCAGATGCCTGAAGGAAAACACGATTTTGAGAAAGAAATCATACCCAAGTTCATAGAGCAGTGTTCGGTCTTCGGCTACATCACAGACGAGCTAGTCAGGGACATTGGCACAATAGAGCGGATGAAATCGCTGGAAGAACGGGCTAGAGAGTTTTGAAAAATCTTTATTCTTTACATTAGAAATGCAGAGCATTGATATTGTTAGAAGGTTTTTTTCTCTTTCCCCCTAATTATTGAGGGGAAAGCAGAAAAAAACCACATGGGCATTGGAAAATCAGGGTTTTTTTAAAGTCCTCGCTATATGATTCTGACATTACCGAGTATCTCCTTTGCCCTTGCCCTGTTTATATGATACCTGTCAAGTATGGTGTAGCGCGGGTGCACTCTTATGCTTTTTGCAAGAACAAGGGCATCTATCAGCATGCTCTCGCCTATGTCCATATCATTGACATGCGTGGGAATGCCGAGCTCATGGAACACGGACTTTATTTTTCTCCAGTCCTTGTTCTGAAGGTATGTTGATATGATAGTTCCTAATGCGCACTGCTCTCCATGTATCAGCGTTGAGCCCAGCTTTTCCAGCGCATGGGAAAAATTGTGCTCGCTTCCAGAGGCTGGCCTGCTTGACCCATAAATGTTCATCGCAAGCCCGGAGCATATAAGCGACCACCCAAGCGTATATATTCCATGTTCAGTCCTTTCCCTTATCTCTTTTACATGGCTAATAACAGCCTTTGCTGACAGCAGGCTGAGTTCAGCGACTACTGTGCTGTATTTTTCCCCAAGCTCAGAACCAAGCCTCCAGTCTTCAACAGAAGAAACATTTGAAACAACATCTGCTGCGCCTGCAGCTATATATCGGTATGGCGCATTCCTGATTATTTCACTATCTATAGCTATTGCTACAGGCTCTTTTGCATCCAAAGATATTTTTGCACCATTGTCTGTTATTGCAGCCCTGGAAGAAACAACGCCATCGTGGCTTAGTATGGTTGGAAAACAGACCCATTTTTTACCAGAAAGGTAGGATAGGTATTTTGCCATGTCTATTGTTCTGCCGCCACCCACGCCTATGATAAAAGAAAAAGGCCCTGCTTTTTCTGATAGGTTTTTGAGGTATGCCATTTCAGAGGATTCAGGACTCAGCGTTTCCGCCCCTGTAATCCTGGCAATAGTTTCTCCGAATTCAAGCGCAGGGTCACAGATAACCAGAGGCTTGCCATTAAGGCCCAGCTCTTTGCACATATCCCCTATTTTTTCAATAGCATTCGGCTCTATGAGAACCTTCTGTGGAAGGCTAACCATGCTTCATTGTTTCAGATAATGCTTAAATTTATTACAAAATCGCAGAAAACAGCAGATTTCCATAGAATAGTGTGATTATAAAGGCAATGGAAAAAACAGGGCCAAACCGTACGCCATCTTTTATGGTCACGTATTTTTTCTCCCTTCTTATAAAACTGATTTCACTTTCTGCTATTCCGTCCCATTTTTTGGATTCCAGCATAACATCTCCTTGCCTGAGCTCTGATGAAGCTATCCTTTTCCTGAAAACATGCTGCTCAACAACAACGCCATATCTCCAGAACAGCACCAAGCCGAAAAGCATGGCAGGCAGCAGAAGCTCTATTCCGGCTCTCTTGGAAACATAGAGCATTGAGAAGCATAGCCCGAGGGCAACTATGAGCATTGCTGCAACGGTTTTTTTGTTTTTAGCCAGGTCCTTTTTATACAGCCTGAATGTATTGGGATTTTTTATTCCAGCAGCCAGCGCATATATCATGATATAGACAGCTCCAACGATAAACAGGTTTGCTACAAAATCTATTGCAAAAATGCGATTTTGCCAGATTGGCAGCATATAGGCAACAGCAGCAAAAAGCTTTGCATCGCCACCGCCCCACTGGCCCAGCCTGTACATTAGCCACCCTGCTATTAGTAGCGCGGTTCCAAATACAGCCGAATATATAAGCGGAACAAGGCTGTTTGCAGAATACATCAGCCAGCCAAATACGCCGAAAAAAGCCATAAGCGTCGGTATCCCGTCTGGTATTTCTGTTGTACGCAAATCCCATATGCCTGATACAAACGTTCCTATGAATGCTGCAACTGCCATGATTTCAAACATGCCATAACCTTCAATATCGAAAACTGTTTTTTGGATACTGCTGAATCTATGCTTGGACACAATCGAGGACTTTGAAAAACTCTTTATCACATTAAGATAAAGTATAAAAATCTACCAGATACTTTATCTTATGCATCATGCTCAAAGACCGAAGGTCTTTGGCACACCGCAGAAGCTTTGCTTCTGCGACTGAATTCCACAGAAAATTCATTCCAAAGGAATTTGCTTGAAATCGGTTTTTTCTCTTTCCCCCTAAAAATTGAGGGGAAAGCAGAAAAAACTTTCTGACAATATATCCCTTCAATTGTCTGCGAGCTATGTTTTTTCAAAACTCTCTATGCTATTGCATCCATTTCGGTTTAAATATTTTAATAAAAATCTTTATTAAGCACTTGTATTTATAATAATCATAAAAGCAGTGATTGCTATGATACCCATGCACGTAGGAGTCATCCTTGATGGAAACCGTAGGTTTGCAAAAGAGCTGATGAAGAAGCCATGGGAAGGACATAAGCTCGGGGTTATCAAGGCGAGAGAGGTGCTGGAATGGGCATGCGAGCTTGGGGTGAAGTATTTCACAGCATACGTCCTTTCGCTTGAAAACCTCAGTACAAGGCCAAGAAAAGAGCTTAAGTTGATACTGAAATACCTGGAATCAGAGGCAGACGAAATGATTCAGGATGCCGGGCACGCTGTGCACAGGTTCAGAATAAATGTACGGTTTATAGGAAGGCTGAATATCCTGCCTGAAACGCTGCAGAAGAAGCTTTCTGCGGTTGAGGGCGCAACAAAGAATTATAAAAACCATTTTCTTAATATCGCCGTCGCTTACGGCGGCCAGCAGGAAATAGTGGATGCTACAAAAAAAATAGTTAAAAAATGTCTTGATGGCGTTCTCAACCCTGCCAGCCTGGACGAGAAAATAATGAAGGAAAATCTTTACACAAACGGGCAGCCGTTTCCTGACCTGATAATACGCAGCGGCGGTGAAAAAAGAATATCAAATTTCATGACGTTCCAGTCTGCTTACTCTGAGCTCGTTTTTCTTGACAAAAAATGGCCCGCGCTTACAAAGGCAGACTTTTTGTCTGCAATAAAAGAGTTTGAATCAAGAAAAAGAAGATTCGGTAGATAGGATGGATAATGTTTTTTTGCTGACAGGCATTGCTTTCATTTTAATTGGCTTTATCTTGATAGTTGTGGGCTCACTCACAACTGGAAACGCAAAGGTTGCAGTAGGGGGCTTTATCGGTCCCATACCATTCGGCTTTGGAAACGATCCCGGTCTTCTGCGCATTGTTATCATCATCAGCGCAGTTACGATGCTGATTTTTGTTCTGGCGCTGTTGAGATGAGTTTTTTACCTTTTCGCACAACTAGTTTATTATGTTTTTGCTTGTAGGTGAGAGAATTTTCCTGGTCAGGGAGGGCGAGAAGATTAATACCCAGTATGGCATTATAGATGTGCGCAAAGCAAAGCCAGGGAAGACGATAAAATCTTCTCTGGGCAAAACCTTTCTTGTCATGGAGCCTTCTCTCCCTGACATGCTCAAAAAATGCAAGCGCGGCCCGCAGATTATAATGCCCAAGGATGCGTGCCAGATAGTTGCAGTAACAGGCGTGTGCCCAGGATGGCGCTGCCTTGACGCAGGCGGCGGCTCAGGCTTTTTGTCTTTGTTTCTTGCAAATATCGTAAAGCCCACTGGAGCTGTAACGGCTTATGAAAGAGAAAAATGTTTTGCAGACATCATAAAGCATAACATCAAGCTCTGTGATATGGGCAATATAATAAAATTAAAAAACAAGGATATCCTAAAAGGCTTTTCTGAAAAAAATCTTAATCTGATAACGCTGGACATGAAAGATGCCGAAAAAATTATACCAAAGGCTTTCAAAAGCCTGAAAACAGGCGGATGGCTTTGCGTGTATTCGCCGCACATAGAGCAGCAAAAAAGGGCCGTTGCTAGCATGGGACAGTTTTCTGAAATAAAAACTATCGAGACTATTCAGAGAGAGTGGCAGGTTGACAATAGCGGCGAAGGCTATACCCACCCAAAGCCTTCAGGCATATTGCACACGGGCTTTATGACATTTGGGAGAAAGGTCAGATAATAATGCTTTTCTTTCAAACCGAATTGACGCATCGAAGATGCGTCGTTGTGCGGGTTTTCTTCAACCAACTGACGCCGAAGGCGTCGTGGACTTGAAAAGGCTGAGCCCGCAGGCGACACGAGTTTTACGATCAGAAGCGTAGCTCCTGATGTACACCTGAACTTTTCAAGTTCAGGTTGTAACTCGTGGTTTTCGCCAGCCTTTTGTTCATGGATTGCACTGAAAAGGCTGTATGGGCCTGCGGAGATTTGAACTCCAGCCTCCGGCTTTTTCTAATCGCGGAAGCTTAATTTCCGCTGGCGATTTTGCGCGCTTGCCTGCGCAAAAGGGCCACCCGAAGCCGGGATTCTTTCTTTAAATTATCGAGGCTCAATTCTCTGAGTCACGTCAATTCAACCAAGCTAAACTACAGGCCCAGCAAATCATGTGTGCATAAGAAAAATATCAGCTTCTTTTATAAATCTATGCGGCTACACTGTAGTGATGGGTCATACTATATACAGCCCAAATAAAGAGCTAATGAATGCTGTTGTTTTCTTTTCCGGAGGAGCAAGCAGCCTAAAGGCTATGCTGCATGATGAAAATTACGGCAGGCTTTATCGCGTTACAGGCGCTTATACAGACAAAGAAGATGCAAAAGGCAGGCAGCTATGCAGGGACAATGGCATACCTGATTTGTTCATAAGCAGAAAAGGCTTTTATTTGCAAAAGGGCCTGGACCCGAAGGACTGGGACTCGCGCAGAAAATTTTATGAAATGCTCGCAGGAGAAATAGAACAGTTCAGGCCGGATGTGATATGCCTCTCAGGCTACATGCATATTGTTTCAGATCCTATGCTGGCACAATATCAAGCACGCATGTTAAATGTTCATCCAGCAGACCTTACAATTCTAAGCATCCCAAATGTTTCCAGATTGGATGTTTCTCAGCTATCACCAAGAGAAGTGAGAAAACTTTTTGAATCAGACAAACCTTCTAAAAAAATAAAAGGCGAGCATGCAGTTTACGATGCAATAGTTGCTGGAGAGGCATGCACAAGGTCAACGATACATATTGTAACTGAAGATTTTGATGAAGGTCCTATTGTAGTCCAGTCAAGACCATTTCCTGTAGACCCTGTTGTGCATGAACGCGTGCTTCATGGTCAACTAGACGGCGTGCAAGAATATGCGTCTGACCTTCAGGATAAAATGAAAACAGAAGGCGATGGGCCTGCATATCTAAAAGCGCTTGAGCTCATTTCTCAAGGTCGCCTTTCAATAGATGGCGAGACATTATCGCTGGATGGCAAAGACCTGCCTTATTGCGGATTCAGATTGGGGTGAATCAATTGTCTGAGGACTCTGAAAAACTCTTTATCAAAATCAGTTTTTTTCTCTTTTCCCTCGATTATTAGGGGTAAAGCAGAAAAAAACTCTCTAACAACATCGCTTCGATTGTAGTAGATAAAGTATAAAGTACTTTACGAGCAGAACCTTTGGTTCTGCTGTACACCAAAAGCTTTGCTTTTGGTTGTATCTCTACATCAAATTCCTTTAAGAATTTATTCTGAAGGAATTTGCTTGTTTACAAGATAGGTTTTTTCAAAACTCTTGTCTTTGCTTGCCAACTCGTTCGTAACCCTTGCAATTTTCGTACCTTTATCAGACACAACCTTCTCAAGTGAGTTGTTAATCTTTTTTAAAGCTTTCTGACCAACATAACTTGATTAAAATATGGTACAGAAAAGTCATGGTCCCAGAAAGGGGACGCGAAGAAAGTTCAGGGCAAAGAAGATAACGCTGACAAGAAGGCTAAAGACGTTTAAAACAGGAGATATCGTTCATATAGATATATGCCCGGGCAAGAAGATGCCTTATCACCGCTTCCAGGGAAAAACAGGCAGGGTCGCAGGAGGTCGCGGCAGGGCATACGTAATCGAGCTTAAGGACGGGCAAAAGCCGAAAAAACTTATAATAATGCCTGAACACTTAAAATCAGGTGGTGTGAATGGAAATAACAAATGAAGATTTCATTTCAATATTTGAGGCTAAAAAAATACTCGAAGAGAGGCAGAAACAGAAGGATTTGGTTTATGAGCAGAAAATATGCCTTGAGCTGCTCAATAAAATCGGAAATATTCCGGAATCCAGGCTGAAAGCAATGAAGGAAGAGCTTGAAAAAATAACCATACTAAAATCAAGGCATATTGCAATCATAATAAATGCAATGCCTGACACCGAGGAGGAGGTTGAGGTGTTGTTCAGCAAAGAAAGGACCAACCTCAAGAAGGAGGAGATTAAGCAGGTTGCAGAAATAGTTAAAAAATATAAATAGTCATTTTTAATTCAGGGCTATGTGGTTTGATGAGAGTGGATTTCCATGAAAGAGGAAAAATGTATTGTGCTAGACTTTCTAGCTACCGGTTACCCGGACAGCAGGCATTCGGAACCAGTAGCCCAGGCTATAGGCGCTTCATATTTTTCCCTGCTTGAACTTGTGGTCAGAGAAGGTGTCAGCCTCAGGTCGGAAGAAGAGGTTTATATCGGAGAAGGCAAGCGCGATAAGATAAAATTCATAAAAGGCTCGCTGGAATTTGATGACCTTACAAATTTTTCACGCTCTACTCTTGACAGCATGATTGAAAAAATAGTTGTCCAGAACGAGAAAAAAATAGTCGAGTTTTTCAACAAGTCAAGAATGGTCACGCCAAGGATGCATCAGATACAATTGCTGCCTGGCGTTGGAAAGAAGCACCTTATTGACCTCCTACAGGAGAGAAACAAAAAGCCGTTTGACAGCTTTAGGGACATAAACGACCGTGTCAAAATGTTTCCGGATGTGGTCAAGACCATCTCGCGAAGGGTCAGGGATGAACTGGCAGGCGATGAGAAGTACAATCTTTTCGTATACAAGCCGAAAAAAAGGGAATTCTGAAAAATATATATTGCGTAACTCTTTAGAGTTACGCAATTCATTAGAATTGCAAAGCAATTCATTAGAAATTCATTCGGAATTTCTATGCATAAGAAATCCTTTCGGATTTCTTTGCATCGGAAAGCTCGGCTTTCCGAATGCACAGGAAAACTTTGCTTTCCTGATGCTATGCATGGGAAAAATAAAGTTTTTCCCAATGCGCACAACCTTTCGGGTTGTGAAATATAGCGGGGAGTGGATTTGAATTCGGCAGTGAATTTTAGTCACTTCCACCGACCTTCGGGTTTCTCAAAGATATCTGAATTTTTTATAAATTATATATTCTTCAGGATTCTGATTTATTTTGCAAAATCTCCCATTTTTATCTCTTTTGGCCACAAAATCCTTTCTGATTCTCAAAAACTCAAGCATTAACTCTGCTCTACCCTTTTTTATTATCAGGTGCTTTTTTATTTGCTCGAGCAATTGTTTTATTTCATTTTGTTTCCAAACACTAAATTGGTATGTTTTACTCCAATTCTTTTTGTTTTTTCTCTCATCTATATAAACTCGACCCGAGGGTATAGTTTTTTTAAGAGCTTGGATTAATTTTTCGGAGTTGTTGGCTATAGTTATGGATGGTTTATATGTTTTACCATCGCTGTGTGGTCTAAGAGAGATATGTCCTTCTCCATCGATAATGGCACTAATCCATCCTTTTTCGAAAGCTGAAAATTTTTTCATTTCAGATACCTCTATGGGCCATTCGCATAGTTTTTTGCGAAAAAAACTATTCGACGAGCACAAACCGCAAGGCAATGGAACTGAAACGACAACCTTCGGTTGTCAATGTTTTCCCATTGCCAAGTTGTTCCAGGCTGCTCCACCCATATAGATGTCTTACGACATTCGCTACGGAGAGCAACCAAAATGTCGCTCCGCTTTACAAGAATTATGATGTAAGTATTTAAATGGTGGTAGTTTGAATCTTGAGCAGTATCTCCGAATGTGCCTGATTTCTATTTTGCATAAAACCGGTCATGCATGGCAACAAGCTCAAAATTCAGCTGTTCTATCT
>JACRMX010000026.1 GCA_016219485.1 Candidatus Aenigmatarchaeota archaeon | reverse complement strand
GTTTCCTCCCTGGACATCTATACCTTCGTGACCAGCTTCCCATATTTCATTGTTATAAATCTGAGCGGAAGATTGGCCTGATGAAATGGAGCCCCAGAACGTGTAATTTATAATATTATTTCTGATTATTGTGTTGGGGGTATTGTAACCTAAAGATATTCCGTTCCTTGCCCACTCAACTATGCAGTATTCCATAATGCTTCTGTCAGCTGCAAGATGGATTCCGACCCAATCAGCATAATTTGGGCTAGAAGCTGCAGAAGTAAAAACTATTCTTTTCTCCGACGTTCCTTTTGCTGCTAGTTTTCCGTTGACTATCAGGTCAGAGTGCGTTATTTCATAATTTTTCAGCCTCGTAGGATCCATATCGTTATAGCCGTCTGGTGAAATCTCATTGCCCCAGCCAATGTCATCCCCAACAACAAACCTGACAACTGTTCCTGGCAAGATTGTTAGGTCCCCATTAATAGTTGTATCGCCGGTGATTAAAATTTCACCGCTCCATATTTGATTTTCGCCAAACCTGCCGGACAATGATGTATTTGCAACATTTTTTGCCCCCTTTCCAGTATCCACTTTATGCTCATCTAATGTGGTGCTAACTGCTGCCTGCTCTGCTGTAACGTTTTTACCCAGCTCCTTAGGCTGGCTTTCAGTACACCCGCTGATAAAAATAATCATTCCTATACAGAAAATTGTGAAAATTAGTCTTCTCATAATAAACTATTGACTAAGACTACTATAATAATCTTTATATGAATGGTTTCATAAATATTATTGATATAAATGAAGAAGTTTATATTTTCAGGTTTGTTGATATCACTGTTGATATTGCTTCCACTAGTCCCGGCAGTAAATGCTTCGGACGTCGTTTCATGTACAGTCAGTCCTCAGGAGGTTAATTTGTCTGTTTCTAATCAGGTTGTAGTTACTATTGGATTAAATAATACGCAGAATACAACAGCAAACGAAACGGTTGAAATAAGTTTTCCAGCGGCTTACTTATCCTGTGCTGAATGCGTAAAACAAGTCACAATGCCGCCCAACTCTATCAGTAGTGTCTGGTTTACTCTGCAAGCCTTGAGTACAACCACAGCTGAACAAGCCATCACAGTCACTAAGCCAGCGTCTTACGCATGCCCATCGATTTTAAAAATAATTGCTGCTGCTGACACGACGGCGCCAACAGTTGGTTCTGCAAGCCCGATTTCTGTGAATGCAGGACAATCTACGACATTTACTGCATCAGTATCTGATAATGTTGGTGTTGTTGGGTGCAATTTTTCATTTGGCAATGCAATGTATCAAGCTGCTGTAAGTGGTAATGCAGCCAGCTATAGTTTGTCAGCTTTAGAGGAAAATTATTCTGCGTATTTCAGATGCTGGGATGTTGCTGGCAATATCGGCACAGGACCGAGTATTGTGGTGAGCGCTTCAAAGCCAAAATTATCAGTTAGCATAAGCTTGCCTAAAACAACTTATTATCCAACCGATAGTTTTGAACCAAGGCTCACTGTAGCAGATGCTTCAGGCAAATTTGTCGTTGATGCTTCCATTAAAAGCAACATAACAGGACCAAAAACATATTCTCCTTATTTCTACTATTCAGCTTTGTGTGATTGCTACAAAGGAAGCCAGTGGTTTGATGAAGGCACTTTGGTTGGAAATTATAGTCTAATTGTAACTGCTTCGCATCCTAGCTATCAATCAACAACTGCAACTGCTAGCTTTTCTGTAGCCAAGCCTAGTTTGCAGATGACGATGTCAACTGACAAAACTGAATACAACCCCGGAGACTCAATAAAGGTAACTGCTCAGATAAAGGATGGACTAGGCAATGCCATAACCGACGGTTCTGTGAAAGCTGAGCTTAGAGATGCTGATAGCGGCAGTTTAATTACAACGCTTCATCCACAAACAAAAGACAACATTTATTATTATGAATATTATGTTGGAGCAGAAAATTTGGGGAAAAGATATACCATATCTATGAGTGTAAAATGGAAAGAGCAGTCTGCATCTGATTCCAGAACAGTTTTGATTACAAAACGAGGATTGAATGGCGAGATAGTTTTGGAAAAGGATGTTCTGATGCCTGGAGATAGCTTGCAAGGAAAGGTAAAGGTTTTTGATAAAAATGGCAATATCATTAAAGACGCGAAGGTCAATGTGGAGATCAAAGGCTCTTCGTATGAAAAACCCGGAGCTGCTGGAAAAGCTGAACCTACAACGATTAGCTGGTTATCGTCTACGTATAAGGATGGTTTCTATGAGATTGAGAAATGGAAGATAGATGACTGGTCTCTTGCAGGAAATTATACCTTGAGTGTGAGGATAGATATTGGCACAGAAAATATAGTTTTGGAGAAAAAAATTGGGATAACCAAAGAAAAATTAAATATTCAGATAATTCTTGATCAAACTAGCTATGCGCCCAGTGACAGGATTTATGTGAAGGTTTTGGTAACCTGTGCAAATGGTTCTATTGTTCCAAATGCCTATGTGAGTGGCGAGATATTTCCATTGATACAGGAGGTAATCAATGAAACAGCAGGGATAACTGGTGCAGCTACACTGGTAAGCCCGACGGCTGTAACACCAAGAGGAGAGCCAACAGCCAGATGCAGGATTTATATCTTGTCACCACAAGGTCCGCTTTATTACAAAGGCGAGTATATACAGAAGTCATATATAGACGATGTTTATGTTCCCAACGACTGTCCTACTGGGAAGTATGCTCTGCGCATAAGAGTTGGTGTGCCTGGATATGCTGATACAGAGGTTACCAAAGAATTTGATGTTAGCCTGCACAAACTGCATCCTTCAGAAACAACAGAGAAAGAAAAAATAGAAGAATGCACAAAGGATACACATTTTGAGTATAATCAGTTTACAAAAAGATACATATCCAAAATTTTCTTAGGCAAATATGAATGTCCTGCTGGCAAATATTTGATAGGGATAATTACTTCCCAACCGTCCTATGAAGCTGCCAATATCGAGCAGGCAGTAGAAATAAATTACTCAGAAAGTGAATACAACATAGTAGTCCCTCCTGCTATTGGCGCACCTGTGTGCAGAGAGATTTCATGCGGAACTAACTGCATCAATAGAATATGCGAAACACCCACACCTTCTCAAGAATGTCATGTAGAGGTTTCTGATAAAGATTGTGTAAGAAACTGTGTTGACAGGGCAGCTACCACAGAAAAAGAGGCTGCCACGATTACAGCAGAAGCTGTCGCGACACAGGTTAGCAAAGCGCAAACTGTTGAAATTGGCGTGCCGGACTGTGTAAAAAATTGTGTTAAAAAGATGCCGTGCAGAGGTTCTGCTGTCACGCCACCAGAAACCCAGGATATGCTTGCTAAATTAGATGCGATTCAGGCAGAAATCAAAGAAACGCATAGAGAAATAATAGAAACACGCCAACAGGTTGACGTATTAGCGCAGTGGCTAAAAGCTATAGTCGACTTTATTAATTCTATAGTCGCATCTTTTGGAGGCGGACAGGTTGCTCCGATACAGGCTCCGGTTAGCCCAACAACTCCTTAGGTCGTGTTATAGTGAAACAAGTAAATAATCTGGATATGATAACTTGTTTCACATATAGCAAACAAGGAAGTAATATACTGTTTATTTCCTTGTATTGCTATAAACTCCCGAACGAAGTGAGAATGCAATGTAGTTCGGAGCGAAGCGAAGGAGAAGTTCGATTTGGTGCGTCATTGGGTGAACACATACCTACTCATATTTTCATCAAGCCATCTTTTTGTATAATCTTCCATTGCAGAAATCCGACCCTGAATTTCTTCAGGAATTGAAAAATCGTCACCAACAATTTCTCTTACAACAGAAACTAACCCATACCCTTTAAGTATTGAAAGCAGAAAACTATCTGAACTGTCTCTATCATACACTTGTCTAATTAATGGCAGGGCTTCGTAACCCATTGAGACGATTTTTCTATAAGGAGCACAATTTGTAACAGGTTCAACAGAAGAACTAAGTTGAACACGAGGATTTCTGCAATGTTTAATCCATTCTTCAACTGCTTGATGAAAAATAACCTCACTCATAAAATATGATATTACTATAAAGTTTATAAAGTTATCGTTAAAGTGCGGGTAAAAAGCACCAAATCGAATTGAGTTTAACGTATGTGATTCAACGAAGTTTGCCGTAAGGCGAAATTTGGGCTAAGAGGTCTGCAAGGTTTTGTAACCATTGGATCGCTGTTGGTTAATCCAGCGTCAGCGAGAAGTGCCTGTTATTTTTCTATATTAACTTAAGAGTAGTGGATAAAAGAAAAATTTATAAAGATTCTATTTATTCTTTAAGCTGTGGAAGCATTAAGAGGATTTTATGAATTAGTAAGAGAAACTTATGGTCCATTTTTTCCCATTTCAAAAACTAAAAAGGAAGCATTTTTGGAAAAAGCAAGAAATAAAGTGGCTTGTTATAAACCAAAAATGGAAGAAGCGTGTAATGTTGATATGGGAGAAGTTCATGTTAAGGATTTTAAGTATTGGGCTGGAGATTTTTTTAGAGATAGACTACAAGACGAATATAGAGAATATGCAGAAAGAGAAGGACATGAACCATCAAAATTCGCAAGAGGAATGCTTGCTTCTCCAATTTTAACTGCAAGAGCTATCGCAGAACCATTACTCTGGTTATTCATGAGTTCTTGGGGAGCAGAAATGAAACATTATAACTCTTCAATCTACATTCCTTTTTACTTCCAAAATAGAGTTATGGATATGGATTTTAAAAGAATGGAAAAAAGATTAGATCAAAGCATCGTCCATGAACTTTCTCATAATCTTTGGTATTGTTTGGGTGGGAATAAGACTGCGGATTCTCGTAGAGACTGGAAACTTTGGAACGAAGGCTTTGCATATTATTGTGCAGATATACATTTTGCAGATTTGTATCCAGAAGATTTTGAAGTCAAACGAACTAAAGGTTCTGGAATTCGAAGAAGAGGTAAAGAAAAAGTAGGGGAATTAGTTGCAAAATATGGTGAGAAAATACTTTTAGAAGTTCCGAAAAGATGGACTGAATTCAACAATAATTCTTGACAAAATCAAGACTATCTGTGCCAAGACACTGCTAAGCTGACCCAAAATATAATTCTTGCTAGCGATTGGACTTAACATATGTGATTTAATGAAATCGGCGTTAACCGATCTGGACGGAGAAGCCTGCACGTAGTCGGTAAAGCACTGTTCTGCGTGGTTTTCTGAAGGAAAGGTGTGAAGTCAAGAAAATTTACGTCTTTGACTTTTGCAGTTCTACGTCTTCAATAACTTCATACAGGAATGTAACGAGCTTGCCGAGAAAAACGTAAAACTCCTTTTCGTCTATGTCTGTAAGCAGCAAACCCTTTTCATGTCTCCAGACAAAGATGTCTTTTGTTTTGAGCAGCTTTTTCTTTTCGTTAAAATTATTCCTGTACTTATTATAAAGATTGAGCGAAAACAGGGTTTTGGTCACAATATCTTTTTTCAAATTCTCCGGCCAGATGCCGAACTTTTTGGATATGAGATACACATCCACAAAATCCCTCGCTTTTACCCCCTTTCGTGTAAGAATTGACCTGATTTTCTCGCACATTATTTCTTTGATATCATAAGTGTCGAATGGAATATGCCCGGAATACTCTTTGTATTCTTCGGGAAACAAAACTTTGAGTTCCTCGATATGCCTGTCAAGCATGCCTTTCAAAATGCTTTTTGCAGGCGAAAAACGCAAATCTTCGAGAAAGTTTATCTGGGCCTTGATGAAAGACCTGCGGTTCAGTATTTCAGAATCATACCATACTTTGAAAGTAAGCGTTTTGTTGCCTCCGCCAAGCTCGACATAGTCATGGTTGCCTTTGGCGCACTTAAAATCTAGTCCACGTTTCGTTGCTATTGCTTCAAAATCAGCCCCTATTTCATCTATAACAGGCGAAAGGCACTGCCTTATCTCTTTTTGAGACATCCCTTTGAATTTCTCCTGATTTTGCCATGTGAAGTCGATATCCTCTGAAAACCTGAAGTATCCGAGATAGCACTTTATAAGGCATGTTCCACCCTTGAACAGAAAGTTTTTTCTGAAAAAATCGTTCCTTGACAGGTCGAGAAGTATCTGGTGAAGGATAAAGTCTTTTTCTATCAAATCCTTCCTTTCGATTTTCAGTGTTTCCGAGACCTGATTTACAAAATCCTTTCTCATTTAATCATCTTTTCTGCTATTTTCCTAACGGATTTTGAATAATTTTTGGCATACGCCAGTAATTTCTTTTTTGATAAGCCGCTCGAATAGTCTGAAAGGTCCATTATTATTTTCTCTTCAGGAACTCCGTTGTAGCGCCAGACATGAATGAAATCAAGCACAGTTTTCTCTGTGTCGGAATATTTGAGGGCGTTTTCTATAATACCAAAGCCAAAAAGCCCCGTCTTGAGCTTCAAAAACCTGAATTTGTAGCCGGCTATCTCCATCGGCTTTGCCCTGAATATCTTATCGTTTAGCACATAGTCAACTGCAAAATGCTCATGAGTGAGATTATTTAGTTTTAAGGCAGTGTAAAGCCCGAAATACCAGCTTTTTACGCCTTTCAGCTCCATGCCCTTTGAGACCAATTCAAGATGGCTGTATTTGCTTCTGCCAAGCTTTAGCTCGTCAAACGTTTTAACATAAAATATCCCTTTGAATATCCTTGCAAGATATTTTTCTTTAAGCAAATATCTGACAGCGTTTTTGTGGTTCATTTTCAGGGGACTGCAATGCTTCTTTATGTCCTCTGCTGTCACATACTCCTTCTCTTCCAGATGCAGTTTTTTAACTAAAAGCTTTATTGACATACATATCACAAAGTGGTATTATTTGGTATTTTATGATATATATTAAAAGATGTATTTAAAGCTTTGCTTTATAGTAGAAGACATTAATTTTTATACAAAGCATTGGAAATTCCTTTGGAATTTCCATGCATAGAATTGCAATGCAATTCTAATGTAATGTCTTCTGCATATAGCACATGACATAAATAATAACTTATAATATGTCATGTGCTATAAAGCCGAGAACGAGCGAAAGCGAAGTGAAGCCGTTTAGCGCCTCGTTAGGGAAAGTGCCCTTTTTCGCTATGCATCGGGGCATTTTCTCCCGTTGATTTTTCAATTCGTCCATTTGTTGCGCTAAACGGAGGCAGCAAAATTTCTTACCAATCATTATGCAGCGGCTTGGAATTTCGGACAACGTATGCGGTTATGAGAAGTTTCTGGCGAAGCCAAAAATTTGGACGGAGAAGCCTGCAAGGTTGCGTAGTCTTTTAACGGCTGTTAGTTGCCCTCGAATACCTGGCGTGGTTGATTTTTAGTGCAACGTTCCCGAAGGGAAAAATTCAGAGTTGCCCCGAAGTGCGTCATAGAAAACATTAAAAAGTATGACATTTTAACTTAGTCTATGGGAAAATTCAATCAATTATTGGGGGTAGCAAATAATTTAGCAGACAGTTTTGTTAGTGTAACTAATATTGAATTTTTAAAATATATAGAATCTTTGCCCATTGAAAAAACAAAATTATTTGAAATTGATTTATTGAAAGAAAATATCTCTCCAAAGGAGCTTAGTTCTGAAAAAGTTAAAAAAGTAATCCAAAATTACAAAGATTGGTTTTTAAGTGAAATGAAAAAATTAAAGATTGAACTAAGCGACATAGATGATATTTCAATAAAAGTCTCCTACAAACCAGGAAAAACATTCGCAAGATATTATACTTGCAATGCAACAATTACCGCAAAGGGCAAAGATTATACAAAGAAAGTGATGTCATCTTATTATTAGGCGTGCGAAGGGGCAATTGGACTTAACATAATCATATCATAACTTTGGTTATGATATGATACTAAATACGGTGTTATCATAACTTTATAATTAATCAGTAGTAATAATAGAAAGATTTATAAATCTTAGAATGTTATAGAATATAATGAAACCATTTATTTTTTGTATGGGTCTGCCAGGAAATGGGAAAACAACAACCTCTAAACTATTAGAGCAGAAGTTATATGAATATATTAGATTTAATGCTCATGATATGAGGGAAGAGTTGGGTTTACCAAGATATGACACTTCAAAGGACGGTTCTCAGGAAGAAGAAAAGGTTGAACAATATTTGCAGGAATTACATTCAAAAATAATTCAAGGAAAAGGTCTAATTGTTGATAGAGCAGGAACAATGGAAAAATTTAGAAGTTATGTTTATGATTGGGCAAAGCATTACGGTGTCGAAGAACTGGTAATTTACCATAATGTTCCAAAAGAAATTGCAAAGAAGGGAATACAAGATAGGGATCCAGGTTTAGAATATGTTGGTGAGAACGCATATCAACATAATGACCCAAGGATATTTGATAGATATATCGGACAATGGGAAAGTCCAATAAAAGACTTAGATGAAGATAAATACCCTCATGTTTCAATGGTAATGTGGAATTATAAAACACATTCCTTTGAAGAAATCAGGGTTAGTGAAAATATAAGACCTTTAGTTCAGGCAGTACAAAATCTATTAAGCACCCATTCCCCTTCTAAAAATTAGGATTTTTCTCGATTGTATATAACATATGCGATTAAGAGAAATTTTGTCGTCAGGCAAATTTCATTTAATATATTTACGTCATTACCTTCGTCGCCTCTGCTGTGGATAACGCTGTTGATATCGCTCCTGCGCATAGGCGCGCTGTTCTCTCATGCGCTCTGAAAGAAGCTGGCGCTGGCGCATTTCAGCCATCCGCCTCTGTTCCTCAAGCCTTTTCTGTTTCTCAGCCTGTTTTTTCTCGTTGCTCCTTGCATAGACGTAAAGCGGTATGAGTAGAACGAGAAGCGCTGAAAAGCCAAGGATGAAAAGCGTGCTTATCGACTGCACAGAAGATACGATGCCGCCGGAAACAAGCTTGACGCCAGAGACGCTTATACCGGATATATAGCCGGCTGCTATCTGCATGAGTATGAAGATGCCAGCTATAAGCACAAACAGTGCCAGAATTACGTTGCGCACATCTTTGCTGTCCATACATAGAGTTTGTCTGGTCTGTTTTTATTTCTTTGTTGTTTCATTTCTCTGATACTTTCCAATTGTTGGGGTAAAAAGAAAAGGCTTTTTCTTTTGAACTATGAGAATGGTCTTTTCTTTTGCATAGAGAATAAAAAAGGTGATGAAAAGACCTGCTCTTCTATTTAAGCTGGCCTTTTAGTTATTAACCCTAATAATTATCATACATTTATTTCTTTAAGCACGCTTCCAAAAATCCTAAAAACAGGGGCGCTGGCTTTCCAAAGCGCGATTTGAACTCAGGGTGCGCCTGCGTTGCAATGAAAAAATGGTGGTCAGGCATCTCTGTGAATTCCATGAGCTTTGTGCCGTCTTCCTTCTGGTGATGACCTGAAAATACGAGGCCTTTTGATTCCATCTGTTCTATGTATTTCGGATTAACCTCATACCTGTGCCTGTGACGCTCAATGATAACACTGGCGTTAGAAGGTATATTGCATAAATCCAAAGAGTTATGCAGTTTGCAGAACATATGTTTTGCAATAATGCCAAGCCTGAATTTTTCCATGGTGGACATTGCTTTTCCGTCTGTTTCAAGCCTTCCTGCCCTTCTGTATAGGTCAAGAACCCTGGTGCCTTCTTTCAGGACAGCAGCATAAGCGCCAAGGCGCATCGTGCCTCCATATTTGCTGTGCTCGATCAGCTTTTTTTGTGACGCGAGTATGTCTATTACAGGATACGGAGTATTTGTGTCAACTTCTGTTGTGTGCGCTCCTGTCATGCTACAAGCATTCCTTGCAAACTCTATCACAGCCAGCTGCATGCCGTAGCACAGTCCAAGAAAAGGTATGTTATTTTCACGGGCATATTTTATTGCATTGATTTTGCCTTCAACGCCAGAAGAGCCAAAGCCTCCGGGAATAATTATGCCGTCAAAATTCCTGAGCCTTTCTATGCCGCCTGCCTCCAGCTCATTCGCGTCTATCCATGTTATTCTCACATCACCCCCAAGCTCTGCAGCTGCGTGCTTCAGCGATTCATTTATGGAGATGTAAGAATCAGCAAGCTGAAAGTCGCCAATGCCGACATATTTTCCAACCATTGCTATGGTGAAAATCTCTCTTGGGTTTTCTATATTGTCAACAAGCTCTCTCCACCGTTTCCAATCCGGGTTCCTGCAAGGTCCGAGATTGAACTTTTCCAGCATCTTTTTCCCTAAATTTTCAGCTTCAAAATTTAATGGTATCCTGTATATTGTAGACGCAACATCAGGCGCTGATATTATATACTCTGAAGATATATTGGATGAAACTTCTATCTTCTTTCTCCTTACCTCGTCTATGGGCCTGGGCGCCCTGCATAAAATAAAATCAGGCGTTATCCCGTTTTCATTCAGCATTCGTATGGCCTGCTGCGTGGGCTTTGTTTTGGCTTCTCCCATATGGATTGGAGTTGGCAGGTAGCTGACAAGAACGTAAACAACATTTTTCTTTCCTAGCTCTATCTCAAGGCTTTTGACTGCAAAAAGAAATGGTATGTTTTCATAGTCGCCGACTGTTCCGCCTATTTCCACAAGGACAAAGTCATGGTTGTTGCCAGCTTTCCGTATCCTGTCTTTAATTTCATCTATAATATGAGGTATTATCTGGACAGTCTTGCCAAGGTATTTTCCTTCGCGCTCACGCTGTATAACGTCTCTGTAAACCTGGCCTGTCGTTATATTACTATGCTTTGATATATCGATGTCAAGAAACCTTTCATAATTTCCAAGGTCCTGGTCTATCTCGCCGCCGTCCTCAGTAACCCACACTTCGCCATGCTCTGTAGGCCGCATTGTTCCTGCATCTACGTTAACATATGGGTCAATTTTAACAGCAGTAACGCTGTAACCGTATTCCTTAAGAATTTTTCCAATAGAGGCTGTTGCCACGCCCTTGCCTACGCCACTTATAACTCCGCCTGTAACAACAATAAGTTTCATCAGGAGTTAATAGTTAGAAAAAATATATAATGTTATGCGTAGAGGGGTAATATGATTCTTTCTAATTGTTGGAACTTGACGAGCAAAAACAAACAGACGAGAGTGGATTGACGAGCTCTGCTCGTCAATTGGTTTCTCGTCAACTCGTTCTGTTCATTTCTGAAAAGATTTTTTCTGCTTTCCCCTCAATAATTAGGGGAAAGAGAAAAAATCAATTCTGATGAAATACAAAACATTGGAAAAAGCACAACCAGCATATATCACCATATGCTGTTGCAGAACATCACTGCAACATCATTCTTACCTGAAAAACCGAGAAAGATATTTCCCTGCTCTGTTCCAGAACCCAGCTTTTGCTGGCTTTACGGGACTTGCTGCTGGTCTTGTAGTTTTTCTAACTGGTCCTGCTCCAGTTCTAGATGCACTTCCAGCTGCATGCGCTCTGATGTCTTCAGGATATTTTAACTCTATTCTTCCGCTGTTGTATTTTATATTACTGCTTCCAGTAGCTTTTTCAGTGCAGTAGCCTACTAATCTGCTGATTTCTCCACGAGATAGGCATTTCTTGAGCTTTTGCTTATCAAAAGGCCGTTCTACCTCATCCTTCCACAGGCTCGATCTGGTGCCGTCGTCAAAATATTCGTAACCCTCTGTCAGCATGGATTCAAAACAGCGCACTTTGGTCACATCATCCAAGCCTCTACGACAAACCCTTGTGAACACAGCAAAATACCAGTCGTCGCTGTATTCTTTAGGATAATATTGCTTGTCAAGCTCTCCTAGCACTGAATAGCAGAATTTATACAGCTCATCCAGGCTGTAGCCAGCAAGCTGCTGCGCTGCATACGCATTCATTTTTTCCCAACATTGGTTTCTCATGTCTGCCCAGTCCCTACCTTTGGACATCTCTCTTTCTATTGATTTTGAATAACCATCAACGAGCTGTTGTTTCACATAAGATGAAATAACTCTTGTACCAACCCCTGTTGCATTCCTGTATCTCACTATCTCATCTAAATCCAAACTTGCTACTGCCATATTCATCACTGTTATCTCTAAGTAGGAAATAATCTTTTTAAAGGTATGTTTTTACCCAGCATGCCTGCCTGTGGGTTTACTCAAGGATGCTTTTCTCATATGTTCTCTCCAGCAGCTGCCTGATGCGCCTTGCCTTTTTGTTGCCTATGCCATGGAGCTTTTTAAGCTCTGACTCATGCGCAGAAAAAAGCTTTTCCGGCGTGCCAAAATGCTCGAGAAGGCGCTTTGCATGAACAGTGTTTATTCCCGGCAAACCGGCAACGAGAAACTCCTGCTCCTCATTTTCGCTTCTCACTCTCTTCTGGCCGCGTATTGAGACAGTTGCACTGGAGCCGAGCTGCTCGCGCTTTGCTATTGCAAGAAGCAGGTGCGCTGTTTCCATCTGATTTTTTGTCCATATCATGGGAATGGAAAATTCTATTGCAATGCTTGCTAAAGCGCCGTTTATGGCATTTTCGTGTATATTTCTCTGTTCAAAGAGGCTGTCGCCTTCAATTATAAGCAATGGTTTTTCAAAACCTTCCTTTAGCTCCACCAGTTGTTTAAACAAACGGCCATCCACAATGCTCTGCAAAAAATCTGATACCGTCTTGCGTTCACAGCCAACGCGGTCGCTCAGCAGGAAATCAGCAACAGCCAGCTGCTTTTCCCGGAGGTCGCATTGTTTGCGCAGTATATCAACTATACGGGTGTGCATCTCCCTGCTGTCCACGTATATGACGACCTTTTCTGAAGGTAATGATTGCTGTGGCATTTAACCAA
The DNA here is from genome assembly GCA_016219485.1 of Candidatus Aenigmatarchaeota archaeon. Taxonomy (GTDB): domain Archaea; phylum Aenigmatarchaeota; class Aenigmatarchaeia; order GW2011-AR5; family JACRMX01; genus JACRMX01. The sequence continues at coordinate 8,046 of JACRMX010000026.1, read as the reverse complement.
ACCCCTTTAGCGTCTTATTCTGCATGCCTTCTAATATCTTTTTCATTTTCCTTTCCTTGTGGTATCCAGTCCAGTAATAAGCTTCATCCCGTGTCCCTTTAGTTAATAAAATAATAATCTTTCCGGGTCTAGTTCTTGCTACACGTCCAGCTCTTTGTATTTTTCTGATAGCAGATGGAACTCCTTCATAAAATATAACACTATCTGTCTCTTCGATCGAAAGTCCTTCTTCTCCTATCTGCGAGGCAACAAGCACATTGTACGTGCCGAGCTTAAAATCATTCAATATGCCTATCTGCTCAGCCTGGCTAAGGCCCTTTCCAGCCTTCTTAGCCTGACCTATGAACTCAACACGCCTGCACTCAGGTATTTCAGAAAGAACTTCTCTTATTTTGGATATCGTGTCGCGAAACTGTGCGAATATCATTATTCTCGCATCAGCAGAAAGCTCTTTTTCAACTATTTCCTTCAGCCTTTCTATTTTCGGATGCTCTTTGCCTTCATTATATAGTTTTTCTGTCAGTTCAGCAGCAAGCCTGAAATTCCCGTCTTTTACAAGCCTTACAACTGCCTTTGTCTTGCCTGCCTGGGCATCCTGCTGAAGTTTTTCAAGATATTTTTTCAGCGCATATATGCATTGCGTTTCAAGCAGCACGAGCGCATGGTCTATCTTCAGTATTTCAGCCAGAAAGGACATGGCCATGAAGCTGGAGCCTGATTTTTTCTTTGCCAGCTCTGCCTGAAGGCCAATTATCTGCGACTTGTTTATAATCGGGGTGTGAATAAACCCCCACGTCATGAGCTTCTGTATTTTTTCATCCTTTGCCATTTCAAGATGTGCCCTAATTTCCGAGATATTTTCAGGAAGCATAACCTTTACAAAATCATGTTCCACGTCCTGAACATATGGCCTGACGTCTTCGTCATCCCTTGTCCTTATCTCCACGTTTTCTATGGAGAGTTTTTCGCAGATTTCATCTATCCTATACCTGACGCCGCCAGGCGATGCAGTGAGCGCAAGTATTAATGGATGTCTGGACTGTTCCATATATTTTTTGGCAACAAATGTGTACGAATACTTGCGAACAGCCCTGTGGGCTTCGTCAACAACAAGAAGTGCAAAGTCATCAAGGCTCAGCAGACCTGACTTGAGGTCGTTCCTTATCGTCTGCGGCGTTGAAAATATGACATCATTTTTTTCATACAGCTCCTTTCTTTTCTCAGGCATGACAAGCCCTGTAACAACAGCATACTCTGGCCCAATCTTAAGAAAATGCTCAAAGGTTTTCCTGTGCTGGTTTACAAGAGGCCGCGTCGGAGCCATCATAAGAACCTTGCCGTTTTTTTGCGCCATACGCTCAACTGCAACCAGCACTGCTATTGGCGTCTTTCCTATGCCTGTGGGCAGAACGCACAGCATGTTTCCGTCAAGGGCGCGCTTTGCAATATGCTCCTGATATTCGCGTTTTTCCATGGTTCCCTGATTAATCCAGGGGTGAAAAACGTATTCCATGAATTTTCTATTCTTAACAAATACTTTTAAATCAAAGAACAGAATAATGATTATGGATATCCGCACCACTGTGCTGAAAAAAATATCTCCTCTCAAAAAAGACGAGGACCGCACAAAGAAATTTATCACTGACCTTATGCATGCTGCAAAGGCTGTGACCAATCTTGATGTTGTTGTATGCGGCTCTGCTGCAAAAATGACATGGCTTAGGGAAGACCATGACATAGACCTGTTCATCCTGTTCCCACACGTGACAAGGGAAGAGCTTGAGAAGAAAGGGCTTCTCTATGGAAATAAAATCATAAGGCAGTTCAGAGGCACGCCTGTCATAAAATATGCAGAGCATCCTTATGTTCATGCCAGAATAAAGGGTTTTGATGTTGATATCGTGCCATGCTACCGCATAAAGAAAGGCGAGAAAATAAAATCCGCAGTTGACCGTTCACCGCTCCACCTTGAATATATAATAGAAAAACTCAATCCTGGACTGAGAGACGATGTCCGGCTGCTGAAGCGGTTTATGAAAGGCATAGGCGTATATGGCAGCGATGCAAAAAACCTCGGTTTTTCAGGCTATCTATGCGAGCTTCTGGTGATAAACTACGGCAGATTTGAAAGCGTCCTGAAAGCTGTATCTGAATGGGACATTCCTCAGGTTATTTTCATAGAGCTTGAAAGAAAAATAAACTTGAAAGAAGAGTACCCCAACCAGCCGCTTATTATAATAGACCCTGTTGACGAAAAACGCAATGCAGCTGCTGTTGTGAGCGCTGAAAAAATGCTTCGCTTCATCGGATTGGCAAAAAGCTATCTCAAGAAACCTTCAATGGGCTACTTCTTTCCCAGTGGAAAGAAGGCGCTGTCAGAGCCAAAAGTAAACACACTCAGGCAGAGGGGCACAAAGTTCATTGCACTGGAATTCACAAAGCCAGACCTTGTTGACGATATTGTTTATCCGCAAGTACGCAGGCTGCTGAAAAGGGTGGAAAGCCTTATGAGCTCCAATGAATTCAAATGCCTGAGGTGCTGTGAGTTCATAGACAAAAAGGTTTACCTCATACTGGAAATGGAGATATGGGAGCTTCCGCCTGTCAAGAAAATGACGGGGCCGCATATATTTGCAAAGCAGCATGTAAAGGAGTTCAGAAAAAAATATGCTAACGCCTTTCCTGAGGAAAACATCTGGGTAGCAGAAAAACCAAGGGAGTACAGGACAGCTGTGGAACTTTTACAAAACTTTATAAAAAAATCCGGCAAAGAGAGTGGAGTGCCGAAAAAGCTGGCATCTGTAATAAAAATTCGAGAAATCTTGTCAAAATTTTAAGAAAATACAATGCAAAAATCAGCATTTTTGATATTCTTGTAAACTTCAAGCTTTAATTATGCAACAGAGCTTATAATGTACGTAAATGGGTACGAACACTAACTTTGAAGCATACCTTAGCTCTGCCCAGGAACTTACAAAAAAAGCTGGTCTTCCAGAAAACTTAAGACAAATAGATAATCGGACCTTTTTTGGGACATACCATTATAGTATTGCTAGGTGGGATCCACGACATTGTGCTGGGTGGTATGAACCACAATCTTCTTCTTGTATAGGCAAAATTGAAGCATTGGTCCCAGAAGGCAGCAGAGTCAAGATGCATGTTAGAATGTTTGAACATGGCAAAGGTAAAGTAGACCATTTGCGCATCCAACCAAATGGTACTATAGAAGCATGGGTTGAATTTATTAATCATGGAGAAAAAGATCACTTTTATCTTCCCATAGATGTTAATCTCGTATGAACTCTTTATCTACTGAGACGAAAAATTACTCTGATTTTGGACCAAGCGACTTGAATGCCGGAGTTGTCCCTTTGTCACCCTTGTCTTTTGTTTCCATATCCGACTTGCCAAATTCCCTGTATGATTTCGGTACTGGCCTCTCAGCTACCTTTTTTTCTTCTGACATAGCATCCCTGTGTATGCGCGCTGAAGAAGGGCAGACAACAATCCAGTCTTCAGAAACGCCTGCTATATCTCCGTTTATAGCCATGGTTGTTTTCCTTATCCTGTCAATGGCTCTTCTGAGCTCGCTCATATCCTTATCCTTCAGGTCTTTTATCTTCACGATAAGGATGTTGCCATCGCGAACTCCTTTCTGTATCCTGTCAGAATCAGCATAATCTTCCAGCTTTTCAATGCGGATAAGAATTCTTCGCTCTCCTGCGCCATCTGACTCAACGTCAAGCTCAACATACTCCTCGTCAGGAATAGGCTCCTGCTTGCTGAAAAAATCTTTGATGCCCATTTTAGCCACCTCTATCATATTTACATGCAAAGTGTGAATTACTACCAGCTTGCGCAAGCAGCTTCCTAATTCATCCACCAGACTCGATCCCCTTTGCAGGTTACGGAGGTCTTGATGTTCAAAGGCGTATATTCGGATGATTCCCATCCTATTCAGAAAGCCAAGCTTTCCGATACATAGAAAAGCTCTGCTTTTCTAATGCATTAGATGTTATTATGAAAAAGAAAACATATAAAGTTATCGGCTTTCATCTCCCAGCTATCACAAAGGGACTTGCCGATAAAGTTTAAATGTTTATCTCCCGCTGGAAATGGATTCGAGCATAGACACGATGTTCCAGACCTGCGTCCGTGTATACGTTGGTATATTCGGGTCGTTTGAAACTTCATCAAGCAGGGAAATAACATTATTAACCCTGAAAATAACATCCTGCTTCTCATTCCTGAGGTTTTTTAAAGCAGTGCTCACCATTTCCCTTATATTCCTCGGAACAGTCCTGTCGCTATTTATTTCATCCAAAAGCCCTATGATAGATTCGATGTCCATAACGACCAACCCTGCCAAACTACTCACCTTCTGAAAGCAAATTCTGGAATTTTTTCTGGTTTTCCTGCATTTTTTCCCTAAGAGCCTTTTCGTGTTTTTCCATTGCCTTTAATTTTACATCTATGTCCTCTTTTTCATCAGAGAGGTCCTTTTTTATGGTTTTTTTGTCTGTTTTTACAACAATCGGCCCTATAGTTTTGAATATGTCCTCGCTCTTCAGCTTCTCTATTTCGCTAAGAGCATTTTCTATTTCCCTTGCCTGTATTTCAAGGGCCTGCTTCTGCATCATGACGACCTGCATCTGCTGGTTCTGCAGCTGAATATTAGCGAGCGTCTCCTCTGCTTCCTTGTTCATTTTCATCACCTGTTAAACGACATCAAAGCGACAGGGGATGGAAATGCCAGATACGCATATCTGAGCACTTAAATCACCTTGCCTTTACATGCTTTCTGAACTCTGGCCTTGATTTAACAATTATCCTGTACCCGCAATACTGGCACCTTACAGGGTCCTGGGAGTCCACGTCAAATTCCTTCCTGCATTTCATGCATTTATGGCGCATACTATCACTCCGAAAATTCATATGAGTCTGATGCAAATTTTGCACCGCATTTTCTGCACTTCCAGATTCCGGCAGCTTCCCTTCTTATAGCTGTCCTTGAGCATGAGGGGCATTTATACCGTGACCTGCTTTTTGCAAGAATTTTTTCATTAAGCTCTTTTATCCTTTTTCCGTATCTCGAGCCAAAACCTACCATACTGTCACCTTCATACTCCAAAGGAATTTGCTTCTGTTGAGGACTTTGAAAAACTCTTTATCAAAATCGGTTTTTTCTCTTTACCCCTGAATATTGAGGGGAAAGCAGAAAAAAACGTTCTGACAATGCAAGCATAGTCCGCGAGCCATTGGGAAAAACTTTGTTTTTCCCATGCATAGCATCAGGAAAGCTTGCTTTCCTGTGCATAGAAATCCCTTCGGAATTTCTAATGAATTGCAAGGAAAACCCTTTGTGTTTTCCTGCATCGGAAAAGCTCTGCCTTTCCTCATGCTTTGCAATTCTAATATGATGGTTTTTCAAAACTCTCTATCATTGATGTTCTGTAAATCTTTTTAAGCCTTATTTCAACCTTATTGTCTCAAGTATTCTCGGCGCCACGGTCTCTGTCCTGAATGTCTTGTGAAGCATTTTTGCGAGCTCAACAGACCTTGAACTTTCGCCGTGATTGATTATTATTTTTCTGGGTTTTGCAGGAAGGTGCTCAACAAAAGATACAAGCTCTTGCTGGTCGCTGTGCCCGCCAAGCCCCTCTACTGTAACGATTTCAAGCTTGAGGTCTTTTGCAATGCCGTTTTCAAACTGCACGTGCTTCCAGCCTTTCTGTATCCTCCTGCCGAGTGTTCCTTCTCCCTGATACCCTACAAAAATAAGGGCATTTTTAGGGTCTTCTGAAAGTTCCATAAGGTACTCGAGGGCAGGACCTGCTGTCAGCATGCCAGAAGTCGAGAGAATAACTGCAGGCTTTGTGCTGTCAAGCACTTCTTTTCTCTCCTTCTGGGAGCCTATGCCCTTCAGCCTTGGATCTAGGAAAGGATTCTTTCCCTTGTGCAGTATCTTTGTCTGCATGGTTTTGCTCATAAATTCAGGATAGGCTGTGTGAATGGCTGTTGCATCCCACAGCATGCCATCCAGATATATGGGACCCTCAACATCACTGTCAGTAAGTATTGCAATTATCTCCTGTGCCCTTCCCACTGCGAAAGTAGGAATAAGCACCCTTCCGTCTCTTGCCAGTGTGCGCTTTACAGCATCAATAAGAATCTTCTCAGACTCATCTCTTGACATCACATTTTCAGAACCATACGTTGACTCGATTATAAGCCCTTCCACCCTTGTAAAGTTTGTGAAAGCAGGGTCAAAAAGCCTGCTCTTGTCATACTTTACATCGCCTGTGTAAAGCAGGTTGTAAAGGCCGTTCCCTATATGAACATGAACAAGCGAAGAACCCAAAAGGTGTCCGGAATTCTCAAGCGTCAGCCTCATGTCTGGCGTTATGTCTGTCACTTCTCCGTATTCCAGAGCAACGCAGTGCTTTATCATTTCTTCTATGCCTTTTATCGTAAACGGTGGCTTTGCATTCTCGCGCTTACATATGTTGAGATAGTCGATGTGAAGAAGCGCTCCAAGGTCCCTTGTTGGCTTTGTGCAGTACACAGGCCCGCGGTATCCATGCTCATACAGGAAAGGCACCAAGCCGATGTGGTCCATGTGCGAGTGCGAGACTATAACAGCATCCAAAGCCTGTATCTGGAATTCCGGCAACTCCAGGTGCGGAAACGGGTTTTGTGTAGAGCTTACAGAAATGCCGCAGTCCATGAGCACATTGCTCTGCGGTGTTTGCAGCAGTATGCAGGAACGGCCAACCTCGCGAAACCCTCCAAGAAAAACTGCCCTTATCCAGTCGACTTCTTTTCCTTCGGAATATATTTTTTTTCCGAGTTCGTTGAGAAATTTTTTTCTGTAGCCAGCTTCCATGTGCAGCATTTTTCTTACCTTTCTTATCACCTCAGAATCAATAACAGGAGCTCTCTTTATGTCAGGCGTCCAGTACGTCTTGTCTTTTATTTCGGCCATTGTTGCGCCGTTTTTTCCGATAACAAGCCCGGGCTTTTCCGCGTGTATGACAACCTTTGCAAATTCAGGCTCAAAATATATGTCCCTTATGCCAGCATCCTTTGAAACAACTTTTTTTATAAATTCTGCTGTTTTCTCTTCATCCATGACCACTGCCGGGTCTGCCCGAACCTCTATTCTCTTCTTTACATCGTCCACTATTTTTTTTATAAGCGTGGTGCAGTTCCTGAAGAATTCCTTATTTTCTGTGTAAAGGATTACCTCGCATCCTTCATAGCACATATCGCTTATCATGGCATTTTCAGGCAATTCAGATTTTATTTTCTCTATAATTTTCATTCCCATCACTTCTGAAAACAGAAAAATGAGCTTCTTTTTGCAAGCAGCTTATTTAACAAGTTCTGCAATTTTGTCAGGATTTACGAACTCCATTCCAGAGTCTTCTATTGCAACAACATTTATCTGCAGGCCGCCTGAGTAGATATCCCTTTCCCTGGCAGCCCTTATGGAGCGCACAGCAAGCTTAATTGCTTCTTCTTTTGTCATGTTTTTTTTGTATCCGTCTTCGAGAACGCCATACGCCATTGGCGAACCAGAGCCTGTGGATATGTATTCGTCGTCTCCTCCGCCTCCGATAGGGTCCAGACTGCAAAGATGTGCTCCTTTCTTGTCTACTCCGCCCAATATCATCATTGCAAGCCATGGATAATATCTGGAAGCCTGCAAAATATTTGACAAAAGCGTTGATACAGCATTAACTGTTATTTCACTCCCTCTTCCTATCTTGTAAAGATTGATCTCAGCCTGAACTATTCTCACAAGCTGCTGCGAATCGCCGGCACTGCCTGCAGTTGTCACAGCTATTTTGTCGTCTATAGCATATATCTTCTGCGCTTCCTTGCTGGCAACAAGGTTTCCCATTGTTGCTTTTGACTCAGCTGCCATCACAATACCGCTTTTGTATTTTATCCCGACAGTTGTGGTACCGGTCTTTCGTGTTTCCATTTCTAACCCCTTTCAGAATTTGTCTTAATATCATATGAACAAGAAATATTTAAAGG
>JACRMX010000042.1 GCA_016219485.1 Candidatus Aenigmatarchaeota archaeon | reverse complement strand
AAAATCAGCATTTTTGATATTCTTGTAAACTTCAAGCTTTAATTATGCAACAGAGCTACCTCATTATAATGCACTTAAACTTAAATTATGAACACCAAAAAAATCGAAAGATTTAAATATCTATCGGTATTTTTCACGAAACAAGCAAATTCCTTCGGAATGAATTCTCTAAGGAATTTGATGCAGAGATAAAGTATTTCATACTTTATCTACTGAAATGAATTCTTTCCAATTGGCGTATAATTGTTGGGAAGAAGAGACAGTCTTTTCTTTTAGTACGAGAATGAAAAACCCATTTTTTCCAATGTTTCATATTTCATTGCATGCGGTTTTTTTCTTTCCCCCTGCTATTGAGGGGAAAGAAAAAAGCTTTCCAAGAATATCTATCACTATTCCTTGCAGGAAATCGAAAAGTTTATAGATTTTTATTTCAACAAACCGACGAGCGAAGCTCGTCAATCGACAACAAACAGACGAGCAGAGCTCGTCATGCACCAAATTGTTTCAGCAGCCCGCCGAGCCCGCCTCTTTTGAGCTTGCCTGGGCTGAGCTTCTTTATCACCTTTTTGGATTTTCTGTAGGCTGCCAGCAGCTCCCTGACTTCAGACTCATGCGCACCAGAGCCTCTGGCTATCCTGACTATGCGGGTGTGCTTTATTAATTCCGGATTCTTCCTCTCTTCAGGCGTCATGGATTTGATTATATGCTGCCACTTGCCCATCTTTTCCTCCTGAGCGCTCATCATATCCTTTGGCAGCTTTTTTGTGTTAAGCCCTGCCATTTCAAGCATCTGCGACATGGGCCCCATATTCCGCACAGCGCCTATCTGCTCGCAGAACTCTTCAATGCCAAAATCGCCTTCAATCATTTTTTCAGCTTTTTTCTCGTCCACAACGCCCTTTGCTTTTTCAAGGAGCGTTTCAAGGTCAGGAAACCCTATAAGCCGGGCCACAAATCTTTTTGGGTCGTAAACTTCCAGATCCCTGGGCGTTTCGCCTGTTGATATGAACGTTACCTTTGCTCCTGTCAGGCTGCATGCTGTAAGCGCGCCGCCGCCTTTGGCAGTTGCGTCCATTTTTGTTATAATAACGTCTGTTATGCCAAGCGCATCGTGAAAGGCATCAGTCTGCTCCCTGGCTGCCTGGCCTATATCAGCAGGAATAACAAGAATACGCTCGTCTGAAACAAGCATTTTGTTAAGGTTTTTTATTTCATCTACCAGCTCTTTGTCAAGTGCATCCCTTCCTGAAGAGTCTACGATGATAACATCGGCATTTATCTTTTTCAGCGCTGAAGCCAGAATAGTTGCCGAATCCTTTTCAGCCTTATCGCCATAGAACGCTACCTCTACTTTTTTTGAAAGCTGCTGAAGCTGCTCAAATGCAGCAGGCCTGAACGTGTCGCAGCATATGACTGCTGTTCTGAGCCCCTTATTTTTATAGAAGAATGCAAGCTTTGCTGTCATCGTGGTCTTTCCGCTTCCGAAAAGCCCGGCCATTAGTATTCTTTTTGGTTTCAGCTCTATGGCAGGCTTTTCTTTGCCCAGTATATCAGTCAGTTCCTCGTAAACTACCTTTATTACATGCTCCCTGCGCGAAAGGCCTGATGGTATTTTTTCCATAGACCGTTTTCTGATCCTTTCGCTCAGCTCATAAACCTGTTCTACGTTAACGTCAGAAGCAAGCAGTGACCGCTGTATATCCCTTACAGCGCTGTCAACGACATCTTTATCCACAAGGGTGGAGCGCGTTATCTTTTCTATTGCTCCCCTCAAGCCCTCACGCAGTTTATCAAGCATACGATAAAAATTCTTCCAAAGCTTATAAAAGTTTTTTACATTGCAAGGCTTGGAATAGAAGGCTTTGTTTATGAACTATTTGGAATGGTCTTTTCTTTAGTCTAAAATGATAAAAATGAAAAGACCAGCTCTTCTTTCTTATTTAAGCTAGCATTTTCGTTTCTTGGACACAACCGGTCATGCTCCAACCAGCTGTTCAGCAATTTTTTCTGCGTCAAATGGCAGAAGGTCGTCATAGCTCTGGCCAGTGCCGAGAAATATTATAGGCTTTTTAATCGTATGAGAAGCTGAAAGCGCTGCACCACCCTTATCATAAACATCTGCCTTTGTAAGGATTATTGCATCAATGCCAACAGCGTCGTTGAAAAGTTTTGCCTGATCATAGATGTCGTTTCCTGTCAGGCTGTCAAGAATAAGCACTTTAAGGTCAGGCTTGTTCACGCGGACTATCTTTTTCAATTCATCCATGAGATTGACATTGCTGTGGCTTCTTCCAGCGCTGTCGCAAAGCACTGCTTTTATGTTGCGGGCCTCTGCGTATTTTTTTCCATCAAAAAGCACAGCAGCAGGGTCTGCACCATACTGTTGCTTTATCATTCGTATTCCAAGCCTGTCCGCATGCTCCTGTAACTGCTCAATGCTCGCTGCCCTGAATGTGTCAGCAGCTACGAGCACTGATGAAAGTTTATTTTTCTTCAGGTAGTTTGCAACTTTCGCAAGGGTCGTTGTTTTTCCTGTTCCGTTGTGACCGAGAAAGAGAATAACAAAAGGCCTTTCAGCATCTTTTACAAGCTTCAATAAATCCATACTGTCCTGCTTCATTGCATGCAGCACAGCTTCTTTAAGAGAGTTTCTTACAGCAGATTCAATGTTTCTTCTGCTGACGCTCTTTCTCAGCAGGCTGCTTTTCATGTCTTCGCATATCTGTTCAGCGACCTCAAAGGCAACGTCATTTGCCAGCAGCGCTTTCTGAAGGTCTGGCAGGAATTTGTTTATATCCTCTTCTGTAAGTTCCTTTTCCACAATTCTTTTGAACAGGCTGCGCTTTTCCTTTGGCTGAGCAGCCATTGCATTGGGAAAAACTTTATTTTTCCCATGCATAGAATTGCTTTGCAATTCTAATGTTTCAGTTGTTATCTCTTCTTCGCCTTTTAGGTCTTCTGATAACTCATGAACAATTAACTCTGGCTCTTCTTTTTTCTCGGATTCTTCAGATAGTGCTATTTCTTCGCTCTTTAGCTCTTCAGTTATTTCTTCTTTAGGCTTATCTTCTTTTGCGAATTTGCCTGAAACCCTGCCAATTGCTTCTTTTAGTTTTTTCTTAAGAGAACCGAACATCGCTTTCACCAGAAGCTATCCGCCAATGCCTTCCTGCTTTTCCTTGAGCATGCCCTCAAGCTCGCGCTCTGACTCTTCAATCTGCCTGGCGAGTTTGTTAATCTCATGGGAAAACTGGTTATTAATGCTAACAAGAATATCAAGCCTGCTCTTAAGCAACTCGCTGGCGTCCTCTATTTTCTTTTTAACGATAACGCCGGCGCCAATGCCTATGGCAACTTCTTTCACGTTCGTTATGTCAGACTCTATAAACGAACCCGAGCCTATGGGTGTCCATATCTCCTGCCCCTGCTTAAGGTCTTTTATTTTCTCAAGGCTCTCCATAGCGCCTGCTATTTCAGTCAGCCTTTCTTCTATAAGAGTCTTTTCACTAAGCATATTTGAAAACTGCTCTTTTGACAGCTGTATCTGAAGATATTTTCTCTGCATTTCCTTTTCCTTGAAATCTTCTTCCATTAAAATCCCTCTGCTATAAACCCTCTGTGGTAATAATTTCTCTGCCGCAATGTTTTTAAATAAAACCGAGCGTTTCAACAACCCGGCCAAGTTCCGGGCCGCTTGAAGTTTCCGGAACCATTATGCCAAAGCTGTTTGCAACTATGCCTGAGCCTACAAACCCAGAGCCGAATGCAACAGTGCCGATATCAACAGGCACCTTCAGGGTTTTTTCCACAACATCCCTCTCATTCTCTCTTATGTCAGGGTGGACAAGGCACCCTTTGTTTGTGGCTATGCCTGCCGAACCCACCACGCCTGTGTTTGCTATTTTTGAAACAGCGCATGGTATTCCAAAAAACTCTTCTATTTTCTTTCTGTACTTTCTTATCATCGGAGAGAGCACTATGCCGTTGTCGTTCATAAGCACAAGGTTTCCCAGCGCAGTGTATTCACTATCTAAGACGAGCGTGCGCTTTATTTTTTTAAGCTCTTTGAGCTCCCCGCCTTCAACAATGCATGGCGCTATGATTCCACTGGAATTTCCTGAAAGAAACATGCCAACAAGCCCTGTTGACATAACAGTTCTGGCATATACCGGAACCTTCACAACAGAAAACCTCTTCTTGGGCTTTACGCCAAGCAGGCAGTAGGAATCTGTTGCAAAGCCAAATAAACCAAGGTTCACATCGCCCTCAAAATATGTTTTCAGAATGCGCTTCATACAAACCCTCAGTCAAGAGTTGATGTCCGGCCTTCATGGAATCTTGTTAAAAAGGATTCCATCCTGCCCTTCTTCTCAGGCTCTGTTATGAACTCTATTTCAACCTCGTCGCCGTCATTAAGCCTGAACTTTTCCCTGAGGCTTTCTCTGGATATTATCTCCAGAACGTCTTTTCTGTACGGGCTATTGCCCTGCCTTGTGACCCATACGTCTTCCTTGCCTTTTTCAGGAACAGACAGTATCGCAGGAGCAAGGTAGAGATCAACAACAACCGCGCCATTCAGGAGCACATGATCAAGGCGCTTTGTTGAATATGGTATCATATCTATTTCTCTGTCCAGTTTTATATCAAGCGTTCCGGACAACGGCTCATATCCTATAAGCCCCTTTATCCTTGACTTGTACATGTCAATCATCTGCCTGCCTCTTGACACGCCTGTAAAAACAGTGCCCTTGACTTTCATAAAAACACCTCTTTAGTTTGATTAGTTTAATTTAAAATATAATCAATTTTAATTATAATCATAATAGTACTAAAAGCTTAAAACAGTTTTATCCCTGCTGAAAAACAGTGATTGTGCAAACATCATTCTCGATTCACGAAAACGGATGCTCCGGCAGTATCAGCAACTATGCTTTCTTCGGCTCTTCAGATTTTTTTTTTTTTTTTCTCTCAATCTGCCCCTCAAGCGCCTGCTTTTCAATGGCCTTTGGCCCGAGGCGCGCCATCCTCTTTCTTTGTATTCGTGGCCGAGCAGTTCTGCATAAGCAATCTTCTTTCCTTCAATAAGTTTGATATTCACGCCAATGTGCAACCTTCTTGGCGGCTTTCCAATGCTGCGCTGCCATATTGCCTCATTGAGGTGGCTTCCAAGCTTGACATCATCTGTCTTGAGGTTGCGCAGAATAAAATCCCTGACAATGCGGACAGCATAAGGCGCACGCTTTTTTTTGGGCTTGCGGAAAGCCTTGCGTAAAGGTATGGTAAAAACTTTTTCAGCAGAAGGTTTTAGTGTTTCTTTCTTTACTGGTTTCTCCTTCTTCTCCTTTTTCTTTTCCTTTTCAGCCATTGAACATCACCTGAACAAAAACTAAAACTGCACAGCCTAGACCTTGATGCGGCCATCGCGCCAGTGCTTTACGCGCACGCGTATTCTTCTCGTCCTGGCTTTCTTGAGCCCGAATTTTTTTATGTCTGCCCATCTGGGCGCGCTCTGCGTGCGTGCAGCTATGAGCTTCAGCTTTTTCCCGAATTTCTTTTTCCCGAATTTCCTTAGCATGCCTATCGCCTTATTATTTTTGTCTCCCGTTTTTCGCTCAGCTTTGTCAGTATTGAAACAATCTGCGCATCTGTTAGTTTGCCCTTTATCTGGCCTGCCTGATAAAGCTGGGCAAGGTACAGCTCAAGCTGAAGAGCCAGCTGGGGCTTTACAAGCTTGAGGTTTGCAAGGCGCTCACGGCCAGGCTTGTCGAGTATTTCAGCCATAATGTTTCTAAGCGCTTCTTCAGCCTGTTTTTGCTGCTGCTCAAGCAGTTTTTGCTGTATGTCCATGTCGTCACGACCAGACGCGCCGCTGCGCGTCAGTTTTTCCGCCTTCTGACAGCATTATCAAGCAGCTTCTGTCCTTTGGGTGTTATCTTCCGGCCTTTTGGCAGAGTTTCGACGTAACCTAAAGCCTGAAGGTTCTGCAATATTGTCCTCAGTATTTTGCCGCCGCCTTTCCTGAAATGCGAGGGCTTGTGCCCGCGGTTCTTGCTGCCTCCGTAAAACGAGGAGAGCTTGGAAACGCCAACAGGCCCGTCAATATAAATCCTTCTTAGCACGCTTGCAGACCTGATATACCACCAGTCATCCTGCTCAGGAGGCCTTTCGCGCGAAACGCCTGTTTTCACAAAACGCGCCCAGTCTGGCATTTTCATCTCATTTTTCAGGTTTTCAGCTGTTTTGTCTATAACATCCTTTGCATCAGAATCGCGCATGGAAACCATTAGATCATCCACCAATTACATTGTTCTTGAATTAACTGTTGGAAAAGATTTAAATATGATTGAGGACTTTGAAAAACTCTTGTTTTTCATATACGGTTTTTTTTCTCTTTCCCCCTGATTATCGAGGGGAAAGCAGAAAAAAAACGTTCTGACAAATCTATTAAATTGTTTGCGAGCTAGGGTTTTTCAAAACTCTCGATTTATAAACCAAGACCTATCATAAGACTATCTTACTAAAGAAGTCTCAAAAATTCTTCTCTTTCTATTTTCAGATCTTTCTTTACAATCTTGTTTAAAAGTCCTCTGCGTATTTCTTCTCCCGGATGATTTGGAATTACAGTTGTTCTTCCATCCGGATGTGAAAAGAACATATGGCTTCCTTCCTGCCTGATTAATCGGAATCCCAATTATTAGAAAAGCAAAGCTTTTCTATACATGGAAATTCTGAAGGAATTTCCAATGTTTACAAGAATTCTAGATAACTGCTCTGGTTTGAGAAGAGGCAATCCAGCCATTTACACCACTAACTGCTGTAAAGCCACAAATCTTTCTTTTGCTTGAAAGGGTTTTTTGCATTTTAACTGTAGAGAAATCGCCTCCCTTGTCCTTTCCATTAGTTCATCAAGCGTTTTAGCCTGTGTATGGCATCCAGGGAGCCCTACTACCTCTGATATGAACCATCCATCTTCATCCTGTTCGACTATAATGTTGAATACATGTGACATATTTATTGATTAGTTTTAATCTTTATATATTAATTTTCGAGTTAAAGCAATCTGCTTACGCAGCATGACTGCAGCGCTGCTGCGCATTAAGCCTGTTTCTTCATTGGATAGCGATTTATGTGCCCGCACTTCAGGCATGTTATCTGTATTTTGCCCGCTTTTGTGCGCTGCCTGCACGTTACTCCGGGCTTCAGATAGGAGAAGCATTTTCTGCAGAAGCGCCTGCGAAGCTCCCTGGGCATTCTGACATTGAAGCGCATGCCTATTTTCCGCGCCAGTTGCGCATAACGGTCAGCGAGCGCGCTGTCCCTGGAAACGATTTTTTCCGCTTCACAAAAAAGTATGTTTATGCGCTCTTTTGCTATTTTTATCTGGTAAAGCGGCTTACTGCCCCTGTCGCGGTTCATGTGTTTATCTGGTCTGGATAAATTATAAAGATTAATGAAGCCGTGCAAAGCCGAAAAATCCAAAGTCGTGAGGTCGTCGAAAAATAAATTAAGGGCAAGATTTTTAAACTTACTTCTATTAACAACCTATTAACAGTATCTCCGAATGTGCCTGATTTCTATTTTGCATAAAACCGGTCATGCATGGCAACAAGCTCAAAATTCAGCTGTTC
>JACRMX010000043.1 GCA_016219485.1 Candidatus Aenigmatarchaeota archaeon | reverse complement strand
TGTGAAAGCCATGCTTTTTGTTTAGAGAAAAAATATTTAACTTGCTAATAATCTCATGCTTTTAAATATAAGCTAAAATAATGTACTACAATATAATAATGTACTATTATATTCGTAACTACAAATCAGAATTGCAAAGCAATTCTATACATGGAAAATTCTCGTAAAAATTTTCCAATGAATGAGAGGGGATAATATGGATGCACAACAAATTACTGAAAATATTGACAGGGAAATTATAAAAAATATAGCTGATGATATATCCGAGGAAATCGTTAATAAAGTATATTTTAAACTTTTAATTTTAAAATTTCTGCCTGAGATTAAAGCAATAGAATCCAGAAATATAGTTGCTTTAAAAAATGATGAGATAGATAATTTTTTCAAAAAAGTCATATAAAAATTTTATCCATCCCGAATTTGAGCGCTGTATAGAGCTTTTTTCTTAGTTCATTTATAACCTTTTCCTGCTTTTGTTTATGCTCCCAATCTACAATATAAAATATATCCTTGCTTTGATCAACCATGACGTAGAGTCTATAAGGTGGTCGTTTTACTTTCATCTCGCATAATAAATATTGATCCCTAACATCCAGAATTTTAAGTGCATTTTTACCTAAGTTTCTGACTTTATTTATCAATTTATAAATTATTTCTTTTTCCTTTTTGTTTTTAATTATTTTCTCTATTTTTCTTTGAAACGACGGGACTAAAAAAACGTCATTAACCATGACATTATTTTTCTTTTGTTTCATTTAAACTTTTGTTACAGGTTGTTACAATGTGTCGAAATACTTAGCCAACATCATTATAATTATTATATCTACCTCGCACCCGCAGCTTCACCTTCTATCCTCTCTTTTTCGCGGATAGCCATGCACTCCTTTTCATTGTGATATGCCCCGAGGATTTCTTTTGCAAGCGCCTGTTCAAGTGTCGTATTTTTTCTGAATGCTCCTTTGTATGCCCCCTGTGCCATATAGCGAAGCGCCTTGTCAATGCGCCTCTGGGGAGATGTAACAACAGCGCTCCTTGCCATTATGCTGCCAATCTGATAGCTGGTAACTTCTTCGTGAACAGCTGCATTTTCTATGGCGCGGACAATGACCTCAATCGGATTCTTCTTTTCTTTCTGTTCAATGATATCCATCGCCTTTTCAACCCTGCTGAGCGCCTGAGCAAAAGCACCACCAAACCTGCCTGATGTCACCCTGTGCCTTTTGCCTGTATGCCCTGTGCACAACAGGTGTAGTGCAAGCCTTTCAACTATATGCATTTTTGATTTGTGGAATCTTTTTTTCTGGTGAATACCTGCACTTCTCGGAATAATTCTCGGTGTCAGGTCAATATACGGAGCAAGCCCGGGATCCTCAACAATGACATTCGTGTCCCATTTATTGAAAAGCTTGAAGCCAAAGTCTATTTTTTTAACAAGCTTCTCTGCCTTAGCCTCTTTGGAAACCTTCTTTGTTCTGGCCTTTTTCTTGGCAGCTTCCTCTACCTTTTTTCTTTGTTTTTTTCTTTCTGCTGTTGATTTTCTTCGTGCCATAAACCTACCCCAATTCCCTTTTAAGTTGGTATGGAATTGTCGTAGCCCTACCCCGCTTTTCTTCGAAAAGCGTCGTAGCCCATATTACTACCCCTCTGCTATCGCAGAGTCGTAGCCCATATTATTTACTTACCCTATTTACTTACCCCAATTCCCTTTGAAGTTTATATGAATCGTCTGACCTGTATGAACTTTCCCTTTTCTTTTTCCCAAGGGTTTTTCTTTTCGGGAAAAGAAAAAGGCTTACCTGGTCGGCTTCTGTTTCCTGCCTGTGCGTATCATCTCAAGAGAGACGTCGTTGACCTTGAAAACCTTGTATTTAACGCCAGACATCGAACCAATGGCTCCGCCCTGGCTTCCGCCAACGCCTTCAATTGTAACCTCATCATGCTCAGCAACATGTTTGACAGCACCTGTAAGAGGCAGGTGCGCAGTAATTTCCTTTCCGTTCTTAACAAGCCTCACCCTGACGCATTTTATTAATCCCGAGTGTGGCTGTTTCTGCTCTACTATACGCTTATCAAGAACTATGCCCTTTGCCTGAGGTGCTCCTTCAAGTATGTCCTTCTTACCTCTCAAAAAGACTAAGAACTTTAAAAAACTTCTGTTTTTCCCATATCCATGTGGTTTTTTCTCTTTCCCCACTATAATGAGGGAAGAGAAAAAACGTCTGACAATTGGAATAGATAAAGGTTTTTCAGAACTCTCATAAACATATAAATGTTATAACAGATGTTCTAAAATAACTCTGAGGTGTTCACATGTACGACGTGTTAATTCTCGGCGCAGGACCCGCGGGCTTGTCAGCAGCCATCTATGCCAGCAGGTATGGCCTGTCTGCAGTTGTAATAGCAAAGGGGCTGGGAATGGTAGCAGAAATAGGCGACGTTGAAAACTATCCGGGCATATACCCTGTAAAAGGACAGAAACTTATCACTAAATTCAGGAAGCATGCAAAAAAATTCAGGGCAAATATGGTCGATGATGAAATACTCTCTATAGAAAAGAAAGGCAAAACCTTCACAGCAAAGACGAGAAGCAGCGAATTTTCAGGCAAAGCTATGATTTATGCTCTCGGCAGCAGCAAGAAAAAGATGGGGCTCAAGGAAGAGGCCCGATTCATTGGAAAAGGCATAAGCTACTGTGCAACGTGCGATGCAGCGCTTTTCAGGGGCAAAACTGTTGCAGTGCTTGGAGGAGCGAACTCCGCGATTACCACGGCAATAATCCTCTCTGGCTTTGCAAAAAAAGTATATATTATTTACAGGCGCGGCAAGTTTAGGGCTGCGCCGTCATTAACAGATAAAATAAGAATGCTTAAAAACGTGGAAGTTTTGTTTAACAGCACTGTAACCAAAATAGAAGGCAAAAGCGTGCTGGATGCGGCAGTAATCAAAACAAAGGGCAAAAGCAGGAGGATAGACCTTGATGGCATGTTCGTTGAGTTCGGCTATGAACCAAATTCAGCCCTGGCCAAAAAGCTGGGCGTGAAAACCGGCAAAAACGGCAGGATTATAGTTAAAAACAATATGTCTACAAATATACCAGGCGTATTTGCAGCAGGCAATGTCACGACAGGAAGCAACACATTTGACCAGATAATAACAGCTGCTGCAGAAGGTGCAATAGCAGCTTACTCTGTGTACAGGTTTCTGACATAGTGTTGTTACAGATATGCCAGTAACTATAGCCGCAGAGCTAAGTCACAACCATAGGGCTCATTCATATGGCTTGATGTCATAGAGCTTGATGTCCGGATATAGCTTTTGGAACTTTTCTTCCATTAGCTCTGCAAGCATCCAGTCCACTGGCCTGTAAAGCCTGAATAGCAGCTGCTTGAAAAAAGAGCCCTTTCTTTCGTAAACAATGCTCGTTGTACGCAGTGCTATTTCAACCTCTGTTCTGTCCACCTTAAAGCCATATGTATTAGGAAATTCATGAACCGCATCAGCATCCATGTTTTCTTACTATGGCCAGAGTACGTATATACCTGTGGTTTAAAAGAAATCAACTGATGGGTTTAATCTTTTCTTGTGAATTTTTCTCTTATGATCATTGTGAACTACTCCGCCCTAAAGGGCGGAGCGTCTGATGAGGACTGGATCGTTCAGGCTGCAAATTCCAGCAGCTTTCTTTGCGGGCATGGCAATCCTATAGGCTTTTTCTCAGACTTTTCCCAGTGTTTTTCCTGGGACTGC
>JACRMX010000039.1 GCA_016219485.1 Candidatus Aenigmatarchaeota archaeon | reverse complement strand
GCACGAAATCTGTAAGATTCAAGAACTTCATGTGAAAGTTGGCGGCCAGCATGAATTTCTTTTTGCATCATATTAAATAAATGAGAAGTTGTAATTATAAAGATTTATATAGTGTAGTATAAACTACGCAAAGATTGATACAGTGTTTACATCTATGCCCAGATCCTGTCTAATTCTCCGTTCCATGGATGCGCCTAAGGCATCAGTAAAATTAGATTTAGTTGTGACTTCAATACGGTTAGACATTGATACTATTTTATAAATGTGAAAAATTTAAAGTGTACAGGTAAAATAACGAAAAGCATTTAAATCAGATGCATGCAGATGCCTCGGTATTTTGTGCGTAAGCACGAAAGTCGAGGATTGCGAAGCAAGCCTCGGTAGCTCAGCTGGTAGACGCTGACCAAAAGCATTCGCCTCGTAAGGCCTTTCTTTCTTAAGAAGAAAGAAACCCCTGGGAAAGAAAGAACACAAGAGAGCGAAAGGTCGAGGGTTCGATAGGCCCCTTTTCTTTGTAAAGAAAAGACCCGAACAGCCCTCCCGGGGCTTATTCATCATCATGAAACAGGCTTTGCAGATTTTCCCTGTTTTCCCTGTTTTTTTATTTCTTTCTTTTGCTGATGCGAATTAAATAACTACTATCCATTTTAATATCATGGCCAAAATTACGCTCGTGCTTCCAGAAGGCCTGCATCCTGCAACCCAGCCTTTTATGCCACTCAGCATTTTGTATCTCGGAAGCTGGCTGAAGAAAAAAGGTCATAAAGTCCGGCTGATAGATTCGCAGACGCAGGATGCTGAAAGCCTGCTAAAAAAACATGTTCACAGCTCTGACCTTGTGGGATTTTCTGTGATGACAGCGCATGTGCCTCATGCAATTAAACTGAGTGATATGACCAAAGACATTGACAGCGATGTGCCTGTGCTATGGGGTGGCATTCATCCAAGTATTTTGCCTGAGCAGACTGTTGCTGATAAGTCAGTAGATTACTGCATTGTTGGCGAAGGCGAGCAGGCAATAGAAAAGCTTGCAACAGCCTTGGAAAAAGGCAAACAAATTAATAAGATAGGCGGCCTAGTATACAAGAAAAAAGGAAAGGCAATGAAAAACCCTGCTGCAAAATATCTGGAAATGGATTCCTTATCGCCTCCAGACTGGTCTCTTGTTGATGTGCAGAAATATATCTATAAGCAGCGCATCAGGGATGAATACAGAAAAACACTGCAGCTGCATTCAGGCCGCGGCTGTAACTACAGGTGTGCTTTCTGCATAAACACGATAATAGCAAACAGGTGGAGACCGCTGGGTGCTGAAAAAATAATCAGAGAAGCTGAGATGCTAAAGGACAGGTTTGGCATTGAAAATATAGATTTCTCTGACGAGAATTTATTTGCAGATAAAAAAAGGGTTATGAAGTTTTCTGAAGCTTTGGGAAGGCTTGACCTGAAATGGATAGCTTCATGCCGAGTAGACTACTTATCAAGAGGCTACTATTTAACAAGCGATATTAGGCAACTTGTCAAGAACGGGCTTGGCATTATAGGCTTTGGCATGGAATCCGGCTCACAGAGAATGCTTGACTTGGTATGCAAGGGCACAAAGCCAGAGGAAAATATAAGGGCTGTTGAGATATGCAAGGAGGTTGGCCTTTTTCCGTCCTGTTCATTTATAATAGGGCTTCCTGGAGAAACCAGAGAAGACTTATTCGCAACAATCAGCATGATTAATAAAATATCAGACATAATGGGAGCTGGCAACTACACGTTAAGTGGCCCTCAGGTTTACAGGCCTTATCCAGGTTCCCTGCTTTACAACAAAGCTGTTGAAATGGGTCTTAAAGTTCCAGCAACGCTGCGCGAATGGACAGACGTAAGTGATGAAACAGGTTTTCTGAGTCCAAGGCAGATACCATGGATTAAGAGCCCTGAACTCCTTTTGGCAATAGAATATTATTCAATGCACATGGAAATCCCATGGATTTCCAAAGTACAGGAAAAGCTTTGCTTTCCCCTGTGTAAGAAAAAGTTAGAAACTTTTCCTTGCATTGGAAATTCCGAAAGAATTTCCATGTACAGAATTGCAGAACAATTCTGATATATTGTTAGAAGGCTTTTTTCTGCTTTCCCCTCGATATTTAGGGGGAAAGAGAAAAAACCGCATGGGATGAAATATGAAACATTGGAAAAGCACAGCTTTTCCATGCATAGGAAAGCTCTGCTTTCCTAATGAATTGGAAAAACAGGAGTTTTTCAAAGTTCTCTATTGCTATTTCAAAGAATAAAATACGAGCTTTCCTTTTTTCTTTTTTATTATCCTCTTGTCCTTTATGAGCTTTTTCAGGATTTTTTTTGTCTTGTCAGGACTTAGTGGAGACTTTTTTGCTGCATCGCTGTCGCTCATGTCACCGGATGCAAGCATCCTTGCAATGGCAAGCTCGCCAAGCATATCTGTTGTCTCTGCAACAGCTTTTGCAACCCGGTCATTTTGCCTCTTAAGCCATGCAGGCGTTTTCGTTGTTTTTATTGATGAAACAGAATCATAGGATGTCCATAGCTTTTCTGTCATTTTATTAATGTTCAGCAAAAGCAGGAGCAGCTCATTCATTTTTTTGAGCTCTCTTTTAAGCCCGGATGCCTGGCTGCTGATTTTTCTTATTCCTGGATTCAGCAGCTGGGGACCAACCTGGGTGCCTGCTTTGATTTTTTCAAGCTCTGCACTGTTTTTTCCCACTGCCATTGCTATGGATTTCAGGTTCTCATTCACGTTCCCTATTTCTTTTATTGTTGCGGCAATGCCGTGCATCTGCTTTTCTGTATTTTCTTTTAATAGGCCTTCGATATCCATTGCGCTTCCAGCGCCAGCCTTTTCAATTCCCTGGGATATAAGGACAAGAGCTTTTCTTATTCTCTCCATTTTTTCATCAGCACCCGCCTTTACAGCTATTTCAAGCCGTTCTATGCCAACAAATTTTCTGTTAATTGCGTCTATTGAACTTCTCAGAGTCTGCAGCTCTTCTTCCAGATTTTTTTTAATTCCCTGGTTATCTCCTGATACTTCCAGCTGATTTTTCAGCAGTTGCACAGTTTCCAGCAGCAGGCCCATTGTCTCATCCGTCTTGTTCAACAGGTCTGTTATGTCGCGGACGCCATCTTCAGTAATATAATATTTTGTCATAAGAGAATGAGAACATTAAACTTTAAATTAGTTACCTTTAGGCGATAAATTATCCCTGATTAGTCCCATTAAGATAAAGTTTATAACTTTATCTTATGCATCATTTCAGAAATCCTTTGGATTTCTGATATACGAAATTCTACATTGAATTTCGCATAAATTTCTCAGAAAATTCATTCCAAAGGAATTTGCTTGTATGATAGTTGGGGCGATAGTTTTCATATTTATAGTGGATGACATTATTTTTCGTACAAAACAGTGGAAATTCCTTTGGAATTTCCATGCATAGAATTGCTTTGCAATTCTAATGTAATGTCTCCATATACATGGTGAAACAAACTTTCACCTGTACAGGTAAAGCTCTGCTTTACCATGTATAGCACTGACATCGTAATATGTCCGATTTTTTATGTCAGATGCTATATATAGGTTTACCTGTCTCATCCCTGCCATATCTGCTTTTCAGGTCTTCAAGAGCTTTTTTAGCTGCCAAGGCAGTTGCTTCTAACTCATATGATGATATATGTTGTACAAAGGGAGGCCCTTCAGTGATAGCTCTTCCCGTGGTCATGCAGGCCATTGTGCACAGTTCCCTCAGCTCATCACCTATCTCTGGCGGCGCAGGCCATTGGGCTTTATCATTTGGGTATTGTTTCTGAGCTGCTTTAAGCTCATCTCTCCATCCCATTATGGTGTAAATATTTCTCGGAAGCTGTTTGCTCATATCAACGTAACTTTCATCTGGCAGATGGTACAGGAATCTATTTTCATCCCAAGTGTATCCTGTGTCTCCGACAATAAGATTTCTTCCAGGACCCATTATAAATTCAAACTTTCCGTCAGCAAGGAACAGTCCTATTTTTGTAGCATCGGCTATAAGCGCCTCTGCACATGCACGCGTCAGCTGGTCAAGCCGCTCTGCTTCATTGCCCACAAGGCCAGCTAATTCGGTCATTTCTTCAAGTGATTTGTAAACATCTGTAGTTTCTATTTTTGTTGAATACGAAGTTCTGATGTCAGGCAAAACAATAACTTCATCCCTTTCAGGCACATGGTCAAGACCGTAATCTTCAAGGTTTGCTCTGCCACTTCTTAATCTGCCATGAAGACTGGAAACAGGGGTGACAACTTTCGTGAAGACACATTCTATTGGAATCCTATAGATTATTGTTTCACCGGGCACTATTTTATCATAATCAAGCATTCTTGCAAGGTGGATACCTATTTCTCTGGTATTCCTATCTTCTCTGAAGTGTGTTGGTATTCCAGCATCTTCTAAAACGTTAAAAAATACTCCGCTTTCTTTACAGAGAATTTCCCCCTTTCCCTCTATCTGCCAGGGCATCTCGCCGTAATCAAACACAGAAAAAGGGTCGCCTTCGTAACGCATGTATCCTTGGCCAAATCTCTTTTCTGTAGCAGGAACTGTCTGCCATATGTCTTTTACAGAACCAGCATAGATTTTTACAGCCACTGAAACATCACTATATTTATTATCACAAAAAAAATTTAAATCTAAATTGTCTTTTTGCCATGATACCTGCCAAAGTTATCCATCACTATTATCTGCATCAAAAAATATTTATTGGTATCCGGTCTTTCTCTTTTTACCCCTTTTGTATGCGCCTGAGACAGGAGCGTATTCTTTAGTTTCAACATAGCTTATTTTCCTGTCTTCGTGGTGTGTTTCTATTTTATTTTCTTTTCCATACTGGTGAACTGCTTCTGCTACATTATGCAATAGCTCTATGGTATTTTCAGTATTTTTCACAGAGTTTTTCAGAATTATCCATATGTCAGATGGCATGGACTGCTTAAGCTTGTCGATTTCTGACTTTGCAAGTTCAATCCCTTCTGGAGTGATATCTGCAGGAGTAAGGGCAATTTTGAACATGTTCGCACCATCGAGCTTTGCCTGTGACATCATATTGCTGTCAAACATCACAGACCATGCAAGGTCAGCTCCGCGCATGTCTGTATTTTCAAAATAAGCTCCATTTAATTTAGACCATGTTATTTTTGCTTTTTTCATGTTGGTTCTAACGAGCTTTGCATTGCTGAAGTCTG
Organism: Candidatus Aenigmatarchaeota archaeon; assembly: GCA_016219485.1. GTDB lineage: Archaea > Aenigmatarchaeota > Aenigmatarchaeia > GW2011-AR5 > JACRMX01 > JACRMX01. The sequence continues at coordinate 6,366 of JACRMX010000039.1, read as the reverse complement.
TCCAGAAAAGCTTGCAGTTTTCCATATCCGCACCTGTGAGGTCAGCTCCCTGGAAGGATGAAAAGCTGAGATCAGCATCTTTAAAGCAAACTTCCCTTAGGTTAGCATTTATAAAATCGCCTTGCCTGCACACTATATTTGAAAAATCCTTTTTTCCATTTTTTACCTGTTTCATGACATCCTGCGACGATATAACCATAGTAGTAGATAAATTTTTCCGTTTTTAAGCTAACATATTTAAACTTTTCGCTGATTTCTACGTAGTATCAGTAATAAAAGTTTTCGCAGCATAAATAATGGCAGGTGGGTGGATCGATGGACGCTGCTATTGAAGTTTTAAGCGATGTAAGAAGGGCTCTTTCTCATCAGGAAGAGATGATAAGAAGCACAAGGGACAGGCTTAACACAGAGATATCGCTGGTTCGCGGAAAGATATACGAGCTGAACGCAAGGGTGGACAGCCTGCTAAAGTCTTTCAGGTCTGACTATACTGATGCCTTTGTGTCCAGGTTTGAGGATATGGAAGAGGCATCTGATCAGATTCTTGGAAAAATCAACGGGCTTGGCGAAAATCTTGACTTACAGCTATCAGAGCAGAACAGCAAAATAAACAGCCTGTATGAAGACATCTCCCTGCTTCAGGAAGAGATTAATTCCATTAAGAACAGGCTTTCCGAGATTTCCGGCAGAAACTCCAATTTTGAAATACTTGAAAGGATAGCAAGGCTTGAGAGGGAAAGCGGCGAAAAAGAGATAACATCTGCCGTGGATAAGCTCAGGGGCTGATTTTTAACTTTTAAATACAGCTTTTTCCAATTATGTTAAGTGATAATATGAAAGCAGATTACGAAAGGGCATTCAAAAAAGCATGGGAATTTGCAAATGATGGCAGAAGATTTGCCCTTTATGCCTTGTCTCTTGTTTTTATTGGCTCTGTCTGGCTTCTTGCTTTCCTGTCTATAATGGACAAAGGCATGGCGTCAGCCGGGCTTGAGTTTGTGGCAGCTTTTGTTGTCACAATTTTGTTCGGTGTTTTCATAGACGGAGTGCTTGTGCACAGCTTCATCAAGCCCAAATCCATGAAAGAAAATGCAATGTTTGTTTCAGGAAGGTTTGCTACGCTGCTTGGTGTCATTATTTTCATAACAATTCTTAACTGGATTGCGAATCTACTGAACCTGTTGCCTGCAGGCTTTCTGGTGTCTGTTGTCATACAAATTGTTCTGGCCCTGATATTCTTCTATGCCTATCAGGAAGTTTTGCTATCCAAGAGGAGTTTCGGAAAAACGCTTGGCAGCTGCTGGAGCATTTTCACGAAACACTGGCTCTACGTGGTTATAACAGGGCTGCTTGTTATTATAGTTTCGGGCTTAATCCTGATAGTGTCTGCAATCCCGCTGATTCTGTTTATTGCAGGCAATCTCGTAGCCATAGGTGCTGGAGAATTTTCATTAGCCATGATTTATTCAAACATCCCGCTGCTTTTCACGTCAGCCCTCTCGCTCTTGCTTGGTCTGACGCTCGCAAAACTGCTTGGCATAGGCATAATAACAGAGACATACATGCAGATCAAGAAGAAATAATGACTATTAAATACTGTCCCAAGTGCAAATCCCGCAGCATATACCTCTATCTCGGCGGCACAGTGGGCATCCTGTACAAATGCAAGAAATGTGGCTATATGGGTCCGATTATCTTAGAAGAAGATTAAAACAGCAGCTCTTCACGATCCAGCCCCTTGCTTTTTATTCTGATGCATGGCCCTTCCATAACCTCGCCAATAACCTTGGATTCAATATCATGGCCATTAGCAATTGCCATAACAGCATCTGGGTTTGGCGTTGCTATTATCATGCCCTGTCCCATGTTCCAGGTCTTGTACGACTCTCTGTCTGTTACATTGCCAATGGTCTGACAAAAACACATAATTTCCGGTGGCTCAGATGGGTCGTAGATATTTGCACCCAGACCAGTTGGCTTTAAAATGCGTCCCAACTTTTCAGGAATGCCGCCACCTGTTATGTGCGCAATGCCATGAACCTCAGTTTTTGGCTCGTTGTCAAAGCCACCAGTCATGTCAACAACTGCGCGCGCGTAAATTCTTGCAGGATGCAGAACTAACTTACCCAAACTCTCTCCACTGGTTGTAACATCAGTAATATTATGCCAATCATTGCCATATGTTGACTGCATTATTTTTCTTACCAATGAAAAACCGTTAGACCTCAGCCCTTCTTCTTTCAGTCCAACAAGATAATCACCGCATTTTATTTCGTTTCCTGAAAGCATCCTGCTTTTTCTTGCAAACCAGACTACGCCAGCTCCCCAGTTATAATTAAATGGGCCATAACCGCTGACCCTCGCACCAAGCTCAGCTACTTCTCCGTTGACAACCGCAACATTTGCTTCCCTGGCTGCATTAACATAACCAATTGCCAATTGTTTTACAAAATCAATATAAGATTCATTTTTACTGCCAAGGCTTCTTACATCCAGTAGCGAGCCCATTATCACTGGCTCTGCGCTCCCATGTTTGTCTTGCTGCATTATAAAGAACTTTAGAAGCGTCATCGCCAAGTTCTATATCAACGCCAGCGCTCTTGTAATCCATAGCAATAAATATACAGAAAAAAATTAAATATCATGTATCTGGTCCGCTATGGCGAAGTTTTTCTTAAAAGCGAGCCTGTTATGCGGCAGTTTCTTGACAGGCTTGTATCAAATCTCTATCCCCGGCTGAGGGGTGTGAAAATAAGAAAAGTGAGCGGAAGAATAGTTATAGAAACGGAAAAGGACATTTCCTCTGTTCTTGAGCATACTTTTGGCATCGTATCATTTTCCGGATGCATTGCATGCGAAAAGAAAATGGAAACAATAGAAGAAACAGTTAAAAACACTGCAAGGGAATTCCGGAAAGGCAAAACATTTGCAATTATTTCCAGCAGGTCTGACAAGTCGTTTGCATTCAGCAGCAAGCAGATAAATGAAAAGATTGGCGCTGCTGTCTGCGGTATGGGCTTTAAAGTGAATCTTAGCAAGCCCGACAGGAAAATTTATATCGAGGTCAGGGACATGTGCTATATTTATACGGAAATTGTTAAAGGACCTGGAGGGCTTCCATACGGCACAGCTGGAAAAGTTCTTGCAGAAATTAAGAATGCGAATGATGTAAGGGCAGCTTTGATGATGATGAAAAGAGGCGCTGAGATCATCCCTCTGCTCGGAAGCAGGCATATAGAGGAGCTGAATAAATGGTCTCCTTTTCCCATTAAGGCAATGAAGCTGGAAGAAGCGGTAAAGGAGAGACCCATGGCATTTGTTTCTGGAAAAACAGATAAGGAAATAATAAGCGACATCAGGAAAGGAAAACTGGAAAAAAACAGGCACATGGTTCCTGTTTTCTATCCTTTGGCTGGCGAGTGAGGACTTTGAAAAACCCCTGTTTTTCAATCACATACGGTTTTTTCTCTTTCCCCCTAAAAATTGAGGGGAAAGCAGAAAAAAGCTTTCTAACAAAGTCTAATTTTTCTAAAAAGAGCGTGAGTTGTAGCCAATAATTACGATCCTTCAAACTACCCCATTTTTCTTTGAATTTACACAACTCTTGGCGTTATGTAAAAAATGTCGTAGCCCATGTTAGTCCTAAAGTCCTTCAAACTACCCCCTCTGCTGACGCAGCCCATATTAGCCTTACGGTCCTTCAAACTTGCATTTTTTGCACACGTAGATATTGCTTTTTCTTCTGCAGCTCCCGCATCTTATGATGGTTTCCTTCATGCATGACGGGCACTTGAACTGCGTAAAATTGTCTTCTGACACAAGCATTTTTTTGCACGATGTACATTTCATTTTTCTCCCTCTGTTTGCTATAAATATACTTATCAAAGACATTAATGTCTTTGAATACAAATTCAAATGCTATAAAATATTTAAATCCATAATTTTAGCAACGAGGAAAAAAGAAGAAAACTTGAGAATAGTATTTCAAAACTTATGACCCCTGAGCCTCTGTAACTTGCTTTTTGAATAAACAAGTGGGGATAGTCTAGCCTGGATAGGCCTTTCTTTTCCCGAAAAGAAACCCCTGGGAAAGAAAAGGGATGAAAAAAATATTACCAGGATCGGAAAGAGCAAAGGCTGACAGACAGGACGGCAGGTTGCGGACCTGTTGACCCGGGTTCAAATCCCGGCGGGGGCATTAATGCGCAATGGGAATTAAGGCTTATACGGGCACTTTAGTTAACAAAAATAGATAACTTTATATATTAGTGTGCCCATACCATTGATATGACCTATCTGGAGAAGATCGAAAGAAAGGGCAAGACCTATTACTATATCACGAAGAATTTTAGAGTTATTGGTAAAAAATGGAAGAAAATAAGAAAATATGTCGGAGACATGCCCCCTTCAAAAGAACAGACAAAGAAAGCCGTCAGAGAGATTGAAGAAGAAGCAATAAAAAAAGGTTTCATGAAACCCGTTTCTAAGCATAGCTATTTAGCTGACGATGAAGCAGAGAAGCTGCAGGATTTGAAAGAAGTTTTTAACAAATGGTACGGAAAACTAAGCAGTGTTGGTAAAAAAAAGTACGAAAACGACTTTGTCGTGAGGTTCACCTATAACTCAAATGCTATTGAAGGCAACCGTTTAAGCCTTCGTGAAACAAGCATGATTCTAACCGAGAACATAATACCTGCTGGCGCTACTCCTAATGACTACAATGAAGCGATCAATTCAAAAGACTGCTATGAATTCATGAAAGAGTATGGTGGAGAGTTTAATCAAAAGTTTTTGCTGAAAATTCATGAATTGCTTACCAAGAATACTAACTGCAAAATTATAGGCAGCTACAGAAACCATGACGTCAGAATTTCTGGCTCTGACTGGGTTCCGCCTTCTCATGAAAAAGTTAAAGAGGCGATGAGGAAAGTGTTACAATGGTACTATTCTGCCAAGAAGAAAATGCATACTGTTGAATTAGGTGCAATTTTGCATAATAAATTAGTGCGAATTCACCCGTTTGCTGATGGGAATGGAAGAACGTCAAGAGTCGTGATGAATTGGATCTTGATGAAGAGCAAATTCCCGATGTTTTACGTAGAACTAAGGGATAAGATCAAGTACTACGAAGCGATTGAAGAAGGCGATAAAGGTAATGATGAAGCAATCGTGCATTATATTGCCAAAGTGTTGATGGAACAGCACACGTTTAAGTCGCAAAAAGAGATCAAATAACATTTGTTACACGACATCGGATATTGAGCCACTAAAATGAGTAAAAGGGGGAACCTTTATGTTCCCTCCTAGGCAAGGTATAGCTTCTACACAGCCAAGCCCGGCGGGGGCATTACTAATTATTGAGCTTCACGGACTATTGGTTCCTCGATATCTTCTGTACAACTCATTTTGAGCATCATTGCCTTAAGTGTTTTCAGGTATGGAGAATCTTTGTTTGCTGCGTAAAGCTTTGCATTGCCTACCTGCCTTGTTTCCCTAACCATATCAAGTTTCTTTAGGTTTTTCCAGATGGTGTTTATTGTGCCCCAGGAAACATCTGTGTGTTTGGCTATTTCAGTCAGAGTGTAATCATAGTATATCATTTCAGTTAGAACAAAATCTAAAACTCTGAACCTTGGCGTATTGCCGAATATCCTTATTAGAACAGGTTGGGTTTTCATAGCAATCACTTCAATTGTTTGAATATACGTTAATTATAACTGTTATAAACGTATATATAATAAAATACATACATATCTTTAAATATTTATGTCTACTGTATAAATAATTATATATCTGGATTCTAAAGAATCCCGCTAACTGCAGGACTCGAAAAGTCCTGTAATAATTGGAAAATGATGGTCATGTCTACAGAAAAGGCAAAACTGTATATTTTGGACAAAATATTTAATCGGGGAAGTTTCTGTAAAAATCACGTACCTGAAACTGACTTAAAGAAGAATATTGTGCCTTTCAAATGCGACAAGAAGATATTTCAGAAAGCTGTCAAGGAGCTGCTGAACGAAGGTTATATAAAACAGGTTCGAAAACCTGCTGAAATGGAGTACTGTATAATTCCAGACAGGAAAATGGAGATCATGGGTATGTTGCTTAAGGAACTTGGTAAAGATTCGAAACTACCAGAGGCTCGTATGTTCTAAATTAATTATAGCTTCTACACAGCCAAGCCCGGCGGGGGCATAAAATTATCGCCTAGAATTATGGAGGGTGTAATACATTTGGTTTTTAATCATTGGGAAAGCGACAAGGCTTATAACCTTAATTTCGCACCATTTTTACACTACGTTTTTAATTAAATTCTTATCAACAGCCTTGAATATATTTTCTTGCTCTTTACTCATCACACTA
>JACRMX010000038.1 GCA_016219485.1 Candidatus Aenigmatarchaeota archaeon | reverse complement strand
TACAAAGATGGAGAAGTAAGAGTAGTAGGTGAAGTAGATAGAGCACCTAGTTGCTATAAGTTTATAACACCAACAAAAATTAGATGGAAAGTCTTACCAGTAAGTTATGTAATAAACCCAACAAATCCACAAGCTCTTGATGAAAATTTCATTGCTTCTGCAGTATTCAATAGTGCAGAAACTTGGGATGCAAAAACAAGCAAAGAGCTGATGAACGACATGTACGCAATTGATTACACAGCAACTTATGGAGTTCAAAATTATGCGAATGCGATAGTATTCGGCAACTATCCAACAACAGGCGTAATCGCAGTAACCTCAGTATGGTACAATCCAGCGACAAAAGCAATAGTTGAGTTTGATGTAATGTTTGATACAGATTGGACATGGGGAGATGCAACAGTTAATCCAACAGTAATGGATTTGCAAAATATAGCAACGCATGAGATTGGTCATGGCATTGGTTTAGCAGATGTGTATGACACAGTCTGTTCAGCAGTAACAATGTACGGATATTCCGACTATGGAGAAACACAGAAAAGAACTCTTGAACAACCAGATATAACCGGATTATGGACATTATACGGAGCTTAAATTTTCTTTTTTCTTTTTATTTTTAATTCTTATTTAAAGATATTTCGGCGGCGGGGTCTCCAAATTTTAATTTAGGCACGAAAACTCTTCGCCAAATTTTTGCTTCGGAACGTTGCACTATCCCTCGGTCTTTTCTTCGAAAGACGAATATAACAGCGATTAAGTAATTATGTTCCCTTGCAGGAAACTTTACCCACATTTTGCTTCGCAAAATATCGCTTAATCGCGATGTTATGCTCAATAAATTTGAAGTCCTAAACGAGAAGAGGGGCAGTTTTCATTTCGATGATTTTATAAACAATGATAGTCTAATCCCATTATGACAAAACCAATTAAAAAAATAGTTGCAATTGGCGGCGGTGAAATCAGAACCGCAGGCACTTTGGCTATTGATAAAGAGATAATTCGATTGGCGCAAAAGGAACGCCCAAAGTTACTTTTTATTCCAACGGCAAGTTCGGACAGTGAAGGTTACTGGAAGCACATAGACAAGTATTACGGTAAGAAATTGGGCTGTAAAACGGATGTACTTTTTCTGCTCAAAGAAACGCCATCGTCAAATGAGATTAAAGAAAAAATTCTTGGTGCAGACATTATTTACGTTGGTGGTGGCAATACGCTAAAAATGGTAAAACTTTGGCGACGGCTTGGCGTTGATAAACTCCTCAAAACTGCCTGGCAACGTGGTATTGTTCTTTGTGGCATCAGTGCTGGCTCAATCTGCTGGTTTGAATCCGGACACAGTGATTCTATGTCGTTTTACAACCAAAAAAAGTGGAAGTATATCAACGTTCACGGTTTAGGCTTCCTTAAAGGAATTCACTGTCCTCACTATAACAGTCAAACTTTGGGCGTTCCTCGTAAAAATCATTTCCGCAAGATGATTCAGAAAATCGGCGGTATGGGCATTACCATAGACAACAATTGCGCCATCGAATTTCTTGACGATAAATATCGTGTTATCACGTCAAAGAAATATGCCAAAGCGTTCCGTGTTTTCAAAAAGGACGCCAAAGTGCATTCTAAAAGAATCCCGCAATTAGAAGAGCTAACGCCAATTGCAACTTTGTTTAAGCGATGAGGAAAACTGCCCTTTTAATTGAGGACTCCAAATTTACTCTTCGCCAGCCCCCCGCTTCGCTACGGGACGTTGCACTCTGGCTCGGTGCTTCGCACGCGCCTAACACAGAATATGCGGTTTCGCTCGATTGCACCTCGCTCCGCCCAAATCGGCTCCGCCGACTTCGTTAAATCGCATACGTTAGAGAATCATCTTCGTTTTACAAGGAAAACAAAGTTTTCCTGTATAGGAAAAGTCTCGGACTTTTCCTTATATAAATTTTAATAAGATACATCTGTCATGCAGGATGTGACATTTTTTTTCAATGAAAAATGCCTTGACTACAGCTCATATGACCATCCAGAAAGCCCGGACAGGGTCAGAAGGGCATGGGAATTTCTTTCAGATAAAGGCATGAGTTTCAGGACCGCAGGCGCGTCTACTGATGATGATATTTTATCAGTGCATAGCAGACAGCTAGCAGAGAATGTTAGGACAGGGAATTTTTCTGATATCAACACGCCCTATTTGCCAGGCATCTATGATTATGCAAAGCTTTCTGCAGGAGGCGCTATAGATGCCATGAAATACGCATCTGAGAATGGCTTTGCGTTTTCTCTCATGAGGCCGCCTGGGCACCATGCTGGCAGGGCATCGTTGGGAGGCTTTTGTTATGTGAAGAACCACTGGTCAAGAGACCAGTGGCATCCCGAACTCAGCAAAAATGCTACTATTACAGTTTACAGTGGTTCTTACATCCCGCATTCCACCACTAGTCATATAGACTAGTGGAATGCAAGATTTCAATAACATAGCCATAGCTGTTACACAGGCGCTTAATGATTTTGACAGGATAGTTATTTTTGATATAGACGCGCATCATGGCAATGGCACACAGGACATATTTGCAGGCAGTGCATCAGAAAAGCAAAGCTTTTCTATGCATGGGAAAAACAACGTTTTTCCCAATGACAGGGTTATGTACATCTCCATTCATCAGCATCCATGCTATCCTTACACAGGTTTGCAGAGCTCTGGGAATGCTGTGAACATGCCGATACCGCTAGGAACAACAGGCCCGGAGTACATAAGAATATTTAATGAGCTTATTGAAAGAGCCAAACATTTTAACCCGGATATGGTTGCTGTTTCAGCAGGATTTGACACGTACAAGGATGATCCGTTGACAGACCTGAGACTGAAACTAACTGATTATAAAAAAATCGCACAAATGATAAAGGAGCTGGATAAGCCGTGTTTTGCCGTGCTTGAAGGCGGGTATCACCAGAGCCTTGGAGAATGCATTTTTTCATTCGTTTCTCCTTTTCATTAAATATTAAACGAGAGTTTTGAAAAATCCTTATACTTTAGCTCACAGACAACTGGAGAGACATTGTTAGAACGTTTTTTTCTGCTTTTCCCTCGATATTTAGGGGGAAAGCAGAAAACAAGCAAATTCCTTTGGAATGAATTTTCTGAGGAATTTGATGCATAAGATAAAGTTATAAACTTTATCTTAATGAAACCAATTCTGATGAAATATAAAAAGGTGGAAAAACGGGGTTTTTCAAAGTCCTCAAATTTCATATTGGAAAAGCTGAAAGCTTTTCCATACATAGAATTACTTTGTAATTCTGATGTCGTGATTAGATTTCATACCTTAGTATCGCGCCTATGCCGCCCAGTTCTGAAAACTGTTCGCCTTCTCTGGTTTCAGACGAGACTACTTCAAGCTTTGTGCTGTAATTTTTGACAGCCTCTTCCAGTGCTTCAACTATTTCCTTTCTTCCAAGAATTTTTTTCAGTTTCCCGCATTTGCCGCATGTCACATCCTTTCCTACGCGGACAAACCTTTTTTCCGTTCCACACTGGCATTCCAGTTCCAATTCTTCATATGGTGCATCTTCAGTTACAATTACCATATCAACAGCGCCCATCTCCAGGGCTTTTATCACGCTTTCCAGGCCATAAGCAACTGCAGAGCCTTTCTGCAGGCCTTCAAAAAACTGCTGCAAAATCTTTTTTTCCTGAATTATTGCAGCCTCTTTGATGAGGTGCTCACCTCTTTGTATTGTTTCATGCAGGCCGTGCTCGCCGGTAGAACCAACGTCAACTGTTCCCAAAATCTTCTTTTTGACGTTGTTGTCAATGTAATTTTCCTTGAGTAAAATATCCTTTATAGGTCCTGGCCCTCCAAGCAGAATTCCTACAACTTCTTTTTTATCCAGGAATGTCTTGTTTACTGCATCGCCGACTTCCTTGAGAAAATCATTCAGCAGGCCTTCGCGTATGCGCGAGAACCGAGCAGAGCTGTTGTGCACTACCAGTCCGTTGGCGATAAAATTGGAGTTCTTCACTTCTATATCAACAAAACGACTTCTCTCTTCTACTATTCTTATAGAGCTTATTTTTACCGGTATCAGATTATAATCCAATACAGCGTTGAGTTTTTCATACAATGTTTTATTATTTTTAATCTCATTTAATATGGAACTTTTAAACACTTCTTTGCCCATTAGCCTTTCATTCCTGAAGAAATTGGTAACTTTTTTAAAATCCGATAGTTTGCATCCATTCGATTCAACTATTTTTCTTATATTTTCTCCTGTCAAGAATATTTGCCTTGTATAACTTGTGGGGGACTTATTCTTTATAACTTCTGCCAATTTTTTATTTTTGTAAGAAGCATTAAATCCCACTGAGTCTAAAAATATTTCCAGAGATTTTTTTTCAGTTATCCCTATTGTAAACCTATGTTTTTTGCTGTGAGGATTTCTTTTGTTATCATATTCTGCCAGAGATGCCAGTATCCCAAACCTTAGCAAAGCCATTTGGGCCTGCCTAGCTAATTTCTTATTGTTTATTCCAAGACCTATGCCCCTTTCTTTAGTCACATAGCCTTCTGCATCGAAAAATCCCCTTAAAAATGCAGCCAACACACTATTAGGCGATCTAAGCACTTTAACAGGGATTTCTGTATTCACAGCAAATTTTAGTTCTGGAAATTCATTTTTTATCAGTTTTATTATTGGCTTTCCATATATTCTGGATACATAATGCCCCTTGTCCTCCCTATGGGTTATGGTAGCATTGCAATTGAATATGGTTTTAGCTAAATTGTTATAATACTCAATCGTTTGCCTATCAGCATCAAATAATGATATTCTTTCATTTTCAAATGACCCATCTCCAGCAAAATAACCTAGGAGATTTGCCAGATTTTCATCTAAAATTTCCGGTAATCTGAAATCTTTAACTGGTATGCAAAACTGGCGTATGAAAGATCCAGTATCTATATCAAGACATTGGCATAAGCGTTTCAGAAATCCTATTTTTATGTCCCTTTTACCTAGTTCTATTATTGATATGGCTGTTTGCGTAACATCTGAACTCTTGGCCAGTTCTTTTTGAAGCAACTTTAATGCAATTCTTCTTTGTTTAATATACTCTCTGCCTTTCTCATTTATCTTATATGAATTATAAAGACTTGAGACGTCCAAACTTTGGATTTCGCCTTCTACATCTATTTTTTCAGGCAGCAGAAGGAAATCACCCTTTTTCAGGTCCTCTGCTGCAATTTCTTCTATTTTATTTCCCCATTTAAAGAATGTGTGCTCTTTCGATGATTCTATCTGCGTGGTCGGACATTTTGTTGTTATTATGTATTTTGAGGCTTTTTTCGTAACCCATTGTTCTATAACAGGCCTGTTTTTCAATTGTATAGTATTAAAATCAACTGATTTTATGATATGAGGGTTGCTTACGTTGTCTATTTCTACTATGTTTCCATCACCCATTTGCACCAACGTGTCTGGCGCAAGGCATTGCCCGCCAGCACGCGTTTTCCCCGGCACGATAGAATCAAAATGCACAAGCGGCTCTAACTTTTTTCCGCGCAGCAGTGCTACATCTGCTTCGCTTTTGTCTAGGCACACTACACCATATATCTGCTTTTCTTCCACCATTTTTTCAAGGGGTTCCATCACGAATTTCTGGTCGCACCAGTAAAGCCTTGTTTTTACAGGATCTGGCGGCTCTATTGCCCAGAGCTCAATATCAGCAACGCCTTCTTTTTCACTGATATTGCCGCAGAACAATGCAAGACCATTTTTTGGCGTTCCTTTGTAAAGCTGCAGGTGCCGCATTATTTTTTCCAGCGCCGTCACAACATTTTTTCTCACAGGCTTGGACTTAATGTTTTCAGCAGTTCCCTGTTCTTGTTTCAGCTGGCTCACAACCTCATGTATGCTGTAGCCAGCAGGTATGTATACTGTAACAAGCTCGGTATGCCTACCCTTTTTCGAGCCGAGTGCCTTTATCAGTTTTTTTAGCTTATGTTCCACTTCTGGCATAGGTATCACCCAAAAGGCTAATATATGAAATATTGTCAGATATTGTTTTAATAAGGATTTTTATATAGGCTAAGACATTTTTTTATAAACTTATAAACCAAATTAAAAGGGTGAGTAAAATGAAACTGACTGAAAAAGAAATCATGAAAACAATCGAATTAAGGAAAGGCGAAATGAGAAGGTTTGGAGTAAAAAAAATAGGATTATTTGGGTCCTACCTGAAAGGTAAAGCGAAAAAAACCAGTGATGTAGACTTTCTTGTTGTTTTTGACAAACCAACATTTGACAAATATATGGAATTAAAGTTCATGTTGGAAAAGATGCTTCATAAGAAGGTGGATCTGGTCATAGAAGATAATCTCAAGCCTTCACTGTGCTATGTGAAACAAGAGGCCAAATATGTTGGAAAAATATAGAGTATATTTCGAAGATATTTTGGAAGCAATAGCAAAAATAGAAGAATATACGCAGAATATGAGTCATGATAAATTTGTTAAAAATACTCTTGTGGTAGATGCAGTTGTTAGAAATCTTTTGATAGTAGGGGAGGCTGTTAAAAGAATACCACATGAAATTCGGGTCCAATACCCTGAAATTGAATGGAAAAAAATCGCAGGGCTGAGAGATATTTTGATTCATGAATATGCTGGTATTAATCTCGAGATTGTTTGGGATGTAGTTAAAAATAAACTTCCGATGCTGAAATATTCCGTGAAAAAGATAATTGGGTGATTAAAAAATCCTGAGCTATCCCGGTTAGTTGTAGTTTCCATGTTTATGCTACTAAGCGATAATGATTAAGCTTAAATGCTTTTCTGTTATAAAATTCTACATGGCAATAGAAACACCAACAACAGTAACTGTTCCAAGAATAGAGATCTACGGAGTGGGAGGCCTGTTAGGATTAAAGAGATACGGCCCACACGTATTGGAAGGTCAGATAGGCACTGACATAACAGACTTTGGCTTGATGTTAAAAGATACAATCAGTACAGAAATAACGTTGGCTGACCAGAATGCTCTTTTTCAGGCATATCTTATGCACAAATTCTGCAAAATGCTGCTTCCGGATGATGTGAGAGACGTTGTCTACATGCTGTTTAATAAGCCAGGAAGAGGTAACAAGACAAGCGATGTTGTTGATTACAACAAAGGCGACACAGGCATGCAGAGGGCCAAGGATACGGACAGGCGTGTCCTATGGGTCAGGGGCGTAAGCAAATTTCATCAAGACAAAGACGGCAGTGTAAAATACACAATGCGGGATGATGGGCATGAATTTTATAAAATACTTCCTGCACCAGGCTATAATGAATGGACATGTGACGGTGGATGGGATCCGGAAACAGGGTTTGCATTCTCAACCAACCCAGGCAGAAAAGCTGCTGTCAGGACATGGACAAGCAAAGGTTTCCCAGAAGATTTTGCAGAAGAGATAGTATCATGCTCATATACAAGAAATGAAGGTGAAGGTGTTGCTGGCGTTGACCGCAGGTATTTCGGCGATGACGGCGGTCGCTTCGGCGTCGACGCGAGCTGGGGTCCCGAGGGCTGGCGTCACCTCGTCGGCTCGTTTCCGCGAGTAGGTCGCCGAGCGGAGCGAGGCACGCCGCAAGAACGTGATGCAACAACAACACCAGTTTCATGTTATGTTGACGGATTAAAGCAAATAGAAATCATGGTTAGAAAACTACGGGAACAGGGAAAGCTATAAATCGTTCTTCTGCCTAATTCTATTTACCTCTGCTAATAACAGAGGTGCTGTCCCAGACAGTTTGTGGCAGATTGATGCCTTCGGCGTCGGTTTGCGTGCACTAGTGCAGATGCGTTCAAGGATGCATCTGGAGTGTGTCTGAACTACATGCTCTGCTATAGTAAGACTTTTATTTCACAAAAGTCCATGACATGAAATTCAGCGGTAATAGCTGGCAAGGCATTGACAAATGTCAAGTATTACATTCGGTATGTTGATGACTTTGTTATACTTGATGCCTCAAAGGAAAAACTTGAATCGTACAAACCAGCTATAAATGCGTTCCTAAAGACAATAAAGCTCGAATTGCATCCGCAGAAATNGCAGTCAGGTGTTAAGCTTCTGGGGTTCAGGATATTTTATAATTACAAACTCCTGAAGCGCAGCAATGCAAGAAGAATTCCACACAGGGTGCAGAATTTCATAGAACTATATGCTGATGATATAAAGGACAAATATGAAATTTTTGAAAGCATGGAAGGCTGGAATGCCTATGCAATGCATGGGAATACTTACAGATTTCAGATGAATCTGATGAGGAAGCTGCGCAGATCCATAGAGAGAATTGATAATCTTCTAAAGCCTGCCCATGAAAGGCATTTAAAATGTTAGTTTTCCACGTCTATCTTTATGCCTTCTGCATCGATTTGTTCTGCTTTGCCTATCGAAATATCCCCTATTTTCATGGTGGTCTGGATATCTTTCAGTACAGGCTCCAGAGATCTATCAGAAACAGTTACCTTTTTCAGCAGGTGGTTCATTGCCATATTGTTTTCTGTCTTGTATTTTCGTATTGCAGAAATGACCGTTACCATCTTTCTGCCAGTCTCAAGAGCCTTCTTATCAATCACACCGGCCTTTGGCCATTGTGATATGTGTATGCTCTCTTCTTTTTCATATTTCCTGAAATATGTCTGGTAAATTTCTTCTGTAATGTGCGAGAGCACAGGAGCCAGCATCTTCAATGAATTCAGAAGCACGTGGTACAGCGTTGCCCTCATAGATTCAATTTCTTCTTTGCTGTAATTTTTTTCGTTGTAAATCCGGTCCTTTGCTGTTTCAAGGTAGAAGTCGCAGAACATCTGCCTGAAGAAATTTTTTGCAACGTCAGTTGCATAGGAAAACCTGTACTCGCTGAAGGCTACTGTTGCTTCTTCTATTGTTTTGTTCATCTCTGAGATTATCCATTTGTCTGTAACTGTTTTGGGCTCAAGAGCCTTTTTTTCACCATTCATTGAAACAAACACAGATGCGTTCCATATTTTTTGCATGAGCTTTACTCCGGTCACAAAATCCTTTTCCTTAAACGGCCTGTCTTCGCCCAGCGATGATGAGGAAGCCCAGTACCTCATTGCATCTACAGGATATTTTTTCATGATATCCCTAGGATCTATGACGTTTCCCATGGATTTTGACATTTTTTTACCATGTGGGTCAAGAACCCATCCTGATATCATTACGTCCTTCCAAGGATTCTTTTTGTAATGAAGCTGGGACTTTACAAGCGTGTTGAATAACCAAAAGGAAATGATGTCATGCCCCTGCGGCCTGAGGCTCATGGGAAACAGTTTTTTCCGTATTTTTTTGTCCATAAGCTCTATAGCCAGCTGCGGTGTCAGCGAAGATGTTGCCCACGTATCCATAACATCCTTTTCAGGCTCAAATGCTGATGAGCCGCATTTGCATTTTTTGCCAGGCTTGTCATGGAGAGGGTCTACAGGCAGCTCTTCTGTTTCAGCCAGAATAATATTGCCGCATTTTTTGCAGTACCATACAGGGAAAGGAACGCCATAGTATCTCTGCCTTGATATACACCAGTCCCATTTCAATCCTTGCACCCAGTTGTCATATCTGTTTTTCATATGCTCGGGATACCAGTTCAGCTCACTACCGTTTTGCAAAAACTGCTTTTTCATGTCAGTATATTTTATGAACCATTGGTCTGTCATAAGAATTTCTATTTCACTCTCGCACCTCTCGTGAGTATTTACTATGTGCGTTATGGGCTCTGTTTTTTCCAGTCTCCCCGTAGCTTCAAGGTCTTTAATGACAGCTTTCCTTGCTTCTGCTGATTTCATGCCTCTGTATTTGCCTGCTTTTTCATTCAGCGTTCCGTCTTTGTTCATAATTTCCACAGGCTCTATGCCAAATTCTTCTATCCACTTTGCGTCTTCCATGTCGCCAAATGTGCAGTGATAAACAGCTCCTGAACCAAAGCTCATGTCAGCGTCTTTGTTTGCATAAATTTTAACGTCCCTTCCAAAAAAGGGAATCGTTGCTTTCGCGCCTATGAATTTTTTGTATCTCTTATCATCAGGATGAACATGAACAGCAACGCAGGCAGGCATAAGCTCCGGTCTTGTGGTTGCTATTGTTATGGTTTCTCCAAGCGAGGTGTCGAATTTTATGTACACGAACTGGCTATGCTTTTCCTTGTCCTTCATTTCAACCTGCGCTATGGCTGTCTGGCATTCAGGGCACCACATGAATGGAGTCCTTTTCCTGTAAGTCCTACCGCTTTTGTATAGCTCGATGAAAGAGCGCTGCGATATTCTTCTGCAGTGTTCGTCAATGGTTGAATATACTATATTGAAATCAGCTGAAATGCCTATTTTCTTCCAGTCTGCAATAAACGCAGGCCTCTTTTCATTAACAACCTTGCTGCACAGCTCAATAAATTTTTTCCTTTCCATCTTGGACGACTTAACCTTTTTTTCCTGCTCAACCATTCTTTCTGTTGGAAGCCCGTTATTGTCAGTTCCAAAGGGGTAAAATACATTTTTTCCAAGCATTCTGTGAAACCTTATGACAATATCCTGCTGTATGTACGAGAAGGCATGCCCTATATGCATCTTTCCAGAGAGTGTTGGCGGCGGCGTGTCTACACTATAGACAGGCTTTTCACTGTCCGGGTCAAACCTGTATATGCCTTTATCTTCCCAGAACTGCTGCCACTTTGTCTCTGCTTTTTCCGGCTCATATTTTTTAGGTAGCATTTTATGATATGACTGTGTAAGATATTTATATCTTTCAGCGAGATTTAAGATATGGTTCTTGCGATTTTCAACTCTTTGGGCAGAAAAAAGGAGGCGTTCAAGCCATTGGAAAAGGATGTTCGCATGTATGTATGCGGCCCGACTACCTATGACTATGCGCATATAGGAAACTGGCGCTCATTCATCTTCTCAGATATACTGAGGCGTTACCTTATGTACCTTGGCTTTAATGTCAGGGAGGTCATGAACGTGACTGATGTGGATGATAAAACAATAAAAGGCAGCCTGAAGCAGGGCGTTATGCTTAATGAATATACCAAAAAGTATGAGCAGGCTTTTCTCGATGACATGAAAACCCTTAACATAATCAAGCCGGATATCATGCCGCGGGCAACTGAACACATAAAAGAGATGGTTGAGCTGATAAAAAAACTGGAGAAAAACAGGCACACATACAAAAGCGACGGGTCCACCTATTTTAAAATTTCCACGTTCAGGGACTATGGCAAGCTTTCAGGCATAAAACTGGATGAGGTTAAATCCGGCTGCCGCATTGATAAGGATGAATATGAAAAAGAAGATGCCAGAGATTTCGTGCTTTGGAAAGCTACAGGCGAAGATGAGGAAAAGGTTGGTGCTGTCTGGGAAACGCCTTTTGGCAAAGGCAGGCCTGGCTGGCACATAGAATGCTCTGCAATGTCCATGAAATATCTGGGAGAGACGCTGGATATACACACAGGCGGCGTTGACCTCATATTTCCGCACCATGAAAATGAAATAGCCCAGAGCGAATGCGCAACAGGTAAGCAGTTTGTACGATACTGGCTGCACTGCGCCCATCTTATAATCGAAGGGGAAAAAATGAGCAAAAGCAAAGGAAACTTTTTTACATTACGCGATTTAATTGAAAAAGGCCATGACCCAAGGGCTTTGCGTTACTTTCTGCTTTCAGCGCACCACCGCTCCCCGATTAACCTTACAACAAAGGCTTTGCAGGATGCGAAGAATTCTGTTGGCAGCATAGACAATTTTATGGACAGGCTGCGCGATGCAGACGGAAAGGTTACTGATGAAAGTGGCACAATCAGCATGATAGCAGATGCCAAAAAAGGGTTTGAAAAAGCGATGAATGATGACCTTAACATGCCCAATGCACTTTCAGCATTGTTTGAGTTTATGCGCTGCTCAAACAGGATGATTGATGAAGGCAACCTGGGAAAGCAGGCTGCGAAAAAAATACATAATCAGATGCTTGAGTTTGACAAGGTTCTTGGAATAATCAAGTTCAGGGCTACTGGAGAACTCACGGAAGATGAAAAGAAGCTTGTTGAAAAAAGAGAAAAGTTCAGGAAAGAAAAGAAGTTCAAAGAGGCTGACATCATACGCGAACAGCTCAAGAAAAAAGGCGTGCTTCTCGAAGACAAGCCTGATGGTGTCAGGTGGAAGAGGGTATGATATATGGCAGGACAAACACATCCTGAAGTGACAGTAGGAGCGCTAATATTCAACCCAGAAAACAAGCTATTTTTGATGCGATCGCACAAATGGAAAAATAACTTTGTTGTTCCTGGAGGTCATATAGAATTAGGAGAAACCATAGAGCAAGCCCTGCGAAGAGAGGTCAAAGAAGAGACGGGCATGGACATATATGAAATAGCATTCATACATGTTCAGGAGTCCATTTTCAGCGACATGTTCTGGAAGCAAAAACATTTCATATTTCTTGACTTTGCATGCAAGACAGACTCCACAGAAGTAAAACTGAACGACGAAGCAAGTGAATATGTCTGGGTTTTCCCTGGCGAGGCGCTTAAACTTCCCATTGACCCTTGTACAAGATTCTTCATTGAAAAATGCATGGAGATGAAAACATGCCAGTCATAGTTATTTCAGGGCAGCCAGGTGCAGGCTCAACCACTATCGGCACCATGCTAGCCAAAAAGCTGAAGATTAGTTTTTTTTCTCCTGGCAATTACTTCAAGAGCCACTCTTCTGCTGGAAATGAAACAGACAAGATGCTGGATTTCTGGTCAACAGAAGAGGGCAAAAGCGAGCAGCTGCACAGAAAGCTGGATGATATGCAGCGTTTTCTGGCAGAAAAGGGCAATATCGTTATCGTCGGAAAGCTATCGATTCATATGATTAAAAAAGCGGATTTGAAAGTCTGGCTAAAGGCGCCTCTTGATCTAAGAGCGCGCAGAACAGCAAAAAGGGACAGCATGAGCATGGAAGAAACAAAGAGAAAAATGAAAAATCGCGAGCAGGAGGAGAGAAAAAGATGGAAAGAGATATACGGATTTGACTATTTTCAGCAGGAGAAAAAAGCTGATTTAGTCATAGACGTTTCAAAAAAAACTCCGGAACAAATAGTAAATAAAATAATTCATGCAGGAAAATTTTAACGGGCCCATGGTCTAAAACAGCCCCTTCTTTCGAACTGAATTGACAACCGAAGGTTGTCGGTTTGGGCAGGAAAGAAGGCCCTGGGGTTCAAGAAAGAATCTTGGGTTGACACAATAATAAAGAAGGGGTGTGGACATTCGGAATGACACCGCCCTCGCAATACCTCTCTGCTTCGCAGAGTCGTATCCCATATTATAGACTGAACGGGAGCGGCGGAGGCTGCGAGTTCAAGGCCGATTTTTCTTTGAAGCGACTAGGCATCCAAAAGAAAAAAGGTCGATTGACGTATCGAAGATACATCGGTTCGGATTGACTTTGCCTATCATAAGAAAGATCGATGAAAATCTCGCTGGGTCCATTACCGCGGAGGGGACAGAGGATTGACGAGCTGCGCTCGTCTGTTTGTCTTCCCTCCTAAGGTTTTACCACCCCTTTGAAATACCCTTTAAATAACTTTTTTTCAGTTAGGATAATATGGATACGCTCATAGTGGCTAAGCAGAACCAGCTTGGCCTGAAAATGGCCCAAAAGCTGGAAAAGGAGCTTACAAAGAAATTCAGGTCCCACATAGCTGACTGTTCTATTCAGTTTGACCCTTCCACAGCAAAAAGGCTCAAAAAAAGGGGCATGTCCATAAAAAAATTCAGCGGCGATATGCTGATAACAGTTGGTGGAGACGGAACAATGTTGTGGGCATCGCACCAGACAAATGTTCCGATATTGCCTGTGAAAATCGAGGGCCACGGATTTCTCTGCACAGTTGATTTTGAAAGCCTGCTGAAAAATCTTGACAAGCTTATAACAAAAGAATATACAGTAACAGAAAGGCTCAGGATAAAATGCAATAAAATAAAATATGACAGGATAGAGAAATATTTCAGCAGAATTTTCCCGCGCATCTATCCCATGTCTCTCAATGAAATTGTCTTTGCAAGGAAGCGGCCCTCCAAGATACTTAATGTTGAATTTGTTATAGATGACGTTGCATTCAGGTTTTCAGGAGACGGACTTATGTTTTCAACGCCTTCAGGGTCTACTGCCTATAGCTTGTCTGCAGGCGGCTCTATTATAGACCCCTCTCTGGATGTAATTACGATAACCCCACTTTACCCGTTCTTTTCAAATATCAAGCCAATGGTCATACCTGCCTCAAAGCAGATTATTTTAAAAGTCACAGCAGGAGACTGCTCGATAATAGTTGACGGGCATGGAGGAGAGTATGTCAAGGCGGATAGCGAATTTCTTATAGAAAAAGGAGAGCCTTTAAAAGTTATAAATTTAGAGGAGCATAACTTTTACAAAAAGTTCAGGACCCAGTTTTTACAGGGCCAGTAGCCGGATTCATTAGAATTGCAAAGCATGAGGAAAAGCAGAGCTTTTCCGATGCAGGAAAACAGAAAAAGTTTTCCTTGCAATTCTATGTATGGAAAAAGCTATGCTTTTTCCAATATCTAACGCGTGATATTTTTTTAAACTGTGATGCAACTATCTTAATGCTGGATCGGTAGCTTAGTCTGGAATTGACGAGAGCCGATAGACGCATCATAAGAACAGACGCACTAAAGACTGACGAGCTTTGCTCGTCTTTTCGCTTCGCGTCAAGTGAATATGCGTCAATGTGGTTCGTCTTTGGGCAGCTGGAGCGCCACGCTGATAACGTGGAGGACGGGAGTTCAAATCTCCCCCGATCCATCGAAAGATTTTTAAGTTCATCCACAGAAAAAGGCTGGGGATCATGTTAAATAATTTTTGCCCTTATATGTGTATATGAGATTTTACCATATTTTAGTAATTATAGTAGTATTCACCGCAGTTTTCATGGCTGCTGGCTATGCTGAACAGCATCTATGCTGTGATGAGAGGGTCACAAGATGCAATGTGCAGTGCTATAATGGCGATGCTTATCTGTATGGCGATTACTGCTATTTTGGAAATTCTCACTCTTCTTCTTGCGGCTGTTCTTATGAGAACAGGGAGTATTGCCCCCAGCCTGGAACTATATCTGGTTCGGTCTGCTACTATGGCCAGAGGGACTGTAACCATAATGGATGCGAACTTTCAACATGTAGTATTGGCAGATATGACAGATGTGACCCTGATGATGGCTGCGTAAGCTATCAGGAAAACTGCGATGCAAGGGACAGCGAATCCGGCAGCAGATTCTGCAAAAGCGGCGATGTTTACGTGCAGTACAGAGATTATTACTGGGACAGATACCAATGCAGTTACCATACATATGATAAAAAAGTCGAAAGTTGCAGTCATGACTGTGAAAACGGGCGCTGCGTGAACAGAGAAAACTGCGATGCCAGGGATGGCGAGTACGGCAGCAGATTCTGCAAATCAGGTGATGTCTATGTGCAGTACAGAGACTATTACTGGTATGGTTATGAATGCAGGTATGACAGCAGAGACAAGAAAGTTGAAGACTGTAGCTATGATTGTGAAAACGGACATTGCAGTTATCAAGTACGGGTAAATTGCGATTCAATGGACGGAGAATACGGTCAGAGATTCTGCAAATACGGCGATATTTACGTAGAATACCGTAATTACTATTATACAGACAGATGGGAGTGCCGTTACACAAGCTATGAGAAAAAGGTGCAGACCTGCCCCAGTGGTTGTAGCAATGATAAGTGCATCCCTGTTGGCGAATGCTCAGCTCCTTATGGAAAGCGCGGCGACAAGACGTGCTCAGGAAAGAAAGTACTTGAGTGCTGGGATGGGTTCTGGGTCTATGACAAATATGCACAATGCTGCACTGATGCAGAGTGCGGCGGAGGCATGTGCGTGAATTATACATGCCAGCTTCCGCAGCCTGTGTCGCAGTGCTCAAACTACTGCATGGACAACAAATGGTACCACGACGCTGTTTACGCGAATGGAAAATGCAACTATAGTATAGATGCCTGCGATGCAATGAATAACTGCATATATGAAGAAGGCAGAAAAGTGTGCTACTCATTTTCATGCTCAAACGGCTGCATTCAGACAGGCGAGACGAGAGAGTTCATGCAGCTAAGGAGAAACAAAACGCTTGAATTTAATATAGATGTCCTGCTGACAAGCTCCAGTTTCGTATTGCCTGCCAAAGAGTGGCTCTACAATGGCATTCTGTTTGGAAACAATAAGATAGAAGTTCCAGTAAATGGCTATGTCAGCAATGTAGAATTTACAGTTGAGAAAACCAACAGCTACGGCAATCTTGAGATATGGCTTGATGATGAGATGGTCTACAGCGAAAAGCCAGGATTGGGTAGCCATGTTGTTTCAGTAAACAAGACAGCTGAAAAGGCTGTTATATTTGCCGGGTCCTCTGCATGGAGGATCTGGTCCCCTTCCACGTACAGCATTGATGCCAAGTTGCATGTCACATCTGTAGTGCCCAGCAGCCAGAGCTTTGATTTCTATCTCAGCCAGAATGAGACCCAGAGCATGGAAATGGCTATGATAAATGTGCCTGACAGGATAACAGCAATGGTAAATGGCCACGAAGTTGAGGGAATAATGAGCACAGGCTATCTGAATGCAGGAAAGAACACTGTTGTATTTGAACCAATGGAAGGCAACATCAAAGGCGTTTCTGCAATTACGATGTTCTTCAGATGAATTGTTCATGCGTAGTGAGTAGGCGTATAGAACATCAGTCCTGAATCGAGAATGATGATGCAGAATGCCAAGGCAACATCAATTGATGTTTAAACAACAATTGATCTTATATGTTCAGTAGATCTTCTCGTAACCTTGAATGAACTTCACTCATAGCTTTATGCCCTTCACTATACCCTTCATCTAATGCTGAATTATATATGTCTCTACAAACAATCATAACACTATCTATGGCATCTTCTGATAAGTGATACGGAGCAAGACATGTCTTTATAATAAATTCCTGATGTTCTGGTAATTCTCTATTTGACATTTTAACACCTTTTAATTATAGAGATAGAAAAATTTATAAAGCTTTTGCGATGTCTCTGCCCGCCAGAAGCAACAAATTTAAATAAATTTTCTGGCAAATTACTGCATGCTTTCAGATCGCGCCTCTTCTGCAGAGCCGTCGGCGACTCTGGCAATAAACGCCAAAGTCAAGGAAATGGCTGCAAAAGGCATTAACGTGATAGATCTGGGCGCAGGCGAGCCGGATTTCAACACACCAGAGCATATAAAAGAAGCAGCAAAAGCTGCGATTGACAAAAATTTCACGCGTTATACCCCTGTTCCTGGAACCAATGAGCTCAGGGATGCTGTTGCAAGCAGGATTGGAAGAATCAGGCAAGAAGTTTTGATATCTCCGGGAGCAAAGTATTCATTATATCTTGCAATGCAGGCTTTGCTTAATCCCGGCGATGAAATTATCGTGCCAAGCCCGTACTGGGTCAGCTATCTTGAGCAGGCAAAGCTTGCAGGTGCAGTGCCAGTTGTTACGGAAACAGAAGAGTTTCAGCTTGATGCTGAAAAGCTAAAAGAGTGCGTAACAGAAAAAACAAAAATCATTCTAATAAACAGCCCATGCAAGCCTACAGGCGCAGTTTTCAGCAAAAAAGCAATAGAGGCAGTTGCAGACATAGCAGATGATAAAGATATTTTTATCATTTCTGATGAGATATATGAAAAATTCATTTACGGCGTTGAACATTTTAGCATAGACTCTCTTATACCAGAGAGAACAATCGTGGTCAATGGCGTTTCCAAAACATATGCTATGACAGGCTGGCGCATTGGCTATGCATCTGGCCCGAAAGAAATCATAGCAGCCATGTCAGACATACAAAGCCAGACCACGTCAAATCCCTGCTCAATAGCACAGGCAGCTGCACTTGCTGCTCTCACAGGTCCCCAAGATTCTGTTCAGCAGATGGTAAAGGAATTTGACAGGCGCAGGCGCTATGCCATGAAAAGGCTCTCTGGTTTAGGCATGCCATACATAGAGCCAAAAGGAGCATTCTATATATTCCCGGACACATCTTCTCTGGGCACATCAATGGAGGTTACAAAAAAACTTCTGGATGAGGCGCATATTGCTGTTGTTCCTGGTGCAGCCTTTGGAAGCGATGAGCATATACGCATATCCTATGCCACTTCCATGAATAATCTGGAAAAGGCTTTTGACAGGATTGAAATCTTGCATTCCACTAGTCTATATGACTAGTGGTGGAATGCGGGATGTATAGATAATTGCACAGCTTATACTACATATGTTCCGATAAAAAAAGACTTTACAGTATGAGGAGACAT
>JACRMX010000037.1 GCA_016219485.1 Candidatus Aenigmatarchaeota archaeon | reverse complement strand
TTTTTATGGCAGACAAGACAGAGCCTGGAGCATGGAATCTGCCGCTCTATAAAATTTTTGCAGACCCTTTTTCAACGTCCGGACTTGTCATAGACTCAAAACTTGCATGCGGCTTCACATTTGAGGTGCATGATGTCATATCGCATAAAAAAATCATGTTCAGGCTGCCGGATGAAATATATCATATGCTCGCGCTTATAGGCCAGCCCGGCCGGTTTGTCATCAAAAGAATTTTCAGAAACCTTGATGGCGAGATAGCAGCAGTGAGCTCCATAGAGCGCTTATCGTTGATGGCAGGAAGGTATGTTGGCAAAGATGATCCTGTATTAATCACGAGAGCCCAGTCAGGATTTCCTGCTGTCGGAGAAATATTAGAGCCGTTTGCCCATGCCCATCTTGTAGCAGGCTGGATGCGCGGCTCTCATCACGGGCCCCTGATGCCCACCAGCATAAAAAATTCCAACCCGACCAGGTTTGATGGGCCTCCGCGCGTTGCTGCACTGGGTTTTCAGCTGAATAACGGGAAATTAGGCCACATAGTTGACATGTTTGACGACCCGAGCTTTGACCATGCAAGAAAAAGAGCAAACAAAGTTGCTGATTACATGAAGCAGCACGGGCCTTTCGAGCCGGCAAGGCTAAGCGCAGACGAAATGGAGTATACAACACTGCCGGACGTATTGAAAAAAATGAAAGAGAGATGGGAAGATGCATGAGAAAACTATTACAGGGTTTGATAGAGATATCTGTTGCATATTATTTTATTGAAAAATTGTCAGGGCATGCAAAATGGTAATGGTTATGAAACCAATGTTATTAGTGAACTTCAAGGCCTACAAGAACGGAACAGGAAAAAAGGCGCTGAACCTTGCCAATATCATAGAAGAAGTCGCAATAGAGACGAATTCAAATATATGCATAGCAGTCGAGTCATCAAGCATTTACATCATAACAAGGATCATCACTATTCCTGTTTTTGCGCAGCATATAGATTGCGTGGATTTTGGGCCATATACAGGCCATGTCCTGGCAGAGAGCATAAAAGAATACGGGGCATATGGCACACTGCTCAATCATTCGGAAAGAAATATTGCAAAAGATAAATCAGAGGCATATCTGAAAAAGTGCAATAACGTTGGATTAAAATCTGTTTTATGCGTTTCGGGTTTGGATGAAATGAAAGTGGCTGCGAAACTGAATCCGGATTACATAGCATTTGAAGACCCAACACTCATAGGAAGCGGTAAATCTATATCAAAGATGAAACCAGACCTGTTAAAACGTTTCGTAGATGAGCTGACCGAAACAAACAGGCATGTCATACCATTGTGCGGCGCTGGTATTTCGGATAGAAATGACATAGAAATCGCATTGAAACTTGGGGCGGAAGGAGTATTGGTTTCTTCATCCATTGTGAATTCAAACAGCCCTAGTGAGGTTCTCAGGGATATGGCTTCTGCATTGAATGGATGGTAAATATATGGTCATAGAAACAGAGAAAGGCTGATAAAAATATCCTAAACATTGGAGAGATATAGAAGCAATGAAAGATGAATGTTGTGTCCAATACATAGAAAAGCAAATCTTTTCTATGCATGAAAAAAACTTTGTTTTTTCCAAGAAACGAAAATGCAAGGGTTAGGAACGAAAGGCTGGCTAACAATAAGAAAGAAGAACAGGTCTTTTTACAATCTTTTCAAGAAAAGCTGAAAAGACCACTGTTCCTTTCCCAGCCTAACAATTAAAGCCAATTGAACATAATCGAAAAAATCTTTTTATCCCGCCTTTTCTATGTATAAACATGGTAAGGGACGAAGTAACTGCACTGGAGCGCGAAATAGAAAAAATAAAGATGATGCACAGCCTTGGGCATATAGATACGATGGAAGCCAGGCAGTCAATAAAAGAGCTTGTCAACGAGATGGAAGCGCTCGTTCTTACAAAAGGCACCCCAAAAGACAGGGAAGCTTACAAAACACGAAAGCTATTGGGGTTCTGAGATGAATAAGCGAAAGCTTCAATAATACACTTTAATAGTACCTCCGAAAGTGGATTAAAGGGGTATATACCCCAGTAACACACTAGTAGGGTTTATGCTATCCAACCCTAGCAAAATAGAGCATTTCATCAATAAAACGTTTTCTATCAAGCAAAATGCAGTTTGGAAAGCATGTAATTATGCAGAATTTATGACAAGA
>JACRMX010000040.1 GCA_016219485.1 Candidatus Aenigmatarchaeota archaeon | reverse complement strand
TTTCCTATGCATCAGGAAAACAAAGTTTTCCTGATGCATGGAAATTACTTCGGAATTTCCAATGCATGGAAAAGGCTGTGCTTTTCCAATGTCTATTCAATTGTTTATGAGATAGGAAATGGGGGTTTTCAAAACTCTTGATTATTCTTTATAGCAATACAAGGAAATAAATAGTATATTACTTCCTTGTTTGCTATATGTGAAACAAGTTATCATATCCAGATTATTTACTTGTTTCACTATAAAAAGATATGAGCAACATAGTTTTCTATGATCGGGATTTTTGGCGGAAGCGGCTTTTATTCGCTGATGGAAAGTGCCAAAGAAAAGATGATACAAACGCCTTACGGTAACACAAGCTCTCCTGTAAGAATCGGAAAGATAGCAGGCAGGGATGTCGCCTTTATTGCGAGGCATGGTGCGAAGCACGAATACCCGCCGCATAAGGTGCCGTTCAGGGCAAATGTATGGGCAATGAAAGAGCTTGGTGCAGAGTGCATTATAACAACAACTGCATGCGGCTCGCTGAAAAAGGAAATCATGCCTGGTGATTTTATCGTGCCTGACCAGTTCTTTAATGCCACAAGGCGCAAAGACACGTTCTACGATGCTGAAACAGTGCACATAAGCGCGCACGAGCCGTACTGCCCGGTACTGAGAAAAATTCTGTCTGAAACAGCAGCTAAAAATGGTTTTCGCGTTCATCCATCTGGCACCGTAGTCGTGATACAGGGGCCCCGTTTCTCTTCGCGCGCAGAAAGCGCGTTTTTCAGGAGCCAGGGCTTTGACATTATAAACATGACGCAGTACCCAGAGGTCGTGCTCGCCCGCGAGCTGGAGATGTGCTATGCCTCAGTGTCAATCGTAACAGACTACGACGTTGGACTGCACAGCGACCCCAGCATACCGCCTGTGAGCACAGAGAACTATCTTTCTGTTTTCAAGCAGAATGTTGAAAAGGTAAAGAAACTGATAGTTGATGCCGTACCATGCGTGCCGGAAAGCAGGGCATGCGCGTGCAAGGACGCGCTGGACGGTGCAAAGATTTAGAATATTCTTACTTCTGATAAGTGACACTAAATATAAAGCTTTATAAAGGTTTGCTTCATAGGATTGTTGGTTAATATGTCTGTAGCACAAACTATAGAGAAAATTGTTACCAATGCGGTTGGTTATAGTGGAATAGCTGATCCTAGAGGCAACAGCCCGCTGGGTGTTGATAGAACAATAGACCTGCAATTACATCTTGCTCAGATGGATGGCTTGGATATCCCTGAAACAATGAGAAGCATGGGCTATAAATGGATAATGAATACTGAGGGTTTTAAATCTTTATATGAATTTGATAGATGGGAAGAAGGATTTAGAAAACAAGGCTTGGAAGTTGTTGCTGTTTCGGCATATGATATAAATGGAAAGCCTATAAAAGAAATGACAGCTTATTGGAAAAGAAAATTTTAAGTTGCTAGCATTTTTACCATCTAAGCAGGCTCTAACCAGCCCTTTCTAAATCTTTATTTCCATCCACCCGGACATGCCATCCCAGTGTTTTTTGCTCTCTGTTATTTTCAGGCGCTTTTTGAACAGCGGACAGTTTACAACGAGCGTCTCGAATTCACCGCCTTCACCTATTGGCGAAAATCTGTGCTTTTTGCTGAGTTTTATTAATTCTTCCATGCAGTCGTTCAGATTCCTGCCTAACCAGTTTTCTGTTAGACCGTCGGCTGCCACAGCTGTTATTATTATTTCAAAGCCATCGTCAACCATTTTTCTCAGCAATAGCTCCTGGTCAGCATGCCAGAGAGGCGCTATTGAAGCGAGAGAAAGCTCCTTGCAGATATTGTCTATTCTGGTTTTCTGGTAGTTGCTGGCAACCGCACCAGTTACCACACCATCTATGTCCAGGCCTTCCAGTGCGCTTTTCAGGTCATTCAGTTCTTTCTCTTTTTCGCCTTTTGTTTTCCTCTGTACCAGCGGTATGTGCATAGTTTCTGCCTGTTTTTCAACAAGCCGGGCATTCGGTACGTGAAACATATAGCTCTCGGGATTTTCAGAAATCATTGAAACTATTTGCGTTATCTTATGCCCCTGCTGCTGCATAACATGGGCTGCGTAAAGAGAATCTTTGCCTCCGCTTACCAGTGCTGCGAGTTTCATTCAATCACCTGATGATCTCAACCCTTAATCACCTTAACAATAACTGTTCGTTCCCTTGGCCCGTCAAATTCTGCCAGGGCAATGCCCTGCCATGTTCCCAGCTTCAGTTTTCCATTTTCTATTGGTATTGTTTTGCCTGGGCCAATAATGGATGCTTTTATGTGTGCATGTGCATTGCTGTCTATAGCATCATGCCTGTAGCCTGCTCTGATTGGTATCAGTTTTTCCATTGCATCAACTATGTCCTCGCAGACAGAAGGGTCGTAGTTTTCATTTACTATTATGCCGGCTGTGGCATGCGGAACATAAACCACGCAGATGCCATTTTCAACACTGCTTTTTCGCACAGCTTCCTCCACGCGGTTCGTTATGTTAGCAAGCTCCTGCTTCCTTTTTGTGTTTACGAAAAATTCCATAGGTCTAAGCATTCATGAGAATTTATAAAGATTTCAGTACGAGCGCTGGTGAGAAAAATAAAACAAGGGAAAGCGAAGTTGATGACTCTGAAAAACTCCGTTTTTCCAATACCTATGCGGTTTTTTCTCTTTCCCCCTAATTGCGAGGGAAAGCAGAAAAAAACCTTCTGACAAAATTTATTCAATTATTTGTGAGATGGCGGGTAGAGGTTTTTCAATACCCTCAATTTTTCCTGTACAGAAAAAGTTAGAAACTTTTCCTTGTATTTCGCACAGGGCTGCATTGTTGCGTTCATTCTCCGGAAACCGTAACTATGATTTTTCTTTCACACTCTTTTGCATCAAACTCCCACAGCACTAATCCCTGATTTTTTTCCAGCAGGAGCCTGCCCTTTGATACAGGTATGGTCTTTTCATTGTCAGTGAGCTGCGCCCTGAGGTGGCTGCAGGCATCGTTCGGGTGGTGAAAGAATGCTTTTTCATCTATCATTTCAAAAAGCTTTTTGAAATCCTGGTTTAGCATCATGTTATTTTCACTGACAGTTATGCCTGCCTTGGACCCGAGCACATAAACGTTGCACAAGCCTTCCTTTATTCTGCACGAATCAAGAATATTCTGTACATTGGCGGTTATGTTGGTGCAGCTAATGCCACGCCTTGTTTCAATTTCAAACAGCTCTCTGAACAACATACAATTTAAATACTTTCCGATAATTTTAAATATTGATAAACCGAATTAAATTTGCGAATGTTATAGAATGTTATAAACTACTGTTTTGGATTTGTCAATATAAATACTGGAGGTTTCTGCTATGAGTGAAATTAAAATTGAAAACGTTGTCGCTTCTACGGATATCAAAAAAATGATTTCTCTTGATGACCTTCTTGATGTTCTGAAGGCAAGCGAATACGAGCCAGAGCAGTTTCCCGGGCTCGTTTACCGTCTGGATGAGCCGAGGGTTGCCGCGCTTATATTCCGCTCTGGAAAAATAATCTGTGTTGGGGCGAGAAGCACGGATCTCGCAAAGCAGGCGCTCAGGAAAACTGTTTCAGACATCAAAAAAACAGGCATAACTGTTGACGAAAACGACATAAGGGTCAAAATAGAGAACATCGTGGTCGCTGTTGACCTTGAGAAGGGCCTCAATCTCGACAAGCTTGCATTTGAGCTTGAAAACAGCTAATACGTGCCAGAGCAGTTTCCAGGCCTTGTCTACAGGATAACCGACCCGAAGGTTGCATTTCTTCTCTTCTCATCCGGTCGTGTTGTCTGTGCTGGCGGAAAAAGCACAGATGAAATAAAAACTGCATTCAATAAACTCAAAAAGAAGCTCAGTTCGCTTGGTGTGTGAATACCCTGCCTTTTAATTTTTTAACCTGCTATTTTTAGCTGGGTGTGGTCATGGATTTAGTTCAGAAGCTTGAAGATTTTCTCAGAAAGTTCTACTACATTGAGCTCCAGAAAGCTGTTGCGGATGAAATAGGCACAATAGTCGTGGATTTTTCGCTTCTGGACAAGTTTGACCATTTTGTGTCAGACCAGCTTCTTGAAATGCCTGACCATGTTCTTGAAGCCTTTCAGGAGGCTGTAAAAAATAGCATACCTGAATCAAAAATTAATGTTAGGGTAAGAAACCTTCCGGAAAGCAGGTACATAAGAATAAGGGACCTGAGGGCAGAGCATCTTAACAGGTTTATGTGCTTTGATGCTCTTATAAAATCAGCTTCTGAAGTCAAGCCCCAGATATACGAGGCTATTTTCGAATGCCCGGAATGCGGCACCCACATCAGCGTTCCGCAGACAGGAAACCTTCTGCAAAAAGCAACAGTCTGCGAATGCGGAAGGCGCGGCGATTTCAAATTAATTGAAAAGAAAATGTTTGACATGCGGTGGCTGACAGGGGTGGAGCCATTCGAGCTAACAGAAGGCGAGCAGCCAGGCGAGATTCCAATATTTCTTAAAGAAGACCTCACAATCCCGAAAAAACAGAAAAAGACAGACCCTGGCAACAGGCTTAAAATCACCGGCATGATGAAAGAGATGCCAAAATGGATAAAGGGAAAACTCAGCACCAAGCTCGATACGTATATAGATGCAAACTATTTTGAGTCTTCAGACATGGAGTTTGACGAGCTGGACATAACTGCTGGGAACGAGGAAAAAATAAGGGAGATGTCAGAGGACCCGATGATTTTTGAAAAGCTCGTAGCTTCAATTGCTCCTGGCATATACGGCTATGACGAAATCAAGGAGTCAATAGTTTTGCAGCTGTTTGGCGGCGTTCCAAGAAGACTGCCTGATGGCTCGCGCATAAGGGATAACATTCATATACTGCTGACAGGAGACCCTGGTATAGGAAAATCCCAGATGCTTAAGCTTGTTTCAACTATTGTGCCTCGCGGCAAGTATGTTTCAGGAAAGGGCGTCACAGGCAGCGGCCTCTGTACAACTTATGACTCGGTTGTATTTCTGCGTGATGGGACCATGACGAAAATAGGCACGCTGGTTGAAAGCAAATTTAAAGGGAACGAGGAAAAAAGCAGTAATGGTATTATTTCTATAGATGGTGATGGGACAGACATTTTATCATTTGATGAAAATGACATTAAGCTTAAGCCCATGAAAATAACAAAATACTGGAAAATACCCTCCCCAAAAAATCTGGTTGAAATCAGAACAAGAAGAGGAAAGAGCGTTGTTGTTACAATGGATAATCCGGTGCCTGTATTGGAAGGCGGAAAAATAACATGGAAAAGTGCCAAGGATATAAGGAAGAATGATTTTATAGTAACTGCCAAAAATGACAATTCAATTATAAATTCTGAAATTTTCTGGGACAAGGTGGCTGAAACCAATATCATTAACAGCAAATATGATTATGTATATGACCTTACTGTTGAAAATAGCCATTCATTTCTTGCAAATGGCATAATCATTCATAATACAGCGACTGTAGTCAAGAATGAGGTGCTTGGCGGCTGGGTGCTTGAGGCTGGCGCCATGGTGCTGACGAACAAAAGCGTCATCAGCATAGACGAGTTTGACAAAATGAACAAGGATGACCAGATTGCAATGCATGAAGCCATGTCTGTGGGGACCGTGAGCATAGCGAAAGCGTCCATCGTTGCCACGCTGCCTGCGCAAACATCAGTGCTTGCTGCTGCCAATCCTAAACTTGGTCGTTTTGATCCGTATGTGCCTATAACAGACCAGATAGAAATACCTGAAACACTGCTAAGCAGGTTTGACCTGAAGTTTGCGCTCAGGGACAGGCCTGATAAAATAATGGACGAAAGGCTTGCTGACCACATAATAACAGCAAGAACAACGCCGAAACTTGTCGAGCCCGTGCTCAATCCGATAATGCTCAGGAAATACATAGCTTATGCCAGAAAGATAGACAAGCTCGAGCTGCTGCCAGAAGCTTCGCAAAAGCTGAAGGATTTTTATGTTGATATGCGCACAAAGCATATAACAGAAGACACGCCCACAGTGAGCATAACATTAAGGCAGTACGAGGCACTCATAAGGCTTGCCGAGGCATCGGCAAAAATAAGGCTGGATAATAAGGTTACACTGAATGATGCACAGAGGGCAATAAAGCTCATGAAATATTCGCTTACCCAGCTTGGGTATGACTATGAAACAGGAAGAATAGACATTGACAGAATTGAGTCAGGCATTTCATCATCTAGGCGCTCAAAAATAAGGCAGATTATGGATATTGTCGACCGGCTGCAGAAAGAGTCTGGAAAGGATGTTGCAATAGAAGACGTGCGCGCAGAAGCGCAAAACCAAGGAATAGAAGGTGTTGATGAAATAATAGAAAAGCTAAAAAATGAGGGCATGGTTTTCCAGCCCCGCAGCGGATTTTTAAGGAAGGTGTAATAAATGACTGAGATAAAGCGGCTGACAGCTATAAAGACTTCGATAAAGCCTCTGATCAATGGAAGATTTGTTAAACAGGAAGGATTTGACCCCAGCTTTGTAATTTCACCCTCGGGCCAGCGCCTGTCGCGCGTGCGCATTTTAGCCACTGTTGTGAATAAGTACGAGCCTGAAGGAGGAAAATTTTCATCAGTTACAATAGACGACGGAACAGCAACAATCAGGGCAAAGATTTTTGGTTCCAGCCTGTTTTCTGGCATAAAAGAAGCAGACCTCGTGGATGTGATAGGCAAGATAAGGGAGTATAACGGAGAAATATACGTGCTTTCGGAATCAGTTGTAAAGCTGGATGACCCGAACTGGGAGATATTAAGGGAACTTGAGCTCAGGAAGCAGGCAGAAAAGTGGAACATGATAAAGTCGCGCATTTTCGATCTTCAGAAAGAGGCTTCAGATATACTTGAGCTTAAGAAGCTTGCACAGGCAGAAGGCATGGATCCTGAAGACATAGAGCCTGTGCTGCTTTCGCAGGATATTGCAGAAGTTCAGC
>JACRMX010000005.1 GCA_016219485.1 Candidatus Aenigmatarchaeota archaeon | reverse complement strand
TTACAGACGGCAAGAATGCTCAGGATGACACGGATTTTATGCATGCATGTGAAGCTCTTTATGGCAAGGGTATTAAAGGCGCGCAATGCCTCTGGTACTGCGAATGCGGGCTTGAGGTGGACACATGCAAGCTGAACTGCAACATCTGCAAAGCAGATGCCAAAGAAAAAGCAAGCTGCATAGCTTTATTGAAAAACAAATACCCGAACTGTGCCTGTAGTTAAACTGAAAGGAACCCATATACGGGTAACATCATGGAAGAGATTTGCATAATAAAAATGCTTTTTATTAATCCTAAACCAGTATTGCAATATGACAAATCATCTTACTGTCGAAAATTTGGTAGAATTGAACATGGTTCTCGTGAATCAGTTTGGTGACGGGCCTGCTGGTGTCAAGGATGAAGGTACACTGGATTTCATTATTGTCAAATGGTATTAAATTAAAGACGGCATTTGAAGATGTTATAAATTTTGTTAATGCTATGGCGCAGGGAAATGTAACTTATCAGGAAACGCTCATTTGGATAAGAGAACATATGGTGAAATAAATGGCAGAAGAAAAATTTAGAGAATTAATGAAGAAATCCATAAAAGATGATACAAAAATACTGAAAGCTCTCACAGGGCAGAAATAGCTATTGTTATGCTCCTTTCTGGAAATATCGGAAACAAAGGAGACTGCAGAAACCAGAGAAGCGCAGTGAAATGCAAGCTTTATATTCCTCTCTTTTATCAGTCCAAATAAAGGTTAGTTCTTGAACAGTTGGGACTGCTCCTCTTCGGTGGCTTTAATTTTAGAGTATGATAAATATCAGATGGTCGGGAACACAGCGTCATTTCTTTCTATGCCTGTATAATTCGATAGCTGCGGGTATGAGTGAAACTGCTATTATTACATAAGTGACAAGCATAAGATTTTCTTTGATTACCGGAATTCCTCCAAAAAAATATCCTCCGCAGAGGAATAGCGATACCCACAAAAGGCCGCCAGTGATATTATATGCAATAAATTTCCTATAGTTCATTTTCCCTATGCCAGCGACAAATGGGGCAAAAGTCCTCAATATCGGGGCAAACCTTGCAAGGACAATAGCCTTTCCTCCATGCTTTTCGTAGAATGTCTTGGCCTTCTCAAGGTACTCTTTTTTGAAAAGCCTGTTTTTTGCAAAAACCTTTTCTCCGCAATAAGCCCCTATCCAGTAATTCAGGGAATCGCCTAATATCGCTGCTGCTGAAAAAACCGCAAAGAGCACAAATATATTTAGCATGCCATTTGCAGCAAATGTGCCTGAAATGAACAGCAAAGAATCTCCTGGAAAGAAAGGCGTCAGAACAAGGCCTGTCTCAAGGAACACTATCATGAAGAGAAAAAAATATACGCCAATGCCATAGCTCTGAATAATCTTATTCAGATATTTGTCAACATGCAGCGCAAAATCTACAATATCCATACTAAAAACTCCGGATGGGCCCGACGGGATTCGAATTCGCGGAACCGCACATCGTAATTACGATTCTCCCGCGACACCCGGCTAACCACAGCTTTTTCTTTGTTCCGAACTGACGAGAAATTGATTGACGAGCGTCCGATTGACGCACTTCGTGCGTCGGTTTCGTGCTCGTCTGTTCATTTCCCGTCAATTCGCTTCGAAAAGAAAGGCTTTAAGAGGTTCATCTGGCTGCCAATTTTTTCCATCCGATGCTCTACCAGGCTGAGCTACAGGCCCATAGTCATCAATTACGGAATTAATATTTATATGTTTTATGTAAACCTAAAACATGAAATATGTTTCTCTTATAATCGTACTCTTATGCGTATCCGTATTTGCGCTGGAGCTTTTATACGGTTCAATGGATAACTTTATTCTTGTTGGAGCAGAGGTTGCAGAAAAGCCGTGGATGATTGTTACGCACATGTTTCTCCATGCATCGTTCCAGCATCTGTTTTATAATATGTTTGCCCTTGGGCTGTTCGGGTTTATTCTTGAAAATATCATAGGCTCGAAAAGATTTCTGCTTATTTATTTTGCAGCAGGGCTTGCTTCTGCCTTCATATCACTGCCTTTTTACGAAGCCAGTCTAGGCGCATCCGGCGCCATCTTCGGCATACTCGGCTGCCTTGCTGTGCTCAGGCCCAAAATGTTTGTATGGGTAATAGGCGTTCCTATGCCCATGATAGCTGCAGCTGCTTTATGGATTATTATAGATTTAGTAGGCGTTTTCTACCCGAGCAATGTTGCAAACATAGCCCACCTTGCAGGCATGGCTGCAGGAATAGCAGCAGGGCTTCTGCTTAGAAAATCAACGCATGCAGAACGGCAGTTTTTTATCAACGACAAGGAAATAGAAAACTGGGAAAATGACTGGATGACATAGGGGAAGATTTCAGCTTTTCCAATATATACCATGCGGTTTTTTTCTCTTTCCCCCTAATTTTGAGGGGAAAGCAGAAAAAAACCTTCTAACCATACAAGGAAAAGCAAAGCTTTTTCTTATATTCCTCCAAGAATTCATTCCAAAGGAATCTGCATACATAGAATTGTTCTGCAATTCTAAAATGTTCTCGCTGTCTTGACTTTCTGGCGCCCGATCTTCAGGTCCTTTCTTCTGCTTCTTGTTACAGTTTTCCATTTCCAGTTTTCATTCTTCATCTTTCTGCTTTTGCCAAATCCGCATGCGCTGCATTTTGATTTCCTTATATGATAGCTATGCCTGCCGCAGCGCCTGCATCTTATGTGGGTAATCTTCTGATGTTTACCTTTTGATGCTGTTCCCTTTACCATCGAAGCACCTTAGTTATTTTTATCACTCTGTTTTTTCCGGAGATACGAACAAAATGTTGTCTCCTCTGACGAGAATCGTGCCAAGTTTTGTTTTTTTATCTTCTTCTATCTGCTCAGCATCCTCAAGCCACATGTTCAGGTGAAGGTCCATTGCGTGGAGAATACCTGAAATTTCTGTGCCCCTTTTGAGCTGAATCAAAACACGTTTTCCTTTGGCACCGGTCAAAACGTCTATTGGCCGTTCCATAAAAAACCCCCTAAATTCAAAAAAACTTTTGAAACTATAGCGAGAATAGACTTAAATACGTTTAGATCAAATCAATTCTCCATGACAAAATGGCTCCATCGCTCCAAGCGGACAAAAACAGGCTCTCTGAGAAAAAGGCTTAAGAAAAACAAGCGCTACCAGTTGGGCAGGGATTATCTTCCTGCGCATATCGGGGAAAAAAGAATAAAGGTGAAGCGCGCAAAGGGCGGAAACGAAAAGAGAATAGCCCTTAAAATCAATACAGCAAATATTATTGTCAAGGGAAAAGCGCAGAAAACAAAGATTCTGAAGGTTCTTGAGAACAAAGCGAACCCTCATTTTGTGAGGATGAACATAATAACAAAGGGCGCTGTCATAGAGACGGAGCTTGGCAAAGCCGTAGTTAGTTCGCGTCCAGGGCAGGAAGGCGTTGTTAACGCAAGGCTGCTTG
The DNA here is from genome assembly GCA_016219485.1 of Candidatus Aenigmatarchaeota archaeon. GTDB lineage: Archaea > Aenigmatarchaeota > Aenigmatarchaeia > GW2011-AR5 > JACRMX01 > JACRMX01. The sequence continues at coordinate 8,597 of JACRMX010000005.1, read as the reverse complement.
AAGAGAAATCATAGTCTCAGGCTGACTCCAATAACCATTTCCATAAAGGTATATATTTTATTTTATTCCCCTTTAGTTTTTCGGTAGCTTCGTAATCTTCTGTAATAACGAGTAAATTTTTACATCTTAGCTCTTCGCCTGCTTTGGTCAATGCCCTTATTTTCCTTTTTTTAACATTTATATCCTCAATATTATAACAAACTTGAATCAATTGCTCTATCCGATTTCCTTTTTTAAGAACAAAATCAACTTCTTCTTGCTGACGATTTTTCCAATAATATATTTTTTTATTTTTTCTTTTCAATTCGACTGCAACAACTGTTTCATAAATTCTGCCAAAATCTTTGCTAAATTTGAAACCTATAGAATTTCTTAAACCAACATCTATTGCATAAGTTTTGAATGGATTTACAATTTGTTTTTTTAAAGAATAGCTAAAATATGGTATTTTAAATAAAAGATAACCATTTTCTAAATATTCAAAATAATTAATCACCGTATTTACACTTTTAATTTCTACCAATTTCTTAAGCTGATTATAGCTTGTTAGATTACCTGTATTCGTTATAAGAAATCTGGCAAGTTCTTTTATTTGTTTAATATTTTTAATTTTATATCTTTCAACAATATCCTTTTGTATTATATCATTAAAATATTCTTGTAATATTTCTATTTTTTTATATTTTACGTATTCTGGAAAACCACCCTCCCTTAAATAATTTGAAAAATGTTTCCTTATTATCGCTCTTTTCTCTGTAAGATATAAATCCTGTTTTTCAAAATTAACATTGTGGAAACATAAATATTCTCTGAAACTAAATGGAAATATTGTGAATTGAATATGCCTTCCTGTTAGCAAAGTGGCTAATTCTTTGCTAAGCAGCCTTGCATTAGAGCCAGTTATAAAAAACTTAAAATCATTGTCGTACATTCTTCTGACCCACCTTTCCCAACCGTCAACATTCTGGACTTCATCGAGAAAAAAAGTTTCGGTCTTTCCAAAAAGCTCTATACAAACTTCGTACAGCCCGTTAAAATCTTTTAAATCGAAACTTGCAAGTCTTTCATCTTCAAAATTAACATAATAATATTTTTTGAAGAAATTGTTTATTATTTGTGACAGGAAAACTGATTTTCCACTCCTTCTGGCACCTGTAATTATTAAATCTTTGATATCATGTTTATACATTGGATAGAACACTATTTAAGCTTTCTATTCTACTGAACAATTTAATAACAAATTGTTCAGTGTAATGAATAGAATTGCTTTGCAATTCTATAGTGAATGACAAAAATAATTACCTAATTGCCAGATTTTTGTCATTCCCATATAGCTAATGTAGCTAGGGAAAATATTATGACATTAGCTATAATGTTTAATAAAAATCAGGAGAAGCTTATTTTTCCCCAATTTTCATCATACGAAGATTGAAGATAATAACCTTACGTTATTTGAATGCATTTAAAAAAATTTGCAGCCAAATAGTTTACAGGCTATTAGGGATTGCAATGGAGCTGATAATTGACAGATACGGACCGGTCTTGGATACTGTGATTGGGATGTCAGGCTATCTTGAAAAAGAGCATGGAATTAACGTAGCTGTAGGACATCATCCCAGGCTGGTTGGGCTTGCTCTGGATGCCAACCAGCTGGTTTACAGACTTCATCCGTTCACGGATGTGATTTTCACAGATGCGCATGGCAATCTTTTAGCCAAAAAAACAGCCAGAAGAAAACCTGGCACACAACCGTATGCATTGCGCTTTACAATAGATCCTGACATCAGGTATGAGGAATGTGATTCAGAGGATGTAAAATACCATACCATCCTTGATTGCGGTGAGTCTGGAAAAATAACTGTCAGGGCTGTTGAGAATAAGCTACCTTGCAGACCTTCTCTATTTTCAGGGCTTGAAAGTTTTCTGCCAGAAAAGAAGGAAAACATTACATTGTTGTTCAAATATATGAGCATATCGCCATTTTTAATCAGAACATCCTATCAGGATTTTCCTATGGATGCGGAAAAGTATCCGGTTTCACTGAAGGATAGGCATGTATTGGATCGCTATTCTTCACATTTTTTCAGAAAACCTATTTTCTGGGATGCATGGTCACAATTTCTTGCGCAGGAGTTTTTGGAACTTAGCGGACATGAAACTAGGGAGGAGATAAGAGAGAGGTTCAGAAATGACCCTGCGTATGACAGGCATAGAAGCACTGCAATACGCGGCTGCTATAGGCTGATTGAGTGCCAGTGTTCTGGCATGCCTTATGCTTATGAGGCGTATTTAAATGAAATTCGTTGCCCGCCGGAGTACTATGGCTTTGTTTTAAGCAAAGCTTTCCATACGCTATCATATATTGCAAATCCTGATACAAAAGAATCCCCTCATGTCAGCACCTTGGTAGATAGATATAATTCAGCGTATGCCGGGCCGAATCGCAAACGAAAAATAACTGTAGAAGAGATAGTTTCAAAGAATGCCTTTGGATTGCAGACCACATTCCGTGAGACCAGGCTTCATCATTAAAATTTTTCCCATAAAATTTCTTTTTTTGCGCATAATTCTGCAGAAAAAAACTTTATATATCAGGAGAGCAGAATAGATTTATATGAAAAATTATTATACGCTTATAGTTATTTCTATTCTCGTCTTTTCTATGATTGGTTTTGCTGAAGACACTACAACCACAACGCAAGCCACAACCACTACGGCCCAGGAAACCACAACAACTACACAGGTTACAACTACTACACAAGCATCGGTTCAGGAAACCACCACTACTATCCAAGCGCCTACTACAACCCAAGCTACAACCACCACGCAACCCACAGCCACGAAAGAAACCATCACGACAACCACGCAGCCTACAACAGATACGCAAGCCACGACAACTACATTGCAGATAACTACTAGCACTGTCCAAAAAGATTGCATATGTACAGCAGACTGGAATCCTGTTTGCGGAGAAAATGGAAAAACTTATAGCAATGCGTGCCGTGCAAAATGCGATGGCGTTGGGATTAGGTACACAGGTGACTGCAAATACGAACCTAAACCAGTGCCTCAGCCTCCAAAGCCGATTGATGTTGGTCCTGTGTGCGGCAATGGCATATGTGAAGGTGATGAATTCCCTGAAACATGTCATGATGATTGCGGAAGTCGTGGCGGAAATGTCATGTGTATAGGCGGAGATGGGCAATGCCCTCCTGGATGTGGCCCACAAAATGATAAAGACTGCGGAGAAGCTGTTATGTGCCCATCACACAAGACCTGCCCTGATGGCTCAAGGGCTTACTGCAAAAATATAGGCAACAGCTGCGAATGCGAGCCATGCCGTATGGATTGCAAATCCATAGAATGTCCAAACGGGCAGCGCGTTGGATGCTGGTTTAACTCCAACATAAATGGATGTGACTGCGACCAGTGTTCTGGCGGAGAGATACAAGTAGGCATGTGTAATAAGGTTTACAATACTGAGACAGGCATAAGTGAGATGCGATGCGTACAGCCTGTTGAGAAAAAATGCCCTCAAATGCCTTCATCAGCCAAATTTGATTGCATTAAAATGGGAAGAAATCCAGTGATGCGGCAGGATGGAATGGGATGCGAATACATATCATGCGAAGACCCTGACCGTGGAAACATGCTATCCACTGAGGGTATGCGACGATGCCCTGATCAGGCTGCGATAGATATGAAGGCCAAGGACTGCGAGTCTCAGGGCATGAGGTCAATAATGAAGAAACTTGGAAACTGCATTGCAGAAGACGGAAGCACAAGAATGGAAATCGCAGTTGACTGCATTGGAGACATTAAGCAGGAACGCTGCGACCTGATACCAGGCTATGAAAGGGAAGAAAAGGAAAAGGCATGCAAGGCAGGAGGAGGCTATCCTGTCAGCAACATGGACCCAAATGGCTGCCCTGTGCTTGGTTGTGTGCAGAATCAGGCAGAGTTCAGGCCAGAAGACTCTGCAAAGATGTGCGAGGAAAAGGGCGGAAAATATGTTGTTGCAAGGGATGAATTAGGAAACCCGACATTTTCAAAATGCGTTATGCGCGGAGACGAAAATAACATAGAATACCAGAAAGTGGAAGAGGTTCCTGACATGGCAGTTCTTCTTTCTATTGCGCTCAAGCTGGAAGACCTTAAAATGGAATTCGATAAGATTGAACGAAAAATCACCTCGCTTGCTGATTACTACAAAAGCGTCGGGTCTGCTGAAGAGAACAGGTTCAGGACAGTTGCCGGCATGTTCCAGGGCGCAAAATCCAAGATAGATGAAATAAAGAATAAAATAAGAGAGCACGCCAAAGATATGGACGAACAAGATATAATGGAAATAAAGCATGATATTTCTTACATCAAAGATGTGGTGATGCAGGACATACTATATGCTATGCTGGGTGCCAGTGCGAGCGATTTCAAAACTGTTAGCCAAGCTGGCGAAGGCACAAACTGCGGCACTGATGGCATGTGCTTTGACAAAAACTTTAGAATGTGCCAGCCTGTTACATTCAACCCCCCTGGCTCAGGCCATGGAGAAAAGGCTATAATTACAGTTAAGGGACTTTCAGGCACCCAGTGTGCAGTTGATATTAGTGTTGATATTATGTCACCAGGAGGAGGCGGTCCTACTGGGGGATTATATGAAGCAAAGTGCATGTTTTCCAACTATGCAATGGGTATGCGGGGACCAGAGGACATAATGACAGCAAACTGCCAAGGCAGCCTGATAGAAATGATGAAAAAATACGGGCCGCCACCTGGAGGCGGGCCACCACAACAGCCAGTTCAGAGACCGCCCCAAACAACACAGCAGGCAGTTCCTGAAATAGGCATACCTTCTAATGCAAAAGATTGTGGCAATGATGATACATGCTATTTCAATGCTATAAAAGAATGCAAGCCGGCTGTAAACAGGCGGTACATTGATATGGCTGATGGCAGCCGAAAGCTTGGATCAATAGCTGTTGTTCAGGGATGGGCTGGCAATGTCTGCGTTTATGAGGCCAAATCTGGAGATATGTGGATGAGATGCAATGACCCAGATCCAAAGACATTTGACCCAGCTCACTTGGGAGACAAGCAAAAATACTGTGAAGGACCTATGGCTGATATATTGGGCGGCGATAGGTATGTTGAGTGGCAGCCAAGCGGCCGCATAGAAAGGGTTGAGCCGATGACGCCAACACAAACAGTGCAAACCGTGCCAGTTCAGTCATCACAGCAGGCTGTTAAAGCCTGTGTTGGCTGTTTGAATAACGGCGTTTGCGATCCAGGCGAGTGCGATGGTTGCCAGGACTGCATGGGAGGTGGAATGAGATGATGTTTGAAAAAAGGGCTTCAGATTTTAGCATTTCTAAAAGGGATGCTAAAATCTTAGTTATATTATTAGTAGGATTCCTAATATTATCGGTTACAATGATTTCAGGCTGCGTTGAACAGGAAAAGCTTAAATCACCAGAAGAGGCGCAAAAGGCTATAGTTGACGTGAGCAATGATGTTGAGGGTGCTTCAGGCATTCTGGAAGACATAGACTATTTAAATGATTCAGAGCCATTTTGTTGTCTCAATCTCAAAGGAAGGTAAAAAATGACTGAAAAATCTCTATATTTCACCTTTTTCTTTGTCTCTGTAAAGGATGGACAAAGAAAAAGTATATAAACCGTCAAAGTTCAGAACTTAGTTATTTTGCACAAAAAATGCAAAATTATTGGCACGTCTCGTTTATCGCCTATGGAAAGGCTGAAGCAGAAAAAACATTAGAAAAACGAGTTCTGCACAAGAACTGCATCTTAGGGAATATATAGCAGCTTAAACAGTAGAACCCTTTTCTAATTTCAAATGCCATCTATTTAGATTTTTTCAGGTATTTTATTATATGCCTTGCAAAAATGTCAAAATCCTCGATTTCATCTTTCATGTGCCTTTGCAGCCTTTCATGATCGATTTTATCGTACTGATGGACAAGTATATTTCTAAGGCCCATAGCAGGCGCGAATTTTCTGGCAAAATCCGGTGGCAGAATTTTGTTTTTTCCCAAGAGTAATATTATTTCCCTATTTGAAGCAGGCTTTTCCAGCTTTTCCAGAGATATGAGCATTTCGCCTATGTCTATGACACATTCCAGGGCAAGGTGCATGTTTCTTTCAACAGCTGACTGGACAGTGTAGTTATCCTCAATCTCTTCAGGGCTGTAAGTTTTATAGCTCTCCAGAAATTTTATGTATTTTCTAAGCGCGTCAAGCTTTTCTAGCATCTGTTTTTTTGTCTGCCCGTTCATAGCAGGCCCCCCTTTTCAATCTGCTTAAGGAGTATCCTGTCATGCCTGTCATCATAGAATTTCCGGTCATAATATACCGACATGATGCCTGTTTCTGCCGCGACTCTTGCAGGCTCATTGTCCTTTATCAATTTTCCTGTGCGGATTATTTCAAAATTCAGCCTGTAGTTAGAGTCGTTCATTATAACAACGTCTATTTTATCGGTTTTAAGTAATGATGAAATTTTGTTTATCAGCACAAGCCTTTTTCTGAAGCGTTCCTGCTTTGACATTTTGTTGTCCAGAAGAAAAGCGAAATCTATGTCGCTCATCGGCCCGGCACTCTTCTTTGCCATAGAACCAAAAATATATGCAGCTTTTATATAGCTCTGGCTATCCAAAAACTTCTTAGTTTTGCCTATTCCTTTGAACATAAAATTAAAATATCATGGCATATTTAAAAGCTTTAGATATAAACAAAGGGCACAGAGAAAATATCACAGCCATTTATTTTTTTTCAATCACCAAAAGATTCAATATCAATGCTTTCCTAGGTTTATAATGCTGAATGAAGCTCATTAGCGAGGTTGTGTCCAATAAGGGTATGAAAATTGTAAGCTGAGAATGGAAGGCTGGCTCATAAGAAGAAGAGGGCAGGTCTTTTCCTTTTTTCAGCTCCGAAATAAGACTGAAAAGACCAGCTCAATGCACTAAAAAGAAGATACCTTCCTTTTCAGAAATGAACAGACGAGCTTTGCTCGTCAAGTTCTGCCAATCATACGTTAATTAGAAAGAACTCATAAGCGATCTTGTTGTCTTGGCTTTCACGGCATTCATATACCCTCCTTAATTGTTCTCCTAGAAAACAGAAATCTTTATATATTGTTCTGGATAAAAACAATATTAAGATCACTATGAACGGCATGGAAATGGCTTTTGAGGAATGGAAAACATACGCGCAAAAAAAGGCGCTGAAGCCAAGAGCGTTTGACATGGAAAGTGTCATATCAAACTCCAGGCTCAAAATCATCGGAATTACAGGCGTACGCAGGGCAGGAAAATCAAGCATGCTTATCATGCTTCAGCAGAAACTTCTCAAAAAAGGCGAGAATGCGGCCTATGTGAACCTCGAAGACAGCAGAATTAAGAACTCAAAGACCGTGCTTGATGACATAGTCAAATGGTTTGGAGACCAAGGGTTTCTTTTGCTTGATGAAATAACAAGCGTGCATAACTGGGAAGGGTGGCTTGCCCGTAATCACGAGTTGTTAAAGGGCAGGCTGCACCTTATAGTAAGTTCTTCCCGAAAAAGGCTTGCAGTACCAACCAAACCCCTAAGAGGCAGGATGCTTTCTTATGAACTCTATCCACTGTCGTTTAAAGAATTTCTTGATTTCAGGGGTATTGAAGTCGAGCATACTACCGCAGGAACAGGCAAGGTGGAAAAAGCACTTAATGAGTACCTTGTTTATGGAGGATTTCCGGAAATTGTTCTCATTGGCGACAAAACCGATAAGACAAGGCTTCTGAACTCTTATTTCAAAGATATCATAGGCCTTGATGTTGCGGAAATGTCCGGTGAGAGCATAACGACCGTCGAGTTGTTTGGAAAATATGTAATTGAGGCAGTGTATTTTTCAGCTTCGAAATGCCTCAATTTCTTTAAAGGTCTTGGCTATAAAATCGGCAAAGAAAGCATTCTTGATCTTGAGAAATATTCGCAGGATGGATATCTTTTCTTTTTCGTTCCTATCTTTTCACATACCATAAAGGACCGCTTGCAATATCCCCGGAAAGCATACATGGGCGATACGGGCTTTATGTATGCCATAAGTGGTAAAACCGACATGGGCCGGCTGTTTGAGAACACGGTACTTCTGGAACTGAAACGTCGGACACCGCAGCAGCACGACATTCATTACTGGAAAAATAAGGAAGGGTTTGAGATGGATTTTGTTATACGTGAAGGGCTTGCAATTAAAGAGATTATTCAGGTTGCATATGAATTTGAGAATGAAAAGACAAAAAATCGCGAAGTTCGCGGTCTTGTAGCATGCGCCAAGGAAGCGGGCTTGAAGCATGGCTTGATAATAACAAAAGATTTAGAAGACATTGAAACGGTTGACAAAATAAAAGTGCAATTTATTCCCCTTTGGAAATGGCTCATGAAAAAGAGAAAAGACCCTGTGCTATCCCGAAATACTGGTACCCGACCTTCTGTCTCTGACAAATACCTCATAAGGATATAAATATCCTATTGCGCCATGAGGACGTTTATAGTTCCAATGATGAATGTATTTTCCATGTGTTTTGAATCTCCATGCTT
>JACRMX010000031.1 GCA_016219485.1 Candidatus Aenigmatarchaeota archaeon | reverse complement strand
TCAGCGCGACTGCAGCATCAGCAGCATCATTTATGTGCGTCTTTGCGGCGAAGAGCGTTGCGGCGCATGCAATAATTATGAAAAATGCAACAAGTATGGTAACAAGGGAACCGAGAACAACATCCCATCTTGAATACCTGTAATGCTTGAGCCTTATTCTCTTTTCAACAACGGATGCCTGAAGATAGAACTGCATCCATGGCGCGATGGTTGTTCCAACAAGGCCTATTACAATAAAAAGGTAGCTTGCATTCAACTGTACTGCTGGCATTACAGTGCTTTTTGCGATGTGTGCCCAGTTAGGGCCTGCTAAAAATCCTGAAATAAAATAAGTAGCGTAAAACGCGGTTGCGACTAGGAATGCTTTTTCCACCGAGCGATAGGTGCCTTTTACAACAATCACCCAGACAAAGACTGCTGCCAGTGGCACTGCTGTATAGCGGCTCACGCCGAATATCTCGCTGCTCGCTGCGATGCCTGCGAATTCTGCAACCACATTAGCAGCATTCGTCACAATCAGCGCAATCATCAAGAAGAATGTTACGCGCAGCCCAAAATTCTCCCTTATAAGGTCTGAAAGGCCCTTTCCCGTGACAACGCCCATGCGCGCGCCCATCTCCTGCACAATTATCAGCACAATCGCTATGGGCAGGAGCGTCCAGAGAAGCGAGTACCCGAAATTTGCTCCTGCCACTGAATAAGTTGCTATGCCGCCTGCATCGTTGTCAACAGCAGATGTTATTATGCCTGGCCCTGCAACGCTTAGAAACAGCACAATGCTAGTCCTGCTTAGCTTAGGGAATTTCATCTATTCACCGTTATTTGCGCCTAGAAAGAGTTGCCATGATGTAAAAAATTTTCATATCTTAAAATTAAGCACCTTATTCTATATAAAGATTTTTTCATCATATTTTATCAATATGAATCAAAATTTATCATTGTTAGAATACTGCATCCCGTGCAAGGCAAAATGCTGCAAAACGAGTAGTCTCATAGGCTCGCCGATTTTATCCTATGATGAAGCATTTAAAATTAAGAAAATCAGTAGCGAAGCTATTAAGGAAATAACAATCCCAAAAGGAAAAAAATATTATGTCATAGAGGAGCAAAAAGGAACTAATAAGTGCTTTTTTCTGACAAATGAAAATAACTGCAGAATCCAGTACACAAAGCCACTGGACTGTTTATGCTACCCAATAAAAGCAGTTTATAATAAAACAATAAAATTCGTGATAGATGATAATTGCCCTGCCGCAAAGCATCTTACCAATGATTTTATAACAAATGCAAAATCAGTTGCTCTTGAGTCAATAAAACGCTTTGATGAGCAAACATGCGACCATTGGCTTGAGAATTTCGACATTTGGGCATCAAAAAAATACAAGCCCAGAATAATTTGAAATCTTTTTATTCCAGCTTTGCAATATTTATTCTTGTATGAGAAAGCTCTCGCTCTTTGATGTCACGAATCTTGTTGTGGGCGCCATAGTGGGCGCGGACATCTACATCGCGGCAAGTTTCGGCTCAGGCATGCTCGGCCCTGCGTCCCTGCTTGTCTGGGCTGTTGCAGGCTTGTTCGCAATCATAATCGCGCTCACATTCGCAAAATGCTCCTCTGTTGTCAAAGAGGCTGGAGGGCCTTACGCGTATACAAAAGAGGCGTTTGGCCATTTCCCGGGCTTCATAACAGGCTGGGCTCTCTGGCTCGCAGAGGTTTCAGCACTTTGCGTTTTCCCGCTCGCATTCGTAAATTATCTGTCCTATTTCATACCTCTCTGCTTTTTCAGCCGCATAGGCGTGATATTTATTTTTGTGTCATTCCTTTTTGCGACAAACTTTTATGGCATAAGGTTTGCCGCGCGCACGAATGATTTTCTCACAACGGTGAAGCTTGCGCCGCTTGTCCTGCTCTCCGCCTCCGGGCTTCTATGGATTTTATACCACCCCCCGGCAGCAGCGAATAATCTGCTGCCTTTCGCGCCTTTTGGCTTTGTCGGCTTCGGCCCAGCGCTCGTGCTCATATTCTGGGCATACGCAGGCTTTGAGATTGCAACAATACCTGCATCGGACATAAAGAACTCTGAAAAAACCATACCAAGGGCTATAACATTAGGCATGATAATTGTGACAGCATTTTACCTTGTTACAAACTTTGTAATACTTAGTGTTGCAAATTACAGCATCATCGCACTTCAGGAAGCGCCGCTCGCATTTACCGC
>JACRMX010000030.1 GCA_016219485.1 Candidatus Aenigmatarchaeota archaeon | reverse complement strand
TGAGTGGAGATGTCTGCAAGAAAGCGAAACCGTTAAATCGCTGTTCATTTCTCCCGAATACTTGGAGGGATTGAGTTTTAGTGCAACGTTCGGCGAAGCCCAAAAATCCGAAGAGTTTTTGAGTCGGCCATCAAAAAGTATCAGAAAAGAGGATAATCTATTTCCCTAACTTTCCAATCCATTTTCAATGCTTCTTCATATAACTCTTGTCTGGAATATTCTCTATCAGGTTTGTCAATGTTTCCAATTAATCTCCTTGATCCTTGTTGGCTTAGAAGAACTGCATCTTTTTTTGAATCATAAGTTTTTAGCACTTTTTTGTACCAATGCATGTGATCGTTTTTGCAACCTTCACAGTCATGCCAGTCACTTTCAAGAAATCTTCCTGCGACTAACAATTCTTCCAAAGGTGTTCCAACTTCTATATGCCTATCTAAATCGTTTCTTCCTTGTTTAAGTTCAAATACCATAAAAAGAATATGAGTATAATTTTATAAACTTTATTTAGTAACAAGCCAGTAGGCCGACTTAAAAATTGCAATTAACATATGGCATTTTACGAAGTTTCCCGAAGGGAAATTTGGGCGAACGAGTGCAACGAAGTGAGCCGTAAAATGCCTTGAGGTTGCACTGGTTACACAGCATGCCCATGGGCTAATTTTTCACTGCTTACTGTGCATGACCGTGCCGTATAGTTTTTCAGCTTCCTGCAGCCTTGCCTTCTGGCTCACGAGCTCATGGATAAATTCAGGGCATACGCACTCATTGGAAAATATTTTTTCAATGCGTGAAAATTTCTGCAAAAGCATGTCCACCCTTATGGCAAACTGCTTTTCATAGTCGTCTCTGGTATAATCTTTGCCGAGGTGCTCTTTGAACAAAACAGACAGGTCTTCGTATTTTGGTATGAAACCGATGGGCGTTTCAATGGCATCAAAATCTCCATTAACGCGCCCTTCCATCCACAGAAGCCACACTTTTTTGTCCAGCATGCCGTTCAAATACTGCCCGTTTTCTTTCAGAAAATAGTTCACTGAAAATATCACAGGTCTGTTTTTCAGTTCTTTTCCGAATTTGATGTAGTGGTCGACATACGTTCCTACTGACACAGGCAGAAAGTCAAGATTAGCCATCGGGTTATAGTCTATGTTTCCCCCTCCTCCTATTGTGGCCGAGGTTGTTTCTGACTCCATGCTGGAAGCAAGAAGAACCCCGTGGTTCCATGACAATGACTGCACAACAGGAACTGATGTGCTTGGGTCTCTTACGCCAAAAATAAATCCTTTTACAGGAACGCCATCCGGATTTTCTATCTCGGTATCAGCATTTTCCAGTTCCCTGATCCGCAGGGTATAGCGCGCATTGGGATGGGCAAAAGGAACGGGCTTGCCGTCAGGGCCTTTCATTCCCATGTGCCATTTGCCTATAAAATTGGTGCCTGACTCAGGTATGTCTTCTCCCATGCCAATCCAGTAGGGCTTCCTGTCTTTTACCAGCACATTTGAGAAAATAAGCTCCTTGGGTGTTGTAAGCGCCATGTGAGTAATAGGGTCGTCTTTTTTATTGACATCCTGGATTATGCCAAAAATCCCCTGCTCTGCATTGACAGCATAAGCAGTCCCGTCCTTGCCTTTTCTTATATAGGCAATATCATCGCCTATAATCGTCTGGCCTGGAAGCATGGCAGTGGATGTTTTTCCACACGCGCTTGGAAATGCGCCTGTAAAATATGTCTTCCTTTTGTTCGGCCCATGGACAGCCATCACAAACATGTGCTCTGCAAGCCAGCACTCTTCCACCGCTTTTTTGATAGCAAGCCTAAAGCCCAGCTTCTTCAGCCCAACGCTGTTGCCTGCATATTGATTGTTAACCGTGTAGACGCTGTCACCATGCAGGTCTATGTAAATGCGCCGCTTGTCTATTTCAGCTGTTTTTCCATCTTCAAGTTTTCCTGCAGAATGGAGAAAAAAGAAAAATTTCTCTGGTCTTGTTTTCCTGAAAAATTCATAACCCGGCCTGAAGAGAATAGTTTCACTATGAGCAACGTAGGCAGAATCCGTTATCTGCATGGCAGGTATGCTGAACTCCGAACCGCACGGCCCGAGCCAGAAGAACATAACCAGCATCTCCTTGCCCTTCATGCTGCCGTCAAATAAGCCAAAAATCTCTTTTAGCCCGGATTCCCGGTCAGTTGCATTCAGATGGCTGCTTCTTTTCATTCCCTCTGGAAGAAGATATCTTGTATTGTTCTTGTCCCTTGCCTGGTCAAAATACCCGTCAAAATGAACAGTGTGCCCGCTAATAGCAAGCCTGTGCTCTTCTTTGTTGCGCAAAGAAAGCTTTCTTATGTATTCAGCATCTTTCGGAGAGTCTGTCAAAACAGTTACTTTCTCTGGCTTGCACAGGGATATTGCGTTAACTATTTTTTCGTTTACCCTTGCATCGCCAAGAAGAATCAGTTTTTGAAGGCTGCGGCTGGTAAGTTTTCCTGTCTGTTTGAGTTTTTCTATATATTCTACTGCTTCTAAGTTGCACTTCATGGAAAAAAACACCAGAACACTGTTTTCTGAATCTCTCTTTGCCTCCGTCCGTGTATGAGTATAAAATAAATGAATCTAAAAGTACTTAAGCGTGAGCCTTCTTTTTCCAGAATCAAATCTGTAGCTTTCAATAGGGCCGAGCGGGATTTTGCCCTTAATCACATAATTTTTCGAAGGCACAACGCCGTCCCTTTTGTACTCAAGCTCCTTTGCAACATGGTCGCTGTTGTCTATCTTTCTTTCAGGATGCACCCTCTGGTTCGGACCATAGTCAGCAACAACAACTACTGCTGCCATGCCATTCTTTCTGTTAACCGTCAGGACTGGCCTGCCCCGTATTTTTGTGTCAGGCATTGCGCAAAAATAGTTCCATGCCCTGGAGCCGTAAAAATCATCAAACCTCCTGAGAGCAGAAATAGGCTTTGGGTCGCTTCTGGTGCCTTTGCCATAGTACGAGGCTATACCGCCGACTACCCTTTCCACATTAACAACATATGCCCTCTCTGCTGTTCCAGTAGTTTTTCCAAATGACGGAAAAAGCATGGCTGCCAGAAGAGTAGCAGTTACGCTGATTTTTCTTATTTTCATTCGTTCACCCTATAAATACGTCTGGAAAACGAGCTCTGCGAACATCAAAAGAAGAAGTCTTATTTTTTATAACAGTTAAATATTTAAAGCAGTCGGTTTTTGTTCAGCGACGTGTTGCTCTGGGCAAACTAAATTTTTAGAGTTGACAGTCTCACTACTCCGAAAGGTTTATATCCTTAATTTCGCACCATTTTTACACTACGCTTTTAATTAAATTCTTATCAACAGCCTTGAATATATTTTCTTGCTCTTTACTCATCACACTATGCTTTACAAAACTATTTCCTGTAGTT
>JACRMX010000029.1 GCA_016219485.1 Candidatus Aenigmatarchaeota archaeon | reverse complement strand
CTCTTAGCCTTAAAATGCCTTTGCCGTTTGCATTAAGAGCTGTCTGAACATCTGTTGACATATCTCCTACGACATATATGCCTCTAAAACTATCAAGTGTTGCGCCAAGATCTCTTGCAGCTCTTTCTAACATATCTATATCTGGCTTTCTCCCTCTTCCGATCCATTCCTGAAGATAGTCAGTGGGTTTAAGTCCTCTATTTTGAATGTAGTTCTCGTCTATGAAAGGGCAAAAATACCAACCATCCAGTTCAACACCGTCTGCACGCAGACCATCCATAACAGCCCTGTTTATCTCATGAACTCTGTCAATGGTATATAATCCTCTGGCCACTCCTCCCTGATTTGAAACAACGATTACTCTGGACCTCTGGTCTGCTTTCAAATTCCTGATAGCAATAGGAGCATCTGGATAGATGACAAAATCCTCTCTCCAGTTGTCGTCTTTACCTAAATAGCCCGTATCCTTAATAATTGTGCCATCCCTATCAAGACCAACTAAAAACACCTCTTCCATTTTAAAACATTAAAAACTAACCTTTTTAAACAAATCTTCCACAGGAAACTTAGGTTTGGACTGTGATTAAATATTGGAAAAAGCATAGCTTTTTCCATACATAGAATTGCTTTGCATGAGGAAAAGTAGAGCTTTCCGATGCAGGAAAACACTTTGTGTTTTCCTTGCAATTCTAATGAATTCAGAATTTAGCAGGATAGTTTGTGTCATTTTGCTTCATTTTGCTGTTATGAAGCTTCATTGGCTGCTTCATAAATCGTTCACCCAGGTTTTTCGTACAGAAAAGCTTCATTTTAATGTTCACAGCCTGAAATGAACACACAGCCCCATGATTTCCTGTGGAAATTTTAACCCCTTTGTTGCCTTTGGAGCCTTTTCTGCTGTAAAGAGAAAAAAAGGTATGTGAACTTCATTTTCCATTAACGAAATGAACAGACGAGACACACATTGACGCATATTCACTTGACGCGAAGCGAAAAGACGAGCAAAGCTCGTCAGTCTTTAGTGCGTCTGTTCTTATGATACGTCTATCGGCTCTCGTCAACTGTCCCCATTAACGCCTGTGCACCTGGTACTCATATTGCCATGATAGCCAATAAGTATGTCGCCACCGCATTCACACCTGCCTGACAAGGGCATGCGTCTCAGGGATTTTTTGCATTTCTGGCATATGAATTCCTCCCATCCTGACAGCGCCTGCTCTGTATTATCTGCGTTATCTGCTTTTTTAACCCTGATATCATGCTTAAGTGTTCTTTTGGTGCCATTGACAGCGTCAGCTATTGAAACCTGCCTGCCGCCACCAAATAGCTCTGTCTTGCTGACTCCAACTGCTGACAATATTCTCTGAATAGGAGGCAGCAACTGGTTCGTGATATAGTAGTCAGAATCTATCTGGAGTTTGTGCTCTTTAACATATGCCGGGTCTTCTGCCCGTTTGGACAGCATCTGATTGCCTTTGATTATCACATAGCCAAGGCGGTCACCTACGTTTACCGGCTCTGCCGGGTTTCTTTTATTAATTTTTTTTGCAAGCTCTATGTGCGGAAGCACGCCTTCATAGCTTCTGACAGACTTTGTAACGCCTTTTATAATAGTAAGCTTTTCCAGCTCTATCTCGCCTTTCTTAAGCCTGTCCAGAACCTCTTTGAAGAATATCATTGCCTTTTCTATGTCCCCTTCTCTGAGTATTATTTCCAGTATTTTGTTCATAGTTTCCGAGACAATAGGGCACCAGTCCCTTCGTACTGTTTCTATGCCCTTCATCTCTATGCTGTCTTTCCATTGCTTTCCGTCAAACTCAAACATCCAGCCAGCATACCGTTTTTTGGTAAGGATAAGGCATGTACGGTATATCTTTTCAAATTCCAGGTTCAGCTGGCCTGGAAGCTCGCTGGAAACAAATGCGCTTATCTCATTGCCAAGCTTTTTCGCATCATCAAGATCTACGATATCAGTCTCTACGAATGTGCTGTCTGTATCTGCGTACAGCACAGTCCTGTTAAACTTTTTTTCTATCAGGGTTTTGGTTATGGTAATGCTTTCCCTGCCATGTGCTGTTATTGATTCAGCTACAGGCATCATATACAGCCTGGCCCTTATGTAAGCAGCATAGCCATACATGGAGTTTGCCAGTATCTTTAATGCAAGCTGGCGGGCATTCATTATTCTCTTTTCTTCCTCATCCCTGGCTGATTTCATGGCTTTCTTTGCAGCTCCACGGGCATCCATAAGGGCCCTGAGCAGCCTTGGAAAAACGCCTTCGCGCACGCTTTCATCCACAAAGCAGGCGCCTGTTGGCGAAGCATGCTTCTTAACCCTTGCATCATCCATAACAAGCGTATCCGGAGATATGTTGTATATCCTCATAAGAGACGGGTACAGGCTCAAAAAATCCAGGACAAGTGTACACCCTTTGGCATGCAATCCTTTTTCAGGCTCAAGGACAAACGCGCCTTTAAGCCCTTTTTTGTCCCTTTCGCGCGTTCTTTTGTTTATAAGCGCTTCTGATGCCTTAGTAGGCATCACAAAGCCATGCTTCCTGAAATCATGCAGAAACATCATCTCCAGGCGCATGGCCTGGCCACCAAGGGCGTCCTGCAAAACCAGGCCAGAAACCTTTGCAAGCTCAAAAAACTTGTCCAGAAGCCCTTTTTCAAGCAGAATCCTTAGCGAAAGGTCTGCATCTTTTCTGGCATATTCTATAAACCGGCCCAGTTCCTTGTGCGACCCTTTCCAGAGCTTTGGTATTTCCTTATAGCTTACACCGCCTTTTCTTTCACCAAGCATTACGCTAGCCACATTGTCCAGCGTATACCTGTGAAACCGTACATAGGGGTCTGCCTTAAGTATCTGGAACGGGTCTGCAACAACCCTGCCTGGTATGACTGAGTCAGAAACTGCACCATATTTCTTGCAATAGGCGCTCTTGTCAAGGCAGCGGCCAATATTAGCCGGGATACCGCAGCTGGAAAGCCTGCCCAGCAGATAAGGTATGTCAAAGGAGTTTATGTTATAGCCAGTGACAATATCAGGGTCAAAATCATAAACAATGCGCACAAATTCTTCCAGCATCTCTTTTTCAGATGAAAACGGCCGCGTATCTGCCCAGCTGGTCTGCCGCGCAGTCAGAACAACCGTCTTTTTTCCGCGGTAAGCAGGGCTGAAGGCAAAGGATATCATCACTATAGGGTCGGTTTTGGAGTCCAGTGGTTTAGTAGGATCAGAAGGCACGCACTCTATGTCAAAGGCCATGTATTTTAAAGGAGCATTTGCTGTTTTTTCGATTCTTTTAATAGCCTTTCCCTTGTAAGCAGCAATGCCAACAGTCTTTGTGTAAACCTTATCAGCTTCAACACTGACCCAGTCAAGCCCGTGAAGCCCATGGTCAACCATAAACCTGTATTTGAACATTATATCTGATTCATACACGTCTTCGACAAACTTCTGCTGAAGAAGATCCTCTCTCAGCCTGGGAACGTTCTGGGGGTTTGTGCTGGTTATTTTCAGGATTTTTGCAGGATTTTTGCAGTATCCCATTGGCAGAAAGCGCTCCACTTCCTCTATTTTCTTAATCTCAGGATTATCAGCAAAAAATTTCTCCAGTTCATCTGCATCTGCTTTTGCGTAAAAATACGGGTCAAAATTATCAAAAAATACGCAGAGTGCGTTTCCCTCTTCTGTCCTGCCATATATACGGACCACCGGCTTGTTGCTGTTGAGAAAATAGTCTACATCTAAAATCTGAAAAACAATCCGCATCATTTAAGTTTGATGCTCAAATATTTAACGATGTCTGTTTTTGAAATGTATTTGTTGCAAAATATAGTTCATGAGTCTTTCTAATGGCTTTAGTTGTTAGGATAAAAGAAAAGGTTTTTTTCTTTCCCCAATGTATCGAGGGAAAGAGAAAAAAACCACATGTCATTGGGAAAAACAGTGATTTTTCAACGTCCATGTTTATTGGGCGTATGACATGGAAAAGTGCAGCATCATATTTCAACTTGCCTTATTTCTCGCGTTGCAAAATCCACGATAACAGGCCTGAATTCTGTAAGCAGTGAGCCGCTGTTTACTATTGTTATGCTTTTATAATTCTCCACAAAAGGCTTGTGCGTATGGCCGCAATGAACAATATCAGGCACGTCTTCCAGGATAAGGTAGTCCTCTTTTAAGACGTCTTTGCTCCTGCCGAGATAGCGCTTTGTAAGCATTGCATGGCTAAAGTCGTGTATGAGCAGTATGTTAAGCCCGTTGAGCTGTACAGATGCAGGATTGCTCAGGGAAATTATATTTTCAGCGCCAAATTTCACTGGCAGCGCAGGATAGTCGCCGTCGCCTGGTATCACAACTATTCTTTTGTCCTCTTCACCTGCTATTTTTTCAAATGTTCTTTCATCTCCTATATCACCAACAACAAAAAGCGTGTTTATGTCCTGCGTTCTGAACCATTTTATAAAATCAGCGAACATGCTTTCAGGCGCTTCATCAAGATGCAGGTCAGATATAAAACATGCTTTTCCGTGCCCTGTTGCCGGCTGCCGTAAAGGCACATCAGGATATAAAACCTGTTTGCCAAAAAGCACGTTGCCGCGCGAAACAGCCCTTATGCCAAGAACATCATCCAGCTCAACACCAGGGTTTTCATTGAAAATAACAGGCCTGCTGGCTGTGGGGTCTTCTATATCCAGCACAAACTTACCATCCTTTTCTTTTACGTCTTTAACCATGCCTATCACATAAACATCTGCAAGCGCAGTGAGCTTATTGAGGGAAACGAATGTTTTTTTTGTCCTTTCCTGTATTATTTTGCTTATTTTTTCGTATTTGCTGTTGTAAAAATTTACAAAATCGTGCGTGGTGAACTCTTTTGGCTTGGAATCCAGATTTTTTACTATTTTAAAAGCTTCTTTCTGGTCTGCGTCAAAAATATCTTCCTTTGTTATAACAAGCTTTCCAGGCACGTCCTTATAACCAACCGAAGCAAGAATGTCTGCTGCTTCTGGTGTAAGCAGCTGGCCCCTGGAAAAATATGCCTTTACAATATCCTCCATTTTAATCCCCAAACCTCGTCCTGAGTATGCCTTCTACCTTTTCAAGAACACTGTCAGAGATCGCCAGGGAGATGTCCCTTGTTCTTCCATAGCGGCCTTTTGATATAACACGGGCTGTGATGACGCCAAGCATATCCAGTTCGCCTATCAGGTCGCTGACACGCCGCTGTGTAAGTGACTTTATGCTGTTGTTTGCGCATACCTTGATGTATTCATCAAAAACATCTCCTGTCAATACGCGCGTATGCCCGTTGTTTGACAGCTTTAAAACCGAATAAAGCACTGCCTGTGACTGCCTTGGCTGCGACTTCACTGTTTCAACAACCCTGTCCATGTCTATTTTTTCTTCTGCTATATCAACATGCTTTTCTTCTATCTTCGGGTCGCCAAGGCGCTCTGTTATCTCGCCAGCAACCCTCAGCAGGTCCAGCGCCCTTCTTGCATCGCCGTGCTCCTGCGCTGCAAGCGCTGCACATTTGTTTATAACGCCCTCCTCAACAATGCCTTCGTTGAATCCCTCTTTTATCCTGTTCTGAAGTATGTCTTTAAGCTGCATCGCATTATAGGGTTTGAACAAAATTTCCTCTTCGCCGAGAGAGGATTTTACCCTCATGTCAAGGTTATTCAAAAAAGAAAGATCATTGGTAATGCCCACGATGGATAGCTGGGCTCTTTTAAGCTCACCATTAACTCTGGTCAGGTTATAGAGGAATTCATCGCCGACTTTTTTGAACAGGGAGTCTATTTCATCCAGCGCTATTATAACAACTCTTTTTTTCTCATCTATTTTTTCAAAAAAATTCCTGTAAAGAACATCTGTAGGAAGACCTGTATCAGGAACATGGACGCCCATTTCCTGCAGAAGCTGGGCAAAAAGCCTGTACTCTGTGTCTGCAACTTTTTTCATTTTACAGTTTATGTATATGGTCTTTACCTCTGAGCCGTTTGCTCTGGATATGTCCTCCAGCTGGTTCAGAACGAACCTTATGCTCAGTGATTTCCCTGTGCCGCATGTTCCGTATATGAAAATATTGTTCGGGTGATAGCCCCTTAATGCAGGCGCTATTATAGAAGAAAGCTGGTTTATCTCATTTTCCCTGTGCGGTATGTTTGAGGGCATAAAGGATGCTGTAAGGACATTTTTATTTTTGAATATCGTTTCCTTTTCCAAGTATTCAGAGAAAATATTATTTTTCACGACCACACCCCACGTGAAATTAAGCGCAGATAGTATATTTCCTGTGGAGGTATTTAAACTTTCACATAATAAAAAATATTTCTTGCTTTATATATCATGCTGCATCTAATACACCCCCCTGTTTCTTGTAGAAATAGTATATATAATAATATTTTTTTTATAACAATGTTATATGAAGTATAGGTATAAGTATAGGCCTTCTAAACCATGAAAAGCATTGTAAATCTGAAAAATAGGTAGCGCAAATCTGAAAAACGGGTGTTGAGGACTTTGAAAATCCAGTTTTTCCCAATGACATGCAGTTTTTTCTCTTTTCCCCTAAAAATTGAGGGAAAAACAGAAAAAACTTTCTAACAAAGTCTATTCAATTGTTTACGGGTAGGGTTTTTCAAAACTCACCCTTCTAAGCGAAATAAGGGGGTGAATTCATATGACGACAATATCTAACGATGATAAACCAGCGATGATAAAATGGTGAATGTAAACCTACTACCCCTTGACAATATTTTATTTCTTCACATTAAGATAAAGTTTATAACTTTATCTTATGCATAACATCAGAAAAGCAAAGCTTTTCTGTGCATGGAAAAAACTTTGTTTTTTTCAATGAGTCACTTCGGTTTTGTAAAATTTGTCACGAAGTGACTTTCTTGTGGCTCATAACATTTTCGTTTTCCCTCGCTCAAGTAGGGGAAAACAGAAAATATTT
>JACRMX010000032.1 GCA_016219485.1 Candidatus Aenigmatarchaeota archaeon | reverse complement strand
TAGGGCATGCATGTGCCGGTTTAGCTTCTGCTGTCTTGGCGCCAGCTCGCCTCTTCCTGAGTAATCAGAACGGAAGTGTGATGTGAGCTAATCTATTATAAATAGTTTGATGCCCTGGTCCTTTATAACATCCTTTGCTTTTTCAGCAAGAAGCACCTGGTGATCTGAATTAAACGCCCTGCCTACAAAAATATTTTTCAGTACTTTTTTAGGG
Organism: Candidatus Aenigmatarchaeota archaeon; assembly: GCA_016219485.1. Classification (GTDB taxonomy): domain Archaea; phylum Aenigmatarchaeota; class Aenigmatarchaeia; order GW2011-AR5; family JACRMX01; genus JACRMX01. The sequence goes on along the minus strand of JACRMX010000032.1, from coordinate 2,184 downwards.
TCAAGCTCCATCGCTTCTGCTATCTGAACTATTCTGTCAGGCCTGAATGTGCCTTCTGTGTCGATAAAAAGGCATTTTCCATTCACCCCTCCTTTTTCCTTCGGGAGCTGAACATTGACTGCAAGCTGGAATGCAAGCTGCGTTTTTCCGGATCCAAACGCGCCGTGAGCCTCTGTTATTGCCTGGGTTTCAACTCCTCCACCCAGAAGTCCGTCCAGATTCTCGCTTCCAGTTTTTATTTTTCCTATACTTTTTCTTTTTTCAAGAACTTCGCTTGCAGTCTGAAAACCCATATCGAGCATTGACCGTGCAGCTTCTATTATTTTTTCTGCAGTAGCATCGCCTACACCACATGCGTCTATAAGCTCGCCTGCAGATGCCGCAGCGATTGACATGAGGTCAGTGTAACCCGCTTCCCTTAATTTTTCAGCTGCTTTGGGCCCGACTCCAGGCAGGTCTTCTATAGAAATTTCAGGCATAGTAGGAAATAGACTCCAAAAATATTTAAAGAAGGGCTCTTATTTCTTCTTTGATGTCAACTTCTTCTATACTACCAACAACAAATTCATTTCTTCCGTATAGTTTATTGCTTCTGCATTTCCCTCTTAGTATAAACTCCTTTCCAATGGGCATATTTTTGAAAAGCAGCCCATGTATAAACAGCTCTTTTGCCTTCTTGACGTCGTGGCCTATAAGTTTTTCTGCATTATCCCTGAAAAAAACTGCTCGTATGCTCCCTGTTCCGTCATCGACTATTGCATTTATAACAAGCGCATCTGCCGGTTCCACGTTGCCGTGCTCAGGGCACCCTTCTTTGCTTCCTGACCCGCAGATAGGGCATATCTGATAAAATGGCTTGGATTCAAAAACGTGCAAAACAGCAGCTCTTATTTCGCCTGACCCTTCTTTCATTCCATAGATGTAATTTCTTTCATATTTTCCCCTGCTGTGAACAACGGGGATGTCTTCGTCAACTTTTTCCATGATGCCGTATTTTCCAAGCCGCAGTTCAGCTCCCCCTTTGCTGTCTTCTTTGGCATACCCTCTTAGCATTATTACATCGTTTTTCTTCAGCTCGTAACGGTCTATTTCCTCGTTCCACAGGACCATTCTTACTGTTCCTGAATCATCTGCAAGAATGAGGTTTTGTACCCTTCCTTTTCCATTTGCAGTAGAGAAATCGCGTGTATTTTCTCCTATAATTTTTGCAGCCATCTCAACGCGCATGTTGGGCTTAATGTCGGATATTTTTATGCCGCGCTTTTCCTTGTTTATGCCCAGCTCTTTTGCTACGATATAAGCAGCACCTTCTTCTGAGATCATTTCTGAAAGCTCTTTATACTTCTCGCTGACCATTTCCCTGACTTCTTCTTTGCCTATCCCGGCTTTTTTTGCTATATTTTCAATAATATTGTCTATCATCAACCCACCCTTTTTACTGCCAGTTTAATATCTTCCCGTATCACAGTTCTTCTGCCACTGTGCTGAGCCAGCTTATGCGCCTCAGAAGCTATTTTCGAAGCCTTTTCTTCAAGAACCTTTGCCATTTCAGCAGTTGCGCTGTCGCTTACCCTTTTTGCACCGGCTTTTTTCATCAGCTTTCTCAGGGGAGCGAGCGTTAGTATGTATTCCATTCTTCATCACCATTACCTGAAACTTAAAAAATATTTAAAGAGGACAATCAATAATCTATTAGAAGCTGAATTATTTAACATTTTGCAATCAGTGATGGCGATGACAGTTAAAACAGACCTGGAAGATCTTTTTCTTAGAAAAAAGCCTATAAAACTGCTCATGAGCCTCCGGACAGGCGATGTAAAGTACATTAGTATGCTTGCAAAGGAGACAGACTGCACGTATTCGCATACTGTGAAGCTTCTGGATAAATTCAGTGAGCTTGGCATTGTGAATTTTTCAAAAAAAGGCAGGGTAAAGTTCATAGAGCTCACAGCAGAGGGCGGCGAGCTTGCGAAAAATTTTGAGAACGTTCTAAGAAAATTCAGTAAAATGAAATCCAAATAATAAAAAGGCGCCCCTATAGTGGGAATAGTACCACCGCTCAACGATAACTATTTATATGTTGCCAATAAAAATTGCTATGGCAGAATATACAGTAAGAAGCGTTGGAGGTGGGTGGAAGCCTGTTCTGGAACTTTTATATGAGGGACAGGTTCTGGAGAGCGC
>JACRMX010000023.1 GCA_016219485.1 Candidatus Aenigmatarchaeota archaeon | reverse complement strand
TTTGTCACGAAGTGACTTTCTTGTGGCTCATAACATTTTCGTTTTCCCTCGCTCAAGTAGGGGAAAACAGAAAATATTTTCACATTGGGAAAAACTTTATTTTTCCCATGCATAGAATTGCAAAGCAATTCTAATGTTTAAGAAATTAATTTAATGTGCTAGGGGCAGTTAATTGATAATCACCAAATAAAACCATATAATGATAGACCGATGATAAAACCAGGTGATTACACGACGACAAATTTTGTTGTGTAGGCAATAACGCCTTTTTTGCCGCCTTCTCCCATTTTCCTGAAAACAGGGGCCACTTTTTTCCCTATTTCAGCGCCTCTGCCAACAATATGTGCTGGTATAACAGGTCCGTCTTTTAGTTTTATGAGTGCTATTGTGTATGGCGTCTCTGCTTCAAATCCTTCTGGCGCAGTATGTATTTCTGTGTATGAGATTATTTTTCCCTCACCGCTGAGCACAGCATCTTCTGTATTTTTTCCACAGCTGCATAAATTTCTGGGCGGATAAAAAACACCGCCGCAGCTGCATTTTGAGCCGGTAAGCATGTACCTGTGCCTCTGCCTTCTCCATTTAATCGGAACTGACTCCATTTTATTCAACTCCAAGAATATGTATAATGGCTGTTGCTCCGCTGCCGCCAACATTCAGAGCAAGCCCGTGCTCTGCGCCTTTAACCTGATTTATAGATACGCCTTTGAGCTGCCTGTAAATATCTATTATCTGCCTGACGCCTGTGGCTCCTACAGGATGGCCGCATGATTTCAGCCCGCCTGTTGTGTTTGTTGGTAATTCAGACTCTTCCACAAATGTTCCGCCTTTTCCTTTCTCGCAGAATCCCATGCTTTCCAGGCCTATTATTTCATTTATAGTAAAACAGTCATGCAGTTCAACAACATCAATGTCCTTGTGTTTCAATCCAGATTCATCGAAAACATCCTTTGCAGCTTTTTTAACTGAAGCCATCTCTGTTATGTCAGCGCGGTCGTGGAGGCCTATGCTGTCGCTTCCATGGCTGCTGCCAAGAACCCAGACAGGATTTTCTATTTTTTTCTTTTGCACATAATCCTCGCTCGCAACTATCACTGATGCTGCTCCGTCTGTTATCGGAGAACAGTCAAGAAGCCGCAGGGGGTCTGCTATGACAGCAGATTTTATTACATCATCCACTGTGATAGGAAAGCGGAACTGCGCCTTTTCATTTTTCTGCCCGTTTTTATGGTTATTAACAGCGACCATTGCAAGCTGCTCTCTTGTTGTTTTATACCTGTGCATATGCGCGCGTGCCATTAGTGCATAGAGCCCTGCAAATGTCAGCCCTATGCTCGATTCCCATTCACTGTCCCCTGCTCCCATCAGCGTTGTTACAGCCTCTGAACCTATAACATCAGTCATTTTCTCTGCGCCGATAACAAGCGCAGTTTCAGCCTTTCCACTCAATATTTTTATGCACGCCTGTGAAAAAGCAAGAGCACCTGATGCGCAGGCAGCCTCGCACCGTATAGCAGGCACCTTAAGAGAGAGGCAGTCAGCAGCAAATGCAGCCACATGCTCCTGCCCTACAAAACGGCCTGCTGCCATGTTTCCAAGATAGAGGCAGTTAACATCATTTTTCTCTATTCCGGAATCGCTGATCGCGCCTATGCCTGCCTCTTCTATTAAGTCTCCGAGTGATTTTTCCCACAGCTCGCCGAATGCAGTCTGGTAACCGCCAATGATCGCGATCTTTTTCATAGCATCACACTCATCTAATATCACATCTTCAATTTTTTTCGTATCTTTACATATGTACCATAGTCAATGTATTCTTTGTTTTTAGCATCTATGTAGCTGTCTGTTTTTGGCGCCCTGTTCTGAATTTCTTCTATGAGGTCTGTTGTTTCCATTATAAATGAGTCCGAGCCTGCGCCTGAGCCATATGATGTAATAAGTATGCGCTGGTCAGGCTTTGCTTTATCCAAAACAGACGAAAGACCAAGCAGGCTTGAGCCTGAATAGGTATTTCCTATTTTTTTAACCACAAGCGAATCTTCCAGCTGTTTCATTTCAAAGCCAAGCATCTTTGCAACTCTTACGGGAAATTTTCCATTGGGCATGTGGAATACGCAGAAGTCAAAATCCTGCGGCTTAAGACTGTTTTTTTCAAGCACGGTTTTTGTTGCAGCAATAACATGCCTGAAATAAGCAGGCTCACCTGTGAACCTTCCTGCATGTGTCGGATATATCTCGCCTTCCTTTCTGTAGAAATCAGAAGTGTCTGTTACAAATGAATATGCGTCTTTTATTTTTACAGCCACGTTGTCCTTTCCTATTACAAATGCAGCTCCGCCTGCAGCAGCTGTGTATTCAAGGGCATCACCAGGCCTGGCCTGCGATGTGTCTGCGCCAATAGCAAGGCCATATTTTATCATGCCAGACATTACAAGCCCCATGCATATGAATATGTTTGTTGTTCCAGCCCTGCATGCAAACTCTGTGTCAGCAACAGAAACATCAGGCCCGATGCCTAGGCTATCAACAACTATTGTGCCAGAAGGCTTTACTGTGTACGGATGGCTCTCAGAGCCCACGTATACTGCTCCTATGTCCTTTGGGTCAATAGCTGCGCGCGCAATAGCATTTTTTGCAGCTTCAACACTTATGGTAACAGTGTCTTCATCATGCTCAGGCACGCTTTTCTCACTCACGCCAAGCCCGCTTTTTATGCTCTCAGGGTCCTGGCCCCATATGCGCGCTATTTCGTCGACCGTTATCCTAAGCCGCGGCACGTATGCGCCATATCCTACTATACCAGCCATATAAACAACCTGATGAAATCAATAAACCGAAAAGGCTTTTATAGTGAAACAAGTAAAGAATTTGGACATTATACAACTTGTTTCACACATTGGAAATTCTGAAGGAATTTCCATGTATAGAAAAGCATTGCTTTTCTAATATATAGCAAACAAGGAAGTAATATACTGTTTATTTCCTTGTATTGCTATAAAATAAATTTAAGGGCATGTTTTTTAAAACTATATTTAAACCGGAAAATAAATAGATATCATGGTTCTTGAATCACTGATAAACCCGAAATCCGCAGAAAAGGATCCATGGCGCATATTTGTTGTTGCTTTCGTGTATTCTCTGATAGCATCATTTTTTGCATGGCGCATATTTCCCTCAGAAGCATCTCTGCTCACAATAACGTTTATAACAATACTTTTTGTGCCATTTTTCCAGCGCATATTCGTCATAGAAGAGCGAAGGGACAAAAACCCGAGCGGTAATATATTTACCCGGCACATCTGCGCGATATACGTTTATTCAGCATTTTTTCTCGGGGTAATATTCTCGCTTGCATTTATTTTTGTTTTTGCCCCGGATATGAATGTATTTTCCCTGCAGACAAACACGCTTAAAAACATGGTATCAGGGACCACGGTCGACAGCAGCTACCTTTTCCTGAAATATTTTATAAATAATTCGCAGACCATGATACTCAGCTTTATACTTTCAATCATGTTCGGTGCAGGCGCTGTATTTATACTGGCATGGAACGCTTCTATCATAGCAGTTTATCTTGGCTTTAACATAAGGTCGCTTATAGGAGAGGGCATGCATACCATGCAGGCATACCTGTATGGCGTTCCGCTGGGCCTGGGCGCAATAGCGCTTCATGGCGTGCCGGAGATCGCCGGCTATTTTCTTGCAGGCCTGGCTGGCGGAATACTTTCAATAGGGCTTTTGCGGGAAAAATACGGCTCAATAGCATTCAACGCTGTTGTAAAAGACGCGCTCATCTATCTTGCTCTTGCAGAGACGCTGATATTGATTGGCGCCTGGCTTGAGGCAGTTTTCTGACATTACATACAAAGCTTGAGGACTTTGAAAAACCACGTTTTTCCAATCCCATACGGTTTTTTTCTCTTTCCCCCTAATATTGAGGGGAAAGAGAAAAAAACCTTCTGGCAAAACATTGGAAAAGGCACAGCCTTTTCCATGTATAGAAAAAGTTTCTGACTTTTTCTCATATCTATTCAATTCTCTGCGGGATAAGGGGTTTTCAAAAACTCTTATTTTTGATTTATCTGTTTCAGATATCGTCAATGCCTATGGCTTTTTGCGGCATTCTTTTTCCAATATTTCCCCTGTTTTCTTCTACAACAGACATGGGGAAAAAGAACCACCCTTTGTGTGCAACCTTCCATGCGATATAAGCTGTTGCTCCTGCTCTTTTTTCCCATTCTCTCAGCTCTTCCACCTGCTCTGCAGGCACGTTAAAAGCGCGCTTGCGTGACTTGCATTCGAGAACAATAATTTTACCATGTTTTGCAGCAATAATATCAGGGCTTGGCAGGCATATGCGGCCTGAACGCGGGGTCCGTATAACAGCATACCCCATTTTATACAGGGTATGAACAATTTCCCTTTCAGCTGTATAGCCTTTCTTATAAGTTTTTACCATGAGCATATAATAGAAGGCGTTAGTTTTTATTGGAGAGCCTTTAGGTTCTGTAATAAAAAAGGATAACATTTGGAAAAAGCACTGTTTTTCCATGCCCGTACGTTTTTTCTCTTTCCCCCTAATATCGAGGGGAAAGCAGAAAAAAACCTTCTAATAATACAAGGAAAAGTTTCTAACTTTTATATATATACAATTCTCTGCAAACTAAAGGATAAGGTTTTTTCAAACCTCACTAATCTTTTTATTAGGCATGTACCATATATCTATCATGAGGTACAGCGCACTCGTCAAGGAAGTTATGAACAGGAGCGTAAAAACCATTTCTCCTGGCGATAGCATCAAAAAAGCAGCTGAGATGCTGAAGAAAAACAAAATAGGCTCAGTTGTCGTTGTCGGGAAAAAAGGAGTCGCTGGCATACTCACGCCTTCGGATATAGTTTACAAGCATGTTGCCAGCAGAAAAGGAAAAAAGGTTTCCGACATAATGACAAAAAATCCGGTTACGATCTCGCCAAACAAAACACTGGAAGAAGCAGCCCGCCTGCTTACGCAGAAAGGCATAGAAAAGCTGCTTGTTTTTAAAAACAAAAAGCTCATTGGAATAATTACGAACAATGATATCCTGAGGGTAGAGCCGGCTCTTTTTGAAATTATGCTCGAAAAAATGAAAATAGGCAGTCTTGACCGCAAAGAAGAGCCTGTTCTCTTTGACCAGTGCGAATCATGCGGAAACTATTCCGATAACCTGAAAAAGGTATCAGGCTCATGGCTATGTGAAGAATGCAGAGGCTGACGCTATGCGCATAATTACAGAAACATTTGCAGATGAGAGCATCTCGGTTATGGTGAATAGCCCATATGTTTTTGCGCTTGAATTTATGGACATGGCAAAGACACTCGGAAGAATGGTGGAGAAGGAAAATGAGGTCCTTGCCGGAGGACGTGAAAACATAATCAAAATTAAATTTTCTATAATTAAAATAATAGACAAGCACACAAAGATTGTCGTGGAAGTTTCAATAGACGGCGACAACAACGCTGAGAAGCCGCTGGTTATTACTATGTACGGGTTTCTAAGGGTTGCTTTCAGAAACAGCGAAGGTATAATCAACGAGACATTCGGGGAATTTTATCACAAAAACCTCGTCCCGGAGATGAGAAAAGCATCCAAGATCAAAATAAAGGATATAATAAAAAGGCTGAAGGAAAATGCAGCATTGCTTGCAGAGAAATTTTCTGCAGAAAAATAATCAGGTCATCATTTCTGCAGCTTATTTTTATTTACCAATACAGCAAGCCAGAGGCATAATAAAAATATAATTCCCAGAATATTTGTCACAGGCATGAGATAATAAGGCATATATACTAGACTCAGAGCAAAATAAGCTGCTGTGACCATAAAGAACACCGATGTAGCATAAATTCCCCATTTCTCTCTACTTAAAATTGAATAAATTGATATCATGCCAATTATAAATGTAGAAGCAGAAAATACAGCAAATACAATATAACGAACTGCCTCCCTGGTAATTAGAAATATTGCTGAGTATAACTGAAATAGTGATATTAATATTATGAAAATCATTAAAACCTGTCTAAAAACATCATACCTATTTTTTGCCACTAGTATCACTACTCATATGTATACTATTTCCTTTAAAAAGATTTTATGCTCAATACACTTGCCCGCCAGCCCTCAACCGTTAGAGCAATGCCATTCAGAAAAGGCGCATCGAAAAACTGACGAGCGAGTCAATCGAACGCTCGTCATTCGGCGTTGCGTCAGTTCGGCTATCAATGAACAACGGCGTTACTGGCGGGAAAAAGTTTTATCAGTGTTCTTATGCGATGTGTGAGGATGCATCAGGAACGGTTCTGTTAATCAAACAACTGACGTTAAGATTCAACTGCTGTGAGAATATGATTTTAAAAATATTTGGGATGATATATTTTTAAAATTTTCAGACAGGGTTCTAGAGAGGCTATCAAGATAGGATATGCCAGACAAGCAAATTCTTTTGGAATGAATTTTCTGAGGAATTCACTCGCAGAAGCTTTGCTTCCGCGGTGTGCCAAAGACCTTCGGTCTTTGAGCATGATGCATAAGATAAAGTATCTGGCAGATTTTTATACTTTATCTTAATGAGATGAAGAGGCAAAACGTTCAAGACAAAAGAGTCTAAAGATCGCATAAACTTTCCATAGGAATGCTTACAGAGAACTCACAGATTATGCGTATCGAAATCCGATACGGACATCGATTTTTTGCTTATGTTTATATTGAACGGATTGCAATATAATTAAAAGGGTTGTGCAATTTTATACTGCATTAAATAAAGTGATGCAGACGCATCATTTAATTGCAGAAGGAATTGGGGGCAACTTATATAAAATAAAAATATGAGGTGTAGAAAATATGGTAAATCAAGCGCCAGATACAGCAAGTCTTGCAGAAGTTATCGACCGAATCCTTGACAAGGGTTTGGTTGTAGATGCATGGGCAAGAGTAAACTTGGTGGGAATAGAGATAGTCACTATAGAAGCGAGAGTTGTAGTGGCAAGCGTTGACACATACCTGCACTACGCAGAAGAGATAACAAAGGTTGAGCAAGCGGCCATCGCAGCACCTGCTAAAGCTTAAGGCAGGTGATTAAATGGCTGATCCACTTGTAGCAGGGAGCGTTAGAGCAAAACAGGCAGCGATTAGAGAAACCTATAAGACAATGCAAGCGGGTGTTCGAGTTATGGCGACAAGCGTGAGCAAGTTAGTGGATGATATACGAGCGCAGGAAAAAGAGAATGCTGCAGCAGCTGCAAATATGTACAAAGGCGTGCAGGAAGTGCACAACAAAATCGCATTATTTCAGCAGACAATAAAAGAACAGGAAAAGGTAAATAAAGCCGCAGTAAGAGAGATAAACGCAGGTTCAAGAAAGGTTGTGACAAAGATTAACAATTTCGCAACGAAAATCCAGAACTATCAAGCCACGACACTGCAAGAGTACATAAAGAATTTTTGGGGCTAATCGCCTGCTTTTATTTTTTATGAGCATGTTCAACGCCACTAGGCTCGCAGGGTATCCAACTAACGATACAATGGTAGGAAGCCGGATGAACACATCTAGAAGCAAAGATGTAGGGGTAAAGTTACAATAAAATAAGAGGATTCTGATATGAAATATGTTCCAGAACATCCGCGAAAAGTTAGAGGTGGAGCTGTTCACCAAGCCATAGCTGAGAAAAAGCTTACAATACTTACTAGACAACGCGAACAGGAAGATGTCAGAGAAGTCCAGCTTGCTACAGTAAGGGAAGATATCGAAGCAAAATTCTTGTCACCAGTGCCGAAAAATTTTATTGAGACAGACGAAGTCAAAAGGTATATAGGCAAAATCCTCCTATGGCTAAAGACTGGCTATCCTGTACACATTATTGGTCCTACAGGATGCGGGAAAACTGCACTAGCCTTGCAGGCTGCCAATTTGCTCGGAAAGCCTTCTGTATGGGTTAATGGTGATGAAGCCATTAATACCACTAACCTGATCGGCGGCTATTCAAAGATAGAGATGACCACCATAAGGGATAAATTTATTCACAATGTCTTCAAGGATAAAGATACGATGGAAGCAAGATGGGTTTCTAATCCTCTGACACTTGCGTGCCAGTATGGCTATACATTAATTTATAATGAATTCTCAAGGAGCAGGCCTGAGGCAAACAACATCCTGCTTTCTGTTCTGGAAGAGGGTGTATTGGAACTGCCAACTAAGTTCGGCGAAGATAGGTACATCAAAGTTCACCCGGATTTCTCATTGTTGCTGACTTCAAATAATATGGAGTACGCAGGCGTCCACAAGCCGCAGGATGCATTGCTAGACAGGATTGCAACAATACATATGGATTATTACAACAGGGATACAGAGGTAAAGATAGTTCAAGCTCATTCGGGCCTGCCGAAAGCGCGGGCTGAGAAGATTGTCGATGTAGTAAGGGAACTGCGAAACATTTTAGGCGGTGTAGAAAAACCTGGAACAAGGATAGCAATAATGATCGGGCAGGCCTTACAGGCAACTAACGGTTTTGGTAAAGATTATCTCGAAGAAGTATGTGTTGATGCCATGTCATCAAAATTCTTAGGTTTTGATGATGTAGCCAAAAAAAGATTATTGATAAAGGAGCGAATTCAAAAAATGTTATAATTATGCTGCAAAATAGATTAGCAAGAAAAATTGAAATGAGGCATTTAAAGCAGGATGCCAAGAATGCCAGGATAAGCACAAAATGGCTAGCTAAAAGAGTAAAATATGAAGCAGGCTACAAGGCAAAGGTTTCTTCTTGGAGTATAAAATGGGATTTGCGTGCAAATAAGCTTGCCTTGAAGTGGGATAGAAGGGCAGAAAGATCAGAAGCAAGAATGGCAAAGAGAGCACTCAAATGGCAGAGCCGGTGGAGAAGAAGGGAGGTCATCTACGCTTCAAACTGGAATGCCAAACTTTCTGGGTTTGATAAGAAATTGGTGAGATGGGATAAGAGATCATGGAAATGGGGTGGCAGGAGGATGCCATTCTCGCCCAGCATACCAAGACCTGAGGTCGTTTACATATAATGTAATGTTTTCAGCTATTAAGATATTAAGAAATTGGGTGTTTTGATGGATGCTGTTATTGTTGATGCTAAATTATATGATGTATACGACTTATGGAAGAAGAAACCACGCCAGGTCGCTTTCAATGACACAGACGCTATAGTAGTAAAAGTGAAGAGCGGAAACAAAGAAATAAAAGAAACATTCTTCACCTGTCTGAAAGGGGATGGAACCTTTTCAACAAAAACCCCAAGCAAAAGAAGTGCCGCCATGAGAAATAAGCTTGCACGATTTCTCATGTACTATTTTGACACAAACCCAGAGGAGTATAATCTAAAGGAAAATATAAAGGACTGGAAAGGTCGACGTGTACAAATAAAGGACGATAGAATATTTATTCCCCTTACTGTTAAAAAGCAATAATCCCCATAGCAACAAGTTTTTTTATGTATGTCGAATTCCGATATGTAAAAAGAAGTTTTATAAACCTTTTGGCCGAATTTAATTCATGATAACAAACCACGGACTTATCAAAGAGGCAAAGCTATACAGCGTCTACGACCTATGGAAGAAGAAGCCTAAGAGAATTGGAAATGATACTGATGTTATTATCATAAAAGTCAAAACTGCTGACAAGGAGATAAAAGAGATGTTTTTTACATGCCTAAAAGCTGATGGTAGCTTTGACCCCAAGGCTTTTAGCAAGGCTGGTCAGTTCAGAAGGAATAAGCTGGCGCAATTCCTAAAATATTATTTCAATGTAGAGAATCTGGAAAGCTATAATGTGAAGGGGTCGCTGAAAGACTGGATTGGCGCACAAGTAAGACTCGAAAACGACTATGTTTACATTCCGTGATTTTTATGAACGAACTTGTTAAAATTAATGAAATGGCAAGCAGCCTGATGAAAGATACGCTGAAGAAAGAATCGCTCGGTATTATAAGCGCCAAGCAGGTTGGAAAAAATTGGCAGATTAATATTGAGATGCTGGAAAGAAGAGCTGTTCCAAGCAGCCAAGATTTGATAGGAGAATACGAGGTTGTTATCACTGAGGGTGGCAATAAAATTCTAAGCTATAGAAGACTTAATACAAGAAGACGCGGCGTACCTTATACGCATTCTGAAGAAGAAAAATAATTTCTTCTAGCCGGCATTTGCCTTAGCTAGTAATAAAAGCCAACAGGTAAACTCTTTACATTAGGTATTTTGTCCCTTAAAAACCGCAGGAAATCTTTTCACGAATTGTTGGTTCACTTATTAAGCTGATATGCAGAGTCGTATTTCGTATCGATGTTCGACACAGGAAATGCGTCTGGAAAAACTATATATACCATCTTTCACAATTAAATATATGAATCATTTTTTCGAGTCAAATTTCGATATTCTCTCTGCAATATTTTGTTAATGAATTGCAAGACATGGGGTGTGGGCATTGGAAAATATGTGGGCATCAGAAAATAAGTTGTGCAATGAGCATTTAGTAACCTTTGACAATATTAACGAATCTACGAATCATCTCTTGTCCGGGAATGGGCATATTTTATATTTATATACACCAGAAACGGACAAATATAAAATTTACGTCCAGTTCTTGTCCGGCAGAAATACTAATGCCCTTTTGATTACAGACGAGAATTTAGAAAAGGTAAGGGAAATCCTAATAGACTATAAAGTTGGAAAACTGACAATAATCAACCCTTCCATAGAGAACATTAATAAATTTTTCTGGTTGGAGAGGGGGGGGGGCGAAGGGAAGAAGAGTGGAAATGGCGACTTTGGCACAATAATAATAGATTGCACTTCTCCTATACAGGTCAGGTCACTGGAGCCAAAGCCGACGAAAACGCTAAAACATGAGGTTGTACACAAAAGGAAAAAGATAGGGTTTAATAATGCTGAAAGCTTTCTCAATTACGAAGAGAGGGAAAAAGTTCTCAGCAAATTGCATTGCGACGCTGTACTCTGCATGTACGACATCACCAAATTAGGCAAGGACGATTGTAGGAGAATAGTAGAGAAGCACTCTAAGGCCATTATAATCAAGGACAATAATATGCTAGACACAGGACCCTCTTTAGCAAATACCACCAACGGCTTTTTTGAAAAATTTGTGAAAGACGAATTGAAGACGATTATTCTTGCTATGGTTTCCAAAGAGCCTATATGCGGAATTAATATAAAAAAGAGAATATACGATAACTTTCATGTTTTGCTTTCTTCAGGCACGCTATACCCGCTGCTACATAAGCTTGAAAAGGAAGGTCTTCTACAGAGCAAGCTCGGATTCGAGAAGGTAAGGATATACACAGTTATTGATAGAGAACGGATAACCCGTATGCTAAACGATCACATGCAGGCAAAGAATTTCCTGAACATGTTCCTACGCTCGAACATACAGGGCGTGGAAAGCATATCTTTGCTCTATGAAAAGAAGGAATAGCCATGGCTGAATATCTCTACTGCATAATAAACAGAACCAAACTAAACGGGTTTCCTGAAGAGGGTATAGAAGGCGGCAGGCCTTATGCTCTGCCGTATCATGATTTATGCGCCATAGCCAGCGAGGTTCCGCTAAAAGATTACGAGCCCACTGATGACAACGTGGCAAGGCACAAGGATGTTGAGCTATGTCTTCTGAAAGAGCATACAGTTTTGCCAGTAGCATTTGGGATGGTATTCAGAACAAAAGGCATTCTGGTAAACACAATGAGGAATGTTTATCCCATTCTAAAAAGGAGCCTCAGACTAATAGACAATAAAATAGAGCTCGGTGTGAAGGTTGTTGCCCCAAAAGAAGGTAAAGATGTAAAAGAAGACATTCCTTTAGACACGGGTATTCCACAAGAAATGACCCAAGCTGTAAAAGAAGAGGATTTTGCAGTTTTGGACAGGATTGTCGTCGAAGTTCGAAGAGGCGAGCTGTTTTCTGACAGGTTGCTTTACAACAAATCATTTTTGGTTGACAAAAGAGACATAGAGAAATTTTCAGAAGAGGTGGAAAGGCTAGGGCAGAAATACAAAGAATGTAAAATTAAATATTCCGGGCCGTGGCCCCCGTACAATTTCGTGGATATAAGAATAATGGGGAGGAGAAGGTAATGTTTGTCATAGACGATGTATTTTTATTACCGTTAAGCCTGGCTGGTTTCGAACCTCTGCCGAATCTTATCATGATGAGCTTTCGTGCTGTACATAAAAATTCCTTGCAGGAATTATATCCTTTGAAAAAAACACAGAACGAAATAAAGGAGATTGCATTACTATACGAACTTGGAGAATTGCCAAGAGAAGAGTATAAAAAGAGAACTTCAGAGCTGGCAGAGAAATTAAGAATAGCACAGAGGGTAAATGATATTAACATAGGCCAGTTTAGCACAGGTCTATTGTTATGAGGTGATAGCATGGCTGACAGGTCTTCAGACATAGGAAAGGGGAGTACGGGCAGGAGAAGCCTTAGTTCGATTCGCTTAGGGAGAAAAGAAAAGCCGCGAAGAATAATCAACCTTGAAATGAGAAGAAGAATTGAGAAATGGCGCGATAATGTGAGAATGAAATTGATGTATATGCGGCAGCGGTATGAGGAGAGGGTGCAGGCCAATGAAAGGAATATGGCTAAGAAAAAAGAAGGCAGAGAGAAGAATCTTAACCCGCTTTCACAATCGCTTATGCCCTCGCCTAAGTATGCGAAAATGCTAAGAAACCCTGCGAACTGGTCCAGTGTGCCTCAGAAGCCGAAATACTCGGGTGCGATAACAACAAGAAAGAGAATTTATGGAAAGAGGTTTGGGCTAGTTGATCACCGAGAGTGAAGTGAAGATTATGTACAAGTTCCCAAAACCTGTAGATGAACTTAAAGTTGCAGTGGGGCGTGTTATAAAAAGGGACAGTATTAGGGATGAAAATGTTACTGAATACTATAACTATACAATATCCGATAACATTGATACAGCTGACAACAAAAGCATCGCTGTTTTCTCTCCAGACCCTGATATAGCAAAAAATTTGAGCAGACTGAACAAGGCTATAGTAATTAAGCATAATATGCTTAACATGGTGCCTGCACTAATCAATGAGCACGGTGAAATTGAAATCTTTGCTTCCTTAAATCCTACCGGAAATGATAGCGTTGCTATTTATTGCGATGACAAATTGCTTTCTGACTTTATGTTCGCCTTTATGAGGATGCACGGGATAACAGCTTACTGCAATCCGCTCGGTGATCAATTAAAGTTAGAAGATGCTGGAAAGAAGCTGATCCACATAGACATCCCAGGCAGCCATAAAAATAACTTAAGCATGTTCATCGATGGCATGACATCATTCCTGGACGGAGGTCTTTACCTTTTTGACAAAAGGCTTTATGCCAGCAAGGAAGAGTGGGAGCACGATATAAAGCTTGCGCTTTCCAGCAAGCTGTCAAATATAATGGGACTTTTCAATACAATTTCTCCAGAAGCCATAAATTTAGTTGCGAACTCGACAATGGCAAAGGTTGACCCAAGACACATGAGGTATGCACTTTCGGTTGCAAAGAATGTAGTGGATGACATAAAAGGGAAGGCAGAG
>JACRMX010000022.1 GCA_016219485.1 Candidatus Aenigmatarchaeota archaeon | reverse complement strand
GTTGGAATAGACTCAATGCAGCCGCTAACCATGAGAACCATGCAAACAGCTGCTATCAGAGCAATCGAGGACTTTGAAAAACCCCGTTTTTCCGATGTTTCATATGCAGTTTTTTTCTCTTTCGCCCTAAAAATTGAGGGGAAAGCAGAAAAAAACTCTCTAAAAATACAAGGAAAAGCAAAGCTTTTCCTGTATAGGAAAAGTTCCGTACTTTTCCTTATATATCCCTTAAATTGTTTGCGAGCTAATGGTTTTTCAGAACTCTCAATCTTCATCACTTTGACCCCCATGGCTTTATTTCAACCTCCACCGAGTTTTTGAGCTCGTAGGTATAGTAAACGTCGGCCTTTATCGTAAATGTTTCGTGTATCTCAACTTTAGGAACACCCTTTATCCTGAAGTATAGTGGAACAGACTGGTCCTTGTAGAGGTCAATAGGCTCTATATTTTCACACACGACTTTATCATTACCAGAACTGCAGTTAAACAGTGGTTTCACAACTGTCGCTGCAGAAATCTTGTCTGTTTTCTGCGTACAGACAGTTCCTTGCATCTCACATTTTGCAGTGCAGACACGGTCTGAATTGCATTCTGCTGCTAAATTGAATGCTGAACACGACGTTGACGCACTGCAGCGCCTGCATGTGCCGTCGTTTCCTAAAACATCTGTTGCTCCGAGCGTATTGTCAAAATAACAGTATGTGCCCATGTCATGGCAAGCTTCAAGCGTTTTTTTCTCGTCATTGCAATTCGAGCCTTCTTTGCATGAGCCGTCCCAGTGGCAGTCCAGCGGGCCTAATGTACACTGTTCTCTATTTTTAATATCGCTGCATTTTGTTGCAGATGATGCAGCAACGCACGATGAACCTGCCCATACGCATTGCAGATTGCAATGGTTTGCTTTGCACATTTCAGACAGCGTGAATAATGAACATAAAGCTCCGGTTGCAGGGCATTCCTTACAGTAACCATATTGAGGAACTGTAGACGAATAAGGAGCAAAATAACAATCGCTTCCTAAATCTATACACTCCTGCAGGTCACATGCTTCAAGCGTGCCTGCTCCGCACTCGCTGCATTTTGATGCTGTCGCCATTCCTGTAATTGCACTTGAAACTACAGCGCCTGTTGGAGTTTTGGGTGTGGAGCATTCTCCATCAGAAGTCCATATACACTCACCACCTGTTTTTATCAGTCCGCAGGCTGCTGTTTCGCATTCATCCTTGCTGTCAAACAGCCTACATTTAGGGTTTTCAGGACAGATGAAACATTTCTCAGTCAAAGAGAATCCTGCTTCAACCCAGTAGCATTCTTTTCCGCCCATGGTTGTGCCTTGGCATTTCTCCCTCTTACAGGTCTGGAGACCTATAAAGCAGTCAGAGCAAGGTTGTTTTGGCACAACTTCTGCCGGGGTTTTGACCAAGGAGCATTTTTCTCCAGAAGTCCATCTACATTCATAGCCTTTTTTTATCAGTCCGCATGCATATTCCTGACATTGGGCCTTTCCCTTTAAAGGAGGGGAAGAAAAAAATTCGCACGTAACATCGGACTTGCATGAGAAACAGGAGTTTCCAATTTCACCTAAAGGTAAAGGGTCCTCTATTCCTCTGTCTATCCAGTAACACCCTAAACCATAGGTTGATTTGGATTTATCTATTCCCATGCATTCATCAAAAGGGCAGTAGTTGCCACAGGCAATACTACACGGGTCATTTCTGTCTACGGTTCCTCCTGTTACGGACACGCCTGCTGGAATGCAGCATTTTAATCCTTTGGACTGGTCACACCAGTTTGAATCTCCGCCAAGACCTGTACCTGTTTCGCAGTTGTCATAGCTGTTTGTGTCAACACATTCATAATTATTAGGATTTGGTTTTTTTGCTGTCTGCGCCTGATTTTTGCACCAGGCGTCGTCTCTTTTAACTGTTCCTCCAGCTGTACCGCCTGCTGTCCCTCCAGTCGTGCCTGCTGTTCCTCCAGTTGTACCAGTGGTTCCACCAGAGATGTCCACCATAGTGGGTCCGCCGCCTGTGGTTTGCTGACGGGTGCTGTAGCTTTTTATGTTGTTCAGCTGTTCGTTGGCAAGCCCGAGTGGAAATTCTATCTTCATCTTGCCCGGAGCTATGGCACCGTCTTTAAGTGTGCCGCTGCCTTCGTCCTCCACAGTAAAAATTATTATTGTATCCATCGTGTCGTCGCCAAGCGCATATTTTTCGCCCTGAATCTCGGCGTCTATCTTTATTGGCCCGCTGCTGTAGATCACTGCCTGGCTAAGCGGCATTGTCTCGCCTGCCTTCTGCCTTTTGATCATATCCATGGGATTGACAACAACTACGTCATAGAGCATTGAGCTGTAAAAATCATAATAAACCTTGAATGAAAGCACAGGGTTCGTCCTTATATTTGCTATCTCAGCTTCTGATGGCGATATGAGGTTAAAGGTTATGGGTTTTTCTGCAGTAGGAAGCAGCTTGCATGGCGTGTACGGGTTCAGGTTATTACACTGGTTTGAACGGCAGTTCTCAGAAGGATTTTCATTGCACCTCTGCTTTAACGTATTCTTGAATGTTGTAGCATCGTAAAGGTCAACTATCACATTCTGCGCTATATTTTTCGGGTCAGTATCATGGTTTGTCAGTATAAAAGTGAGCAGAACGGAATTGTCAGGCGGTATTGGAGATCTCGGTATAGTGTAAACATCTGAAATTGTAACAACATCCCTTGGCCCAAGCTCCTGCTTTGTTGTTTTCACTGCCACGGTTTCTTCGCAGATGCCAAAGCTGGAACAAAGGTCTATTTCAGCACAGCCGCTGAGCAGAACAATACTAACTATAACTACCGCTATTCTCATGTAGATAAATAGTAACGGGTAATATTAAAGATTATGCTTTCGTTTATACAGAAATACTACATAGACCCGATTGTATATGGAACAGGGTATAATATCTTTAACACGCTGACATACGGAATTATTTTTGCTGTAATGGTATTCGCGGTCTACAGGCTGCTGAAAAAATGGAAAATATGCATTGACGAAAAATTTCTTCTGAGTGTTCTTCCATATATACTGCTGGGCTCTGTTTTCAGGGTGCTGGAAGATGCCGGAATTTTCAAAAGCCCGTTATTCGTGACTCCGCTTGTTTTCATCATAACGTTTTTACTGGCAGTTGCAGCGCTGTGGCTTTCAAGAGAGCTTGAAAAGAGGCTGAAAAAAAGTTACCATATCATATGGCTTTTGATTGGCGCTGCATTATGCGTGCTGTTTGGCTCAATGAGGTATGTAAAAAATACCGGCGCTTTTATCGTGCTTCGGATTTTTGCGCTATTTGTAGCAGGCGTTTATCTGGCAAGGGAATTGAAACTAACGCTTCTTTACAGGGAAAATGCATGGGTTTTCCTGTCGCACGTGTTTGATGCCACGACAACATTTGTTGCAATACAGTTCTTTCCTTACACAGAGCAGCATGTTATTGCCGGGCTTGCAATCGCGTCTCTTGGCCCGTGGAGCATGTACCTTCTCAAGATACCTGTTGTTCTGGCAGCGCTATGGGTCATTGACAGGGATGTCAAAAACAGAAACCAGAATATGTTCATAAAGTTCGCAATAATAGTGCTCGGGCTTGGACCTGGGCTCAGAAACTTTCTCAGGCTTATGATGGGAGTGTGATAGATTCTTCAACTGGCTTTAATTGTTAGGATGAAAAGAAAAGCTTGTCTGTTCATTTCTGAAAAAAGATTTTTTCTGCTTTCCCCTCGAGATTAGGGGGAAAGAGAAAAAATCAATTCTGATGTAATACAAGAAATAGGAAAAACGAAGTTTTTTAAAATCCTCGCTTCTTTCTTTCTGAACTATTCAGGTGGTCTTTTCTTCTGCCCTAAGAATGAAAAGACGGTAAAAGAAAAAGACCTGTTTTTTTCGTCTAAGCTGGCCTTTTAGTCATCGCATACATTTATTGGACACAAAACCTAACGGCGCAGGTGGTCCCCTTCTACATGTATGAGGCCGTTGTCCTTAAGCATCTCTGCCCAGCCCTTTATTTCATTCTGTGAAACGCCAAACATTTTGGCAGCATCTGGTATGCTGAGCTTCTTCTCTTTTTCTATTGTTTCAAACAGCGCGCCCAGCGGCACTGAACTTGAGTCTCTTTTTTTATGCTTTCTTTCAATGGTGGCCCTGGATTCCTTTGGCTTTTCCTTCAGTTTTTTCTCCTTTTCATCTATCTTTTTGAACATCCTCTCAATTATAAGAGCTCCTGCTGTAGGCTCTTCTCCGTATTTCTGCACATACTCCTCATACTCCCTCTTATAGCGCTCTGCACTGCTTTCAAGCTTCATGGTCTTTATGTCAGGCTCGATCACATCTTCAGGAACTATTTTATCTTCAGGTATTATCTCCGGAGCTGGTGGGAGTTCAACTGTTATTTTTTCAGCTTGGACTGGAAGGTCTGCTTTTGTTTTTTCAGCTTCGCCTTTAGCTGCTTTGATTTTTTCAGCTTTGACCGGCAGGACTGCTTTGATTTTTTCAGCGGTTTTGGCAGGCAGGTCTGCTTTTATAAGGTCTTTGACAAACCTGACATTTTCATCCAGCACATTTTTTATGGATGCAAACATTTTCTCCTTTGGCGATTCGAAAACCTGCATTGATCTTCCTAAAAGCTCTGCCTTGTCTCCCTCAAGCCTGCGCCTGTCCTTTTCAATCTGCTTCCTCAAGCTCCCTGTCCCTTTCCAGGATGTTTTTCGTATTCCTTCCCAGACTGTTTTTCTTATGCATTACCGGGCTGTTTCTCTTATTCCTATTTCTGGTATTCCTATTCCTGGCCATAGCATCGCCGATTATTAATTGTCAACAGGGATATAAATAGGTTTTTAAGTTTTCAGCCCCATTTTTTAAAACTATGGGACAGGTTGCTTTAACGCTCATGATTATGCCGGAATCTCCGGAAACAGACATTGAAGCGATTAAAAAACAGGCAAAAAAACGCCTGGAAAGGCTTGATGTTGTTATAAAGGAGATAAAGGAGAAGCCTGTGGCCTTTGGCCTTAAGATGCTTGAGATACTGCTGACATTTCCAGACAGGCCTGGTGGAACAGACGCTATAGAGCATGCGATCTCTGAAATAGACGGCGTGGCATCAGTGGAAGCAGGGGATATAACGCTGCTCTGATTATAGTCGGCATTAACCAGCAGAAAAAATACAGCCCAGTACAGCATAACTACTCTTCCGTTTCTCGTCTATTTCTTCACATGCACATCCATTTGCGGGAATGGTATTTTTATGCCAGCTTTTCTCAGTGCATTATAAATTCTTGTATTGGCTTCGTCCCTTGCCCTGAACCTTTTTGTAAAGTCATCCATCCAGAAATAAGCCTTGAAGTTGAGCGATGACTGCCCCATCTCCTGGAAGTATACAATGGGCTCAGGCTCGGCCTTTACGCCTTCTATTGCTTTTATCTCCTTCATGACTATCTTCTTTACCTTGTCAACATCAGAGCCGTATGCAACACTAAAGATGACAGAGGTTCTTGCAGTCAGGTCAGGCTCTGTGTAGTTGACTATGCGCGCATCAGCCATCTTTCCGTTTGGTATTATAAGCACCTCGTTGTCCCATGTCTTTATTCTCGTGCTTCTTAAGCCAATATCAAGCACAGTGCCAGACGTCTTATCATCCAGCTCAATAACATCGCCGACTTTGATGGCCTTGTCAATGAGCATGAATATGCCGCCGAAAATATTGCTAAGCGTGCTCTGCATTGCGAAAGCCACTGCAATGCCTGCAACGCCAAGGCCGGCAAGCATTGCTGTAATTTCAACGCCCCATATATACAGGATGTACAGTAGGGTGAATATCAATATAATAACTCTTATAATCCTATGCATCAGTGATACGATGTAGTCATCCATTTTGGATGCTGTCCGCCTGGACCATATGTTTGCCCAGTTATCCACCAGAACATCAAAAATGGCTATTATAATATATGCAACACCAAGGGCTATCAGGCTTGAAAAAATCCTGTTTGCAATAACCATCTCTGCTTCAGATAAGCCATAGGCATCAAGAGCCAGCCTTATGCCTATGAATATTAGAATTACGGATACAGGCTTGTTCGTTCTCTTTATAATCATGTCGTCTAATTCAGTTTTTGTCTTTTTGGTAAGCCTTAGTATGAGCTTTTCAGATGCGAACACAACTACGCGTGAAACTATGAAGAAGAACGCAAATATGACTATAGCATGCAAATGGGGATTGGCTGAAAAGTACGGGCTTATGTATGGTATTGAAAACATCTTTTTAATTATATGCAAAGACATTTATTTTTGAAGATTGTGGTAGCAGTGGTAGTTGGCAAAGTTGACAGTGCCATCAACTAGATTTTATGGTTATTGAAGACTTATAATTCCCTCAGCTTCGTGTACCATTTACAGTATTCACATTCCTTACCTGATTTAGGAATCTTACTTTCTAATACTTTCTTCAGCATTATTTAAAAAAGGTGTGTCTCTTGCCACCATACTAAACTTTTAATATCTGCTGGGTTCTAGTTTTAGAAGTGGTTGTATGAAAGTGGAGCACATCTTCAGCAGGGATTTTCTGGACAGATACGCCAACGGCGAGAGGGAATTTTCCGGCATCAGCTTACAGTTTGCAGACATCTCAGTTAATTTAAAAGATGTGACAATCAGGGATTCAAAGCTGTTTTTTGTCACGTTCTTCGGCTGCAATATCGTAAATGTCAGGTTCATAAATTGCGAGATATTTTACGGCAGCTTCAATGGCGGTGGCCTGGAAAACACGATTTTTGATAATTGTAATATAGATTTTACAATTTTTCACAATGGCCTTTTTAAAAATGTAAAAATACTAAGGTCTAAGCTGAGCTGGTGCGCCATCTTCAGCAGGCCGGTTGAAGAGCTAGACATTTCAAAATCTGAATGTTTCAAAATCTTCAGGAATGTTTCAGAAATTACCGACAGGGATGTGGAGGAAGCTATGTCAAGACTTGGTCCTGTGATAAGCTCCATGGATTTTTCCATAAAGGTCAAGATAAAGGAAGAGCTACATAAAGGCGCTGCAGATTACGGGGTAAACGTGGATAAAACCGGCATTGAACCAAGTTACGAGGGCCATGCCGGCGGGCATTACAGAGTTGCTTCAGGATACGGTGCCAATTTGCAAAATCTGATCAGCAGCGTTATACGCGCCTACAATGCTGTGCATCCGTATGTAAAGAAAAGGGGTTATGACAATACAGAACTGAAAGAGTAGTGATATATTAAATGAGGACTTTGAAAAACTCTTTATCACATTAAGATAAAGTATAAAAATCTACCAGATACTTTATCTTATGCATCAAATTCCTCTATAGAATCAAAGGAATTTGCTTGAAATCAGTTTTTTTCTCTTTCCCCCTAAAATTGAGGGGAAAGAGAAAAAAAGGTTCTGACAAAATCTCTTCAATAGTCTCCAAGATAAAGGTAGGGGTTTTTCAAAACTCTCATTTTCCATCTCGTTCATGTGCATGCTTCTGATGTATTTGTCCAGCCTGTGCAGCTTTAAAAAGTTTTTAAAATTAAGAAAGGCTCATGGAAAGGCAAGAATCGCACGGCCTTGGAAAAACGTATTCCATTTGTCCGGATTGCCTCAAAGAGGGCAGGATAAACAAAATAGAAGCTGACCGGATAGAAGAAAATGGGAAAATCTTCATGCTCAAGCAGTGTGACAAGCATGGAACATTCAAAGAGCTTATATGGGACGATGCAAAGCTTTACAAAAAATACATGAAGAGCTTCACTACTGGTTCTGTCGTAAAGGATGTTAAGCCAAGCCTCTATGACGAGCATCTTTCCCAGAGCGTGCTCACAAACCTGTTTGTGACAAACAGGTGCGACATGCGCTGTTCATACTGTTTTGCAAACTCTGGAGCAGAGGGCTTTGTTTACGAGCCATCTCTCAGCGAGCTGAAAAGAGAAATGCAAATGGTGAGAAAGGAGAAGCCTGTGGCCTCAAGAGCACTACAGGTCACAGGAGGGGAGCCTATGATGAGGGATGATATCATTGAAATAATAAAAATCGCGAGAGAGCTCGGCTTCACCCATGTTCAGGTGAATACAAACACCGTAAGAATCTCTGAAAACCCGGAGCTTGCCAAAAAACTCAAGGAATCCGGGGTGAATACCATATATATGAGTTTTGACGGCGTAACAAAGAAAGCCAACCCGCTTATAGACGTGAACAAAAAAGCAATTGAATCATTCAGAGCTGCAAAAATAGGCGCAGTGCTTGTGCCTACTGTGATAAAAACGCAAAATGATCACGAGCTGGGCAAAATAATCAGATTTGCTGCTGAAAACGTCGGTGTTGTACGCGGCGTCAATTTTCAGCCTATATCATTTGTCGGCAGGATAGAAAAAATAAATGAGGGCGTAAGAAAAAAGTGCAGGATAACATATTCAGAGATGCTCAGAAAAATAGAAAAGCAGACAAATGGCGCTATAAAAAAAGATGACTGGTACCCTGTCCCTTTTGTTCTTCCAATATCCAAGCTTGTGGAGTCATTAAAAGGGCGCGAGCAGGTTGAATTTACCTGCTCACCTGCATGCGGAGGAGCAACGTATGTTTACGTTGACAATGGAAACATGACTCCGATAACGAGGTTTATCGACGTTGAGGGCTTTATGTCATTCATTGAAGAGCTTTCCAGGACAAAAGGCCTGTTTAAAAGGGCTAAAATAGCATCAGCGCTCCTGAAAAATGTAAACCGGTATATAGACAAAGAAAAGGCGCCTAAAGAGCTTTCGCTTGGAAATCTTCTGACTGCAGCGCTGACAGGGTCTTATGACAAGCTTGGAGACTTTCACAGGAAGTTCCTGTATATAGGAAGCATGTGGTTCCAGGATTCGTGGAACCTTGACACTGAGCGTTTAGAACGCTGTGTTATACACTATGCGACTCCTGAGGGCATAATACCGTTCTGCGCATACAACGGCCTTGGAATCGGAACAGAAATCCGCAAAAGGCATAGCATGCCTGTAAAGGAATGGGAGCAGAAAACAGGCAAAAAGATAAGCAAAGACCTGTGGCCTGGGATTAAAAAATGCCTGTGCTAAAGCCTTTTATGTATTTTACAGGCTATAATTAATCATGGGTGTCAACCTTTCAGACATTGTAGAATCAAGGGAAATAACATTAGAAAGCCTTATAGACAAGGCTATTGCTGTGGATGCTTTTAACTGGATATACCAGTTTCTTTCAATAATAAGGCAGAAGGATGGCGAGTCACTCAAGGACTCAAGAGGCCGCGTAACGTCTCACTTTTCAGGGCTTTTTTACAGGACTATCAAGTTCATGGAAGCTGGGATAAAGCCTGTATATGTTTTTGACGGCGAGCGACATGAGTTTAAAAAATCTGTGACAGAAAAAAGGCGGGACGTAAGGGAAGAGGCGAAGAAAGAGTGGAAAGCTGCGCTTGAAAGAAAGGATTTGGAAGAGGCGAGAAAATACGCCCAGAGGTCCACTACAATAACTTCTGCGATAGTAGAAGACAGCAAAAAGCTTCTGCAGGCTATGGGCATTCCTTGTGTGCAGGCAGTTTCTGAAGGCGAAGCACAGTGCGCCTATATGTGCAAGCAGGACTTGACATGGTGCACTGCTTCACAGGATTTTGATTCTCTACTTTTCGGGACACCGAGGCTTGTCCGCAACCTTTCAATCTCTGGCAGAAAAAAGCGCGGGAATGAATACGTAACTGTAAACCCTGAAATCATAGAGCTCAGTCAGGTGCTTGAAAATCTCGGCATAAGCCATAGCCAGCTGGTTATTTTAGGCATGCTTGTTGGAACGGATTACAACCCTGTTGGTGTAAAGGGCATTGGCCCAAAAAAAGCGCTTGAACTGGTAAGGGAGAAAAAGGCGCTTGAAGAGGTTTTCAGCAGCCTTGACTGGGAATGTGAAGCAGCGCCTGAAGATGTATACAGCCTTTTCATGAATCCTGATGTTGTTGAGGAAAAGCCTGAATTTACGGAGTTTGACGAGGACGAAGTAAAAAAAATACTGTGCGATGAGCATGACTTTTCCGAAGAGCGCATAGACAGCGCAATAAAGAAGCTGAAAGAAAAACCTTCACAAAAGTCACTGAGTTCGTGGTTTAAGTAGATATTTTAATAATGTGCAATTTTACTTGGTGGCACTAGAAGAAATTATTCTAACGTCTAATTGCTTCAACTTCCAATCGCTTATCAATGGTCTAACTGTTTCTAATAGCTAATCTCTTAAATAATGGAACATTTCTGGTATAGAGTTTTTCTTTCTGAAAGTTTTTCTCAAATGATATTTTGCAGCCGGCATGGTTTTCAGGAGCCTGTTTGACACAGCTTTTCTGGCAGGCTTCCAGCATTG
>JACRMX010000025.1 GCA_016219485.1 Candidatus Aenigmatarchaeota archaeon | reverse complement strand
AATTTGCTTGAAATCGGTTTTTTCTCTTTCCCCCTAATCTCGAGGGGAAAGCAGAAAAAAGCCTTCTAACAAAACCTATTAAATTGTTTGCGAGATAGGGCTTTTCAAAACTCTCAATTCATAATACGAACAATCCTAACAACAAAAATATGTAATAAAAAAGAAAAAATCTATTTCTTTTCCTTTGCCTTTTCTCTCTTCTCTCTTCGCTCCCATTTGAGGTCTTCGTACTCGATCCATGCTACGATAAGGCCGATGAATATCAACAACAGGCCGAATACGCCTACGAAAACAGTTACGAGCGAACCTAATGCGTTCAAAGGCAGCTTACCTGGTATGTACCAGTATATACCAGCCACAAAGATTATCAGTCCGATAATCAGCTTAACTGCAGGATGCATCTATTCACCTCTTTTATCTTTTAAATAGTAGTTTTAAATAGTTTATCAGCGAGCATGCTTATTTAAATAAAATCCGGGTAAAGGATATATTGGAAAAAGCATAGCTTTTTCCATACATAGAATTGTTCTGCAATTCTAATGATTCGTGTGGTTCCTATGATTGTAGGCGCAAACGTAAAGAAATGGAGAAAGGACAGCGCTGTAAAAAGGGTGAGCGGTCCGACAAAGCCTGCAAGGGCACATGCGCTCGGCTATAAGGCAAAGCAGGGTTATGTAATAGTGCGCACAAGAATAGGAAAAGGCGGCAGGCATAGACCAAACCCAAGAAAAGGCAGAAAGCCCAAAAAAAGCGGAAGGGTGCATTTTACTCCAAAGCAGAGCCATCAGGCACTCGTAGAAAAGAGAGTTGCAAGAAAATTCCCAAATCTTGAGGTTCTGAACAGCTACTATGTTGGTG
Source organism: Candidatus Aenigmatarchaeota archaeon (assembly GCA_016219485.1). Classification (GTDB taxonomy): domain Archaea; phylum Aenigmatarchaeota; class Aenigmatarchaeia; order GW2011-AR5; family JACRMX01; genus JACRMX01. The sequence goes on along the minus strand of JACRMX010000025.1, from coordinate 18,192 downwards.
AAGATGGGCAGTATAAATATTTTGAAGTCATTCTTGTAGACCCGGACCATCCTGTAATAAAAAAAGACAGGCAGACGCGATGGGTTGCCAAGGCAGGAAGGCGCGTTTTCCGTGGCCTGACATCAGCTGCAAAGAAAGCGCGGGCTTGATGTGAATTACTCCCAGCTTTCGCAAGGGGACCTCTCGGCGATAAAGTTAAATATCTCTTCTATGAATAATCTATTGGTGTTTGCCATGGACGTTGAGGAAATAGAAAATCCGGATCCCAGCAATGTTGAAGACATTCTGCATGTTGCAGAAGAAAAGTCTGAAAAAATAAAATTCTGGAACGAGCTTGATAAAAATATTTTTAAGCCTGGAAATACGTGCATTGGCTGCAGCCCACAGATAGGGCTTAAGCTCGCCCTGCAGTTTTTTGGAGACGTTATTCTGGTATGCTCTGAAAAGTGTGTTCCGGATATGGCAAAAGACATCACAGTAATCGTAGCAAAGGACCCGCTGACTGCTGCTTCTGTGCTGTCAGCAGAGAAGCCTGTATTGTGTTATGCAGACGACAAGACTATAAAGGAGTCGCTATGCAGCTTTAATCCAAAAGGAAACTTTCTCTGTATCTGCTGGAATAATAGCAAACCCCTGTGGAAAACCGCATTCGCAAAAAACCTGCCTTACGTGGCAACAGCTTCCATCGGGTACATAGAAGATTACATGTCCAAGCTGAAGAAAGCGAAATCTGTTAAAGGCGTCAGGTTCATAGACCTTTTCGCGCCATGCCTGCTTAAAAAGGATTTCGAGCCTTCTGACGCGGTTCTGCTTGCACGAATAGCTACGAACACAGGCTTGTGGCCTGTTTTTGAGATTTATGATAACGAATTCCTTCTTACGCAGAGGCCGGAGCTTGAGCCTGTTGAACATTACTACAGCGTGCAGAAAACAGGCATAAGCGGGGATAAAATTGAAGCAATTAAAAAAAGGGTGGAAAGAAACTGGTCGCTTCTGGCCAAGAAAAAGTTCTGGGCAGTCGACTGATTCTTTCCCATTGGTGTCGCCTATTGACGAGCTTTGCTCGTCTGTTTGTTTCTGAAAAGTTTTTTTCTGCTTTCCCCTCAATTTTTAGGGGGAAAGAGAAAAAATAATATGAACGGTCTTTTCTTTAGCTACGAAAAGAAAAAGACCTGCTCTCACCTCTGAATTAGCTTTTTAGTTATCAGTCATGGCATTTTCGTTTCTTGGACGCAACTCAGTCGATTAACTTTGATTAACTTTATATGGTTCTTGAGACAATAAGCTGTTATGAAGGATCTGGACTACTTTTTCAACCCAAAAAGCATTGCCGTCATTGGCGCGAGCAGGCATGCTAAAAAATTCGGCTACATAATTCTCGAGAACCTGATAGACAATGAATACGCAGGAAAGGTTTACCCTGTAAACCCAAAGGCAGACTACATTCTTGGAAAAAAATGCTACTCGTCTGTTTCAAAGATTCCGGGAAGCGTGGATCTGGCAGTAATAGTGGTGCCTGCAAAAAACACGCCTGAGGTTATAAGGGACTGTGCAAGGAAAAACGTGAAGGCAGCGATCATAATATCAGGCGGCTTTGGCGAAGCAGGCAACAAAAAACTTGAAGAAGAGGTAATGGAAGCAAAAGGCAAAATGCGCATAATCGGGCCGAATGTAATAGGGATATATGATGCTTATTCCAAAGTGGATACGATTTTCAGCCCCAACTACAGGCAAAAAAGGCCTGAAAAAGGTGCCATAGGCTTTATATCGCAGTCCGGTGCATTCGGAGCAGCTGTGCTGGACTGGGCAGCAACCCAGAGCATAGGCGTTTCAAAGTTTATTTCAATAGGAAACAGAATAGACGTAGATGAAGTAGACCTGCTCAGATACCTTGCAAATGACAGGGAAACAAAGGCTATTGCTGTCTATCTCGAAGGCGCAAAAAGGGGCAGGGAACTGTACAACATGCTCAGACATGTTGTCAGAAAAAAGCCTGTTGTTTTTCTTAAGGCCGGAAAAAGCACAGAAGCGCGGGCTGCGATTTCATCCCATACAGGCTCGCTGGCAGGCGAATCAGAAATATACGTAGGCATGTGCGAGCAGGCAGGCGCTATATGTGTTAAATCTTCTGAAAAGCTCATAGACCTTGCAAATGCGCTGGCGCACCAGCCTCTTCCCAAAGGCGACTGCATACAGGTCGTGACCAATGGCGGCGGGTTTGGCGTTCTTGCAACTGATTCTGTTGTAAGCTATGGGATGAAGATGGCAAAACTTGACAGGAGAACCATAGACAAAATAAAAAGCAGTGTACCTGCTTATGCTTCTGTATCCAATCCCATGGACCTTGTAGGCGATGCTGATGCAGAGCGATATAAAATAGCGCTGGATGCTGTGCTTAAAGACAGGAACGTAAGCGGAGTTATTGTAATTTTACTGATGCAGATATCAGCCCTTGAGAGCAACGTAGTGAATATACTGGTGTCGCTCAAAAAGAAGTATGACAAGCCGCTGCTTGTTTGCACAACAGGCGGCGAATTCACGAATATGCATGCACGAATGCTTGAAAAAGAGGGCATCCCGACGTATTCATCGCCAAAAAGGGCGGCATCGGCAATGAAAGCACTCGTAGACTATTCAAAAACAAAGAAGATGCTTCCGATATAAATAATAGGACTTTGAAAAACTTCTCTTTTCCAATATTTTACATTTCATAATTGGTTTTTTCTCTTTCCCCCTAAACATTAGAAATTCCTTCGGAATTTCTATGCATGGGAAAAATGAAGTTTTTCCCAATGTATTGAGGGGAAAGTAGAAAAAACCTTCTGTATATTCAATTGTAGTAGATAAAGCAAAGTGGTTTCAAATTTCTCAGTTCTTTCTAATAGGCATATGATTGTTAAGATAAATTGTTGGAACTTGACGAGCGAAGCTCGTCTGTTAATTTCTCGTCTTCTTTGAAACAGCCTTTTAGCCCTGTCCCTAGCATTTTCGTCTTGGATACAACCGGGCAGAAAGTTATTTATATACTCCGAAACAATTAAATTCATCATATTATAATCATAAACATTGGGGAATCTGCAAATGAAAGGTATAACACCGGTTATTGCTACTGTGCTTCTGTTAATGATAACAATAGCACTGGTTGGATTTGCTTTTACATGGTTCCAGGGCATGTGGGTATCGGTATCTGAAACAACAGGCACCCAGATAAAAGCGCAGCAACTATCGATGATGAAAACAATGACCATAGATAATGTGGAATGCACTACTGGAAAAATTTATATAAGGAATACAGGCAGTGTCGACATAGCTTCTTCTGAAATTAGCATCTATGTTGGAAGCGCATTGAGCAACTGCGGCACGGGCATAACGCCACCCACTTTGACACCAGGTGCGCTGGGAATATGCAACCACGGGTCAGCAATTTCAGGGACAACTGTCAAGGCAACTGGCCCTGGCAGCATAAGCGTATACGGATGTTAAAAAGGCTTTTGCATTTTTTATATATATAAGAAGTTTCCTTTAGTTCTGGTCTGCACTGATACTGTTTATGGGTGCAATCTTTAATAGCCCATAGAAACCTATTTATACACCCTCAAACAATTAAATTCATAATAATTATAAACAATGGAGGATTTGCAAATGAAAGGTATAACACCAGTTATCGCTATTGTGCTTCTGTTAATGATAACAATAGCAATGGTAGGTTTCGCCTTTGTCTGGTTCCAGGGCATGTGGAGAACAACGTCTGAAACAACAGGCTCCCAGATAACAGCGCAGCAGGAAGCCATGATGAAAACAATAGTTATAGACAATGTGGCATGCACTACTGGAAAAATTTATGTAAGGAATACAGGAAGTAAGGAGATAGCTGCTTCTGAAATGAGCGTCTATGTTGGCGGTACACTAAGCACCTGTAGCATAACGCCTAACCCGCTTACACCAGGTGCGCTGGGAACATGCAGCCACCCGACATTTCCTATAGTATCAGGCACTGCTGTCAAGGCGACGTCTCCTGGTAGCGTAGACACGACAACCTGCTAAAAGAGCGTTTTTGATTTTTTTCACATTAAGATTTTGTACGTGGTAATGTCAGCTCCTTATTGGAAAAAGCATAGCTTTTTCCATATATATTGGAAAAAATTTTACTAATGAAATGATGGTGATGTGATGGTAGCTCTCCAGAATATAATAATTCTGGCTTCTGTTATTCTCGGCTCGCTCGCAATTCCTTTTGTAAGCAACCCGACATTTGATGCTCTGGACAACTATGATGAAAGCCTATCGCCTGTGCTTAATGATGATGTCAGCGTTGCAGAGGCAAAGAGCTATCCAGGTGCTATAGAAAGGAACTTTGGACCTGACAGCTTCTACTATCAGGCAGAAACAGCCTTTGGCATGTTCAGCATTGAAATAAGCAACAAGGAACATATAGCCATAACACAGAAGCTGACAAATACCGAGGCTAGCGTGGAGCGTACTATTGTGAACGATGGTGTGCTGAATGAAAAATGGGTTCTTTCCACGTCAGAGTACACGCTAACCAGCGCAAAAAATTATACTACTGTAACAGAAATGTTCAGTAACCCGAATGGTGTCTGCATTAAAACAGAGCATATTGGCACCAAGAAAGAGAACTGCAGCGGCCAGATGTACGACATGGAAGACAAATGGAAAGCTGCGCGAACAGCGCTAAAAGTTTACATGGAAAAAATGAAGAACGCCAGTGATGAGATAGAGCTTACAGACATACAGGACAGGGAATGGGACTTCTAAAGCCTTTTTCTTTACAAAAGAAAAACCCTTGGGAAAAAGAAAGAGCGGGTTAGCACTTATTTTATATTGAAAATCCTTTTTCTTTAAAGCGAATTGACGGGCAAAGCCCGTCTGTTTGGACGAAAGAAAAACCCAAACACAACGACGCATCAAAGATGCGTCAATCGGCTTGGAAGAAAGGGGATTGAGGCTATTATTTGAAATGCATAAGAAAGCCTTTTTCTGAAGCCGCTTGACGAGCAAAGCTCATTAATCGGCTGGAAAAGAGGGAGGTATCGGAACCGCAGGTTCTGATTAAGCCTTTTTAATTTTTGGTTGTTAGTACTGATAATGTTAAAACCAAGAAATCTGGAACTGAGCATAGAGTATAAAAATGCTTGTCTAGCAAGAATTGACGTAATTAGAAAAACCTATATGGACGGGCTGGAATCCTGCCTGAGAGAAATACCAAGTCTGAAAGCAGACAAAAGGCAATTCTATCCATGTGTCTTCTCTGTTACTGATCCTGTGACACAACAGCCACTTTATGTTGGCATCAAAACAGATATATATCCAGAATGGGATGTCGCAAGCCACAATTTGTTTTACGGATTTGGGTTTCCTGTGGCTTCATTTTGTGGCATAGTCAGGTATAATAATCAGGGGTGTCTGGTAACAGAAGACCTGACAAACGGCGGCATCTGCAGATTACATGAGAGCCGTTTAGGAGAGCTAGGAGAAATTCTTGAAGCGCATGATGTTATAAATAGAGAAACGTTGGAAGCGGAATTCCAAAACTATTGCGACATATATAATAATATCTTTATATTCAAATGTGCGGCTTCTTACACAGATTTTGTGCGATCATGGTTTCTGCAAGTAGATCCTGAAAACAGGGGACGGTGGTTTTTAGGAGACATGGATAAGCTGACTGCTGACCTTCCTCCAGAGCTTATCCGGGAGTTCTGTCGAAATTTTCTTACGTCCGATGTTATGCAGACTCCTGAATATACTATAAGGATTTCCTGAAGAATCCACGCAAAATGCCCAAACCGAATGCAAACTCCCTTACAGCAGTTATAGGAACCAGTATAGGATAATATTTCACATTTTTTGTTCTTAGTACAATTGCAACAGGCTTCAACAGGAAGTATAGCACAAGCAAAGACAGCCACAATGCTGTGTACAGGGGATTTATTAAATAAGAAGCAAATGAAAATAACGTTATCATTACAGCTAGAGGCGCGATGATATCCATCATTCCTGCAAAACTCTTATCTTTTTTTATGAGCTGCATCCTGCTTATGCCATTGGTGTAAAGGCGTTTGAAAAGCGGGCGAAAACCATTTCTGCGGTCATGGTACACTATTATTGACGGGTCAAATTTTAGCTTATAGCCTTTGCGAGCAAGCCTGTGGTGAAACTCTGTCTCTTCAATTCCAGTCATTTTAGGGTCAAACTGCTCTTTAGGAAAGACTTTGTACGCAGTGTTGCAGCCGCGAAGCCTGTGCTCAGGACAGCCTGAAAAATTCTTTGCTAAATCTATCTGGTATAAAGCGCGCTGGAAATATGTGCCATCTTTCTGTATGTCGTCGCCGCCGGCAACATCCACGTTCTGAATGGCCTTTTCTATTTTTTCCAGCCAGTCTTCTGGAAACGTGCAGTCATCATCAGTAAAAACAATTATCTTGCCTTTTGCGTGCCTAGCGCCTGCATTGCAGGCACCTGCCCGCGTGCCTGTGTTTTCTTCTACAACTGTTACGCCTTTGCGCCTAAATGCAGAGCCTTTTGGAACAACAACAATAGTTTCATGTTTTTTTGTCTGCTTTGCAAGGCTGTCAAGGCATTTTTCCAGCAGATGCCTGCTTTTGCTTGGTATAATAACAGATGTCATGAACATTAGAATTCCACATACGTTTTTATATTATTGTATTCAAAGAAATTTCATGAAAATGCTTGTAACAGGAGGCGCAGGCTTCATAGGCTCAAACCTCACTGAGATACTCGTTGAAAATGGGCACGAAGTTGTCGTCCTTGATAATTTGTTTCTTGGAAAAAAAGAAAACCTGAGCAGCGCAGTGGACAGCATTGAGTTTGTAGAGGGCGATGTCTGTGACAGGCAGCTTGTTTTTGAAATAATGAAAGATGTTGACTATGTCTTTCATCAGGCAGCTGCGTCGTCATCACCAATGTTTGCCAAAGACCTTCGCGGAGCTGTTGCAGTAAATGTGGACGGCCTGATAAATGTGCTGGAAGCTGCAAAGATGTATGGCGTAAAACGCGTTGTTCATGCCTGTACATCCTCAATCTATGGCAACAATCCTGTGCCGCACAGCGAAGATATGCATGTAGAACCGCCAAATGCATATGCAGCCTCTAAATTCGCAGCAGAGCATATTGGAAGGATATACAGCGCTGAAAATGGGCTTGAAACTGTTGGTTTGCGCTATTTCAGCGTCTACGGTCCGCACGAGAAAGCAAAAGGAAAATTTGCAAACACGGTATCACAGTTTATGTGGGACATGAAAGACGGCAGGACGCCTGTGATTTTCGGAGACGGCTCGCAGACAAGGGACTTTACATTTGTAAGGGATGTTGCAGCTGCGAATATTCTGGCAGCAAAAAGGCCTGGTATATCTGGTCAAATATTTAATGTCGGAACAGGCGTTTCAAAAAGCTTCAATGACATTATTGATATGTTGAATGCCGGCCTCGGAACAAGCATAACGCCCAAATACGTCAATAACCCGATAAAAAACTATGTCAAAGACACGTTAGCAGATACAAGAAAGGCTGAAAAGATGCTGGGCTTCAGGGCAAGGATAAGCCTTGAAGAAGGCATTAAAGAAATAGTATCTTTGGAAGAATCACGGATGTAATAGGAGATACCATAAATAAATGAACTTTATGCTTATGGTATCTCCTTTACATTAGGAAAGCTCTGCTTTCCTAAGCATGGAAAAAGCTGTGCTTTTTCCAATGTAACAAACTCAATAAAAGTTCAAATATTATTGTGTACTTTGAAAAATTCCTGTTTTTCACATACGGTTTTTTTCTCTTTCCCACTAAAAATCTAGGGGGGGGGGGAGCAGAAAAAAACGTTCTAACAACATCTATTCAATTGTTTACGAGATAGGGTTTTTCAAAACTCTCTATTGAGATTTGCTATAAGCTTCTGGCGATGGACAGGATATGCTTTGCAGCCCTGTTCCAGTTATAATATTTTACAGCATCTGACCTGGCAGCTTTCTGCAGTTTTTTTCTCAGCCTTGTATTTTCAACAAGCACCTGCAGGCAGTCTGCTAGCTCTTTTTCATTTCCTGCCTGAAATAAAAGTCCGTTTTCGCCTTCTTTTACTATTTCCCTGTTCCATTCAGTATCGCTGGCCACAATTGCAAGGCCTGAAGCCATGTATTCAAAAATTTTTAGCGGCGAAAAACCATAGCGCTCTTTAACATCACGGAAAGGCGCCACGCCTATGTCAGCTGTTGAGAGCAGCTTAGGCACATCCTGCACCATGCCGGTAAACTCTATATTCAGATGTTTTTCAGCAACATATTTTTTCAGGGAAGAAACAAAGCTATCATACAGCGGAAACCCGCCTGCAATGGTTATTCTGCATTTCACGCCTTTGCTCTGCAGAATCTCTCCAGCGTGGACAAGCATGTCAGCGCCCTGGTGCTTTCCAGCGCCACCAACAAAAACTATTTTAACAGGCTTTGTTTTTTTTCCTGGCTTGAATTTTCTGACGTCAGCACCGTTTGGTATGATATGGTAAGAAGACCGTACTCCTCTCATCTCAAGGCTTTTCTTCACAGACCCTGAAACGCAGACAGCTGCATCAAAATTTTTTATGGTTTTCTTTAACCACCTGCTGAGCAGCGCATTCCTGAGCCACCATGCCTTGGTCCATGCGCCGCTCTGGTGCCTTGCAAAAAAATTGTAGTTGAACTCAATTATCTTAGGGGCAGGCAGTTTCGTATACAGACCAAAGGATTCAAACGGCTCTGCCCTATAATATAAGATATCCGGCTGCTCTTCAGCTATTAGCGAATCTATTTTTTTAGCCGCTTCCCTGCCTCTTGGCTTCTTTATCCATGGATGCGTCTGTGTTTCATACCTGCCTGATATACTGCCTTCGCTGCCAGAACCTATCAGCACAACGTCACAATATTTTGCAAGCTCTTTACATAGAGATGTGTGATGCACAGAGCCGCCTGATATTTTGTCCAGCTCAACATCAGGCGCGAGCATAACCATTTTCATGGTGTTAAAATGGGAAACAAGAATTAAAAGTTATTTTACAAGCGGTTCCCACCACCATCTGTTGTCAACATACCAGTCAACAGTCTGCTTCATGGCATCTTCAAAGCTGAAGCGTGGCTGCCAGCCAAGCTTCTTTATTTTCGAAAAGTCCAGGGAATATCTTTTATCATGGCCTGGCCTGTCCTTTACAAAGGTTATAAGGCTTTCAGGCTTGTTCAGCCTGCTGAGAATAAGTTTTGTTATTTCTATATTGGGCATTTCATTGCCACCGCCGATATTGTAGGCTTCTCCTGGTTTTCCTTTATGCATAACCATCTCGATTGCTTCGCAGTTGTCTATTACATACAGCCAGTCACGCACATTCATGCCGTCGCCATAAACTGGCAGCGACCTGTTGTTAAGCGCATTTGTAATGAAAAGCGGTATAATCTTTTCAGGAAACTGGCGCGGCCCGAAATTATTTGAGCTTCTTGTTATAACAACAGGCAATCCGTATGTTGTAAAATAAGCCTGTGCCAGCATGTCTGCTGCTGCCTTGCTTGCAGAGTACGGGTTGCGTGGGCATAAGGGGGATTGCTCTGTCCACGAGCCTGATTCTATCTGTCCGTAAATCTCATCAGTGCTGATGTGAACAAATCTGACATCATGCTTTCTTGCTGCTTCAAGCATTGTGTGCGTGCCAAGCACATTCGTCTTGATAAATACGTCAGAGTCTGTTATTGACCTGTCGACATGACTTTGAGCAGCGTAATGCACGACAGCATCACAATCCTTTATGGCTTTTTCCACTGCAGCTGCGTCGCAAACATCAGCCTTCACGAATGTTATCTTATTCATAACATCCCTGAGATTCTCCATGCAGCCACAATATGTGAGCTTGTCTAAAACAGTGATGTCATATTTTTCTGCAAAAAGGTTGACAAAATTGCTGCCTATAAAGCCGGCTCCGCCTGTTACAAGAAGTTTCATAGTTTAACCTCGGAATTTTCTCCAAGCACAAACCTGCGACCTTTAGGCAGACCATTGTGCAGAACTATGTTTGAGCCTTTTCCAACAAGGCTGTCAACTATTTTATCGCCACCAATGTCTATAAACGAGCCATCCATTATTATGGATGATTCTATCTCTCCGCTTTTTATTGTACTGCTGCTGCCTATTGCAGTATATGGCCCGATATATGTGCCTGTGGATATGGTACAGTGCTTTCCGATTATCGCAGGCCCGCGAATGAACGCGCCTTTTTCAACAACACTGCCTTCACCGAGCTGTATATTCCCTATAACAGTTGCTCCTTCTTCAATCTTGCCATCTATCTTTGTTTCCATATCATTCAGCACAAGGTGATTTGCATGCAGTATGTCCTCGAATGAGCCTGCATCATCCCACCATCCTTCAACAACATGGGCAGTAATCTTGTGGTCAGGAGATTTTATGAGCCTGTCCAAAGCATGCGTAAGCTCCAGCTCACCGCGACCAGAGGGATTGAGCGTTTCTATGATAGAAAAGATGCGGTGATTGAACATGTAAATGCCTGTTATGGCATAGTTGCTTTTCGGCTGCTTTGGTTTTTCTTCAACTTCCACAACTTCATCGCCTTTGAGCACAGCAACGCCAAACTTTCTTGCATCAGGCACCTCTGCAAGCAGTATGTTTGCATCTGCTCCGCTTTTCTCGAAATCCTGCACAAAGTGCGCAATGCCTCCTTTAATCATGTTGTCGCCAAGATAGACAACGAATTTATCATTTCCAAGAAAATCCTTTGCAGTCCACACAGCATGCGCAAGGCCGCGCGGTGCATCCTGCTCTATGTAGCTGATTCTGCAGCCCCATCTTGAGCCGTCACCTACAGCGTCCCTGATGGATTTTATCCTGTCCTCTGTGTAACCAACAATCATGCCTATTTCTCTTATGCCGGCATTTACAAGATCTTCTATGCCGTAAAAAAGAACAGGCTTGTTGGCAACAGGTATCAGCTGCTTAGGGCCAGTGTGCGTAAGCGGCCTCATTCTTGTGCCAAGCCCTCCGGCAAGCACCAGTCCTTTCATAAAAGAAAGATGGCAAAAAAGAATATAAAAGGGAGGGTTTTGAAAAACCCTATCTCACAAACAATTGAAGAGATATAAGGAAAAATCTCGAATTTTTCCTATACAGGAAAAGCTTTGCTTTCCCTTGTATAAGAAAAAGTTAGAAAGTTTTCCTTGTAATGTTGGGAAGTTTTTTCTGCTTTCCCCCTAAAATTGAGGGGAAAGAGAAAAAAACTCCATATGAAATTGCTTATTTAATGTGCAATAGGCCAAGCTTCCACTGGATTTGATCTACTGGATTTAATCCCCAGTCTCACTGATTTTTTCAGCAATAAGGGCAAATGCCGGCCGTGTTATGAAAATGCCTACAAATATGCCTATCATCGTGGTTATTGCAAACCCCCTGAGCAAGCCAAAGCCGATGGTTAACAGCGGCAGCATTGCAGCTATAACTGTCCCTGCTGCGCCAAAGACTATGAAGAATGCGTGCTGGATGCGCTCCTTAACTGTAAGCTCCTGCTTTCTTTTTTTCGTCATCTGGTCAAGAATAACCAGCTGGTCATCTACCCCTGTTCCGACAGCAGCTATGACACCGGCAATGGCTGCCAGGTCTATTGTCCATCCTATCACAACAGAAAGCCCAAGAATTATTATTATCTCGCTCAGGGATACTGCTACCATTGGCACTATTATCTTTATTTTTCTGTACCTTATGATGATTACGAGGGTCAGGGCAAAAACAGCAGCAAGGCCTGCGTATGCAACATTCTGCAGAAAATTGCTTCCCAGCTTGGGCGAAACTGTATCCATCTGAATAATTTGTATCTCTGTTGGCAGAGAGCCTGAGCGCAATATAGACTGAAGGTATTGCTTGGTCTTCAAAGCTGATTCGTACGTTGATGATCCGCCTGTTATGCTTGGATTAGTCTCAGGCTTGCCTTTTAGCGATGCGCCTATGTTCAATGAATCTATTAATTTATCATCAAGATACAAGTATATTTTTGATGAAAGGTATGTTTCTCCTGCTGATGGGTCAAAACTTTTGTCAAGGTTATTTGTTATCCAGCCGAACCTCTGCGCGCCAGCATTGCTTATCTGCACAGCAAATGACCACCTGAATCCATCACCAGCGCGCTCTACACGTGAACGCTGGGGGTCAAAATAGACTATTTCTATGTCCTTTCCTGTGAAAACTGTTGCAGTAAGATTTGCTTTTCCATTCATCACATTTTCAAGCTTCACTACGACTCCGGAAATTTCAATGCTTTCCCCGGTCTGATAATTTTTTCCAGCTATTTTGACAGTATTATTATTGATTATCTCAATGGGATAATCCTTATCGAGCTTTAGCGTATCAACAAGCATTGGTATCTTTGCTTCAAACTTTCCCTGCCTTTCAAGCAGGCTTCTCAGCTCAGATCCACTGCCGCCAGCCATGGTTATTTCAACAAAGCCCTGACCCTCATACCATAATGGCCTGAAACTGGCTTCGCGCAGGCCGTAAACATTTATCCTTGTCTGCAGTGTAGACATTATCTGTTCCAGCGTGCCGTTTTCAGTGAAATTAACAGGCTTTATTATAGCCCTGGTGCCGCCTTTGAGGTCCAGGCCGAAATTGAGATTCGTAGACGAAACCTTTTCATAAGCCATGCCAAGCGTTCCATTGGGCTTTGCAAAAACAACGCCGCGCGATGTTTCTATTTTTACAACATCTGCATAGTCTTTTTTTAACAGCTCTTCTGTGGCCTTAGCATCATTGATTTTGTATATTACATCGCCTGAGCGTAAGCCTGTCTGGTTGGAATAAACTACCTTAAAGCCCTCTGGGTTGAAATTCGGACCTATAAGAATTATAGCAATTACCAGAACTGCCAGCCAGAATAAAATTTTAGGATTTTTTAGCATCTCCTTTCCACCACCTTAAAATGCCGGCATTGGTCAGCCATGTAGCCGGGATATCAACAAAAAGCCCGAGCAGCAAAACAGCTGTTATGGTTTTAATAACAAATACGTTTGATACAAGCCAGGCTGCTGATAGCACTGCTATAGCTGCCAGAGACATGGTAAGCCCTGTCTTTGCTGCAGAGCATATTCTCTCAAAGGGCTCGCCTTCTGTGGATTTCAGCATCTCTGTAGTAAGAAGAACGTCTGTATCCACAGAATATCCTATAATCATCATAAGGGCGCCAATGGCAGCCAGAGAAAGCTCTATGCCAAGAAAATGCATAAGGGTAAGCGCTCCAATCATGTCCGTAGCAGCAGCCAGCATAACAGCAGAGCATGGTACAGGCGACCTGAATAAGATAAAAATTACCACTGACATTAAAATGAATGCTGCTATGATAGCTAGCTGGGTCTGCTGCCAGAAAACCTCACCCAGTGCAGGACCGACTGTACGGATGCTTGTTTCTCCTGTTATGTTGTTTTCTTTCAGTGTTGCAATTATTTTGTTTTCATCGTCTTCAAATCCTGTTTCTATCAGCAACGATGAGCGCAGGCCTGTTGTCTTTGTAACTTTGGCATTTGGGAACAGGGTTTGAACAAAAGAGACATCAGCATCAGCTTCCACTGTTATAATTTTCCCGCCCTTGAGCTCTATGTCCCTTTCAATAATGTAGCCTGTATTCACTGCATTCAGAATTAATACAACAGAGCAAAAAATCAGGAATATTATAGGCGGAAAAGTGAGGACCTTCCAGTATCTGTCAAAGAACTTTAACATGCAGAATTATTTTTAAGGAAAATATTAAAAGGCGAGGGTTTTGAAATCTTGCATTCCACTAGTCTATATGACTAGTGGTGGAATGCGAGATGTAAGAACCACTGTAATAGTAGCATTTTTGATGAGTTCGGGATGCCACTGGTCTGTTGACCAGTGGTTCTTCACAAACCATCATCTAAGACAATTTAATAGATATAAGGAAAAGCTTTGCTTTCCCTTGTATGAGAAAAAGTTAGAAACTTTTCATTGTATTGTTAGAAGGCTTTTTTTCTTTCCCCTCAATATTTTAGGGGGAAAGAAAAAAACCAATTCTGATGAAATACAAAATTGAAAAAACGGGGTTTTTCAAAGTCCTTAAGCTATAATACTGACCTTATGTCAACTTTTCTGCTCAGATAAATGAAAAATATTGCGCCAAGAATCGTGCCATACCAGATTGTTACTAAACGTGCAATCAATATCCCTGCTGTTGCATCCACTGTTGTTATACCCATGGATGTGATTAAGACTAGAAGCACAGCTTCGAAACTGCCAATCCCGCCTGGAAGAGAGCTGGCAACAGCCACAAGCGTTGAAAACGCAATCAACCCTGCCAGGGCTGCCGGCCCTATATCTATGCCAAGAGCCATAAAGCAATAGTAGAAAACCAGGGCATCAATGAGCCAGCAGACAAATGTTATAGCAAATGATAACGCCATTTTAACTTTGGGTATTTTAGTGCTTTTGTAAAACTGTTCTATGAACTGGTCACCTATTTTATTAAGAATGGGCAGTTTTTTGGTAAATCTAAAAATTCTTTCCCCAAACCTTTTGCTTGTCAGTATAAGAAGCAAAACGCCTATGCCAATGATAAATATCAGAATTGCAACCATCCCTATGTAAAGCATGTCGAATGTCAGGGACATAAAAGCTATGAACAATATGGCAAGAATAACCAAAACCAGCAGGTCAAATATGCGTTCCCAGATTATGGATGAAAGCCCTTCTGACACATTTATGCCTTTTCGGGCCTTTAGGATAAAGGCTTTGAACGGCTCCCCGACTTTTCCTGGTGTAAAATTGCTTATCACCATGCCAAGAATCTGCACAGGCACAAGCTCCAGCAGGCCAACGTTATTCAGCAGGACTTTCCATTTAAGCGTTCTGAGAAAGATATTAACGCTGGCTAGAATAAATGCAATTAATATAAAATAAATATTGCCCTGGCTTATTTTCTCAGCCATAAGCATGGGGTTAGCATACCATATTATGGCAGCCATGATTGCAATGCTGATGATGAACAAAAGGATTTTGTATTTTTTCATATTTATCAGATTAACTTTTGAGGGGAAGGTTTAAAAATACGCTGTGAAATCTCAGTAATTAAAATTTTACTGGGATAGTTATTGAATGTACGATGTTATAATAGCAGGTGCAGGTGTTGCAGGATGCCAGATAGCACGCCTTCTTGATGATTCCGGCCTGGATACGCTTGTGCTGGAGAAAGAGAAAAACATTAGAATCAAGGACTCCGGTATCGTCTCCTCGGAATTCCTTGACTTTTTTCCAAAATATCTCATTGCAAAAAACATAGATTCCATGGACATTGTTTCTCCGTCAGGAATAGAAATTAACCTGAGCCTGCCAGAACCATTTGCGCACATAGTTCACAGGGAATCCTTTTCAGGATACCTCAGAAGAAAAATCAAAATAGACTACGAAACTGTCATAGCTGCAAAATTTTATGAAGAGTCTGTAACTGTCCTGACAGACAAAGGCTTTCATGAGTGCAAGCTGCTGGTAGGCTGCGATGGCGCAAACTCTGTAATAAGAAACGCTGCCGGCATTGAAAGGCCGGGGCTCTGCGCAGGCATTTTTTCAAGAGGCAGAAAAAGCACGGGAAATGTGACAGTTTATATGAATAAGTTTTTTTCACCTGATTTCTTTGCATGGCACATACCCCAGAATGGCGAGCACGGGCTCATCACTGCCATGAGGCCGGCTGGGCATATGGACGAGTTTGAAACAGCCCTTGGACTTGAACAAGGAAACCTGTATGGAGCGCATATCCCGATAGGGCTGCAAAAAAGCTTTTCATCCAGGTGCCTTCTCGCAGGCGATGCTGCGTCTCAGGTAAAGCCCCTGACCGGAGGGGGAATAATTTTTTCGCTCAAAGCAGCAAAGCATGCTGCTGAAACAATCAGGAAGGCTGCTAAAAAAAACAGGTTTGATGCAGCTTTCCTCAGCAGCTATCAGAAAAGATGGCTTGGCGAATTCGGGGCAGAGATAAGAAAACAAATGATGATCAGAAATGTATACAGAAGGCTTCCCAACAAGCACATAGACCAGCTGTTTTCTGCGTTCAAGCCGGACTTCGAGAAAATACGGGCGTTCAACTATGACCGGCTTTCAAAGCTGTGCTGGAAACTGCCAAAGCTGAAGATGCTAAGATTTTTGCCGTGGCTATTAGTAAGATAGCGTATGTTAGGTGTAATTCAGAATTCGGCATTCCCCCGACCACCCACCCCAAGATTGAAGGGTAAGAAAATAAAAGCTTCTTAAAGTTGTTTAAACTTAATTCAACATATGAATATTCCAAAATACAAAACATGGCAGGAGCAAGTTCAACACTCAATAACCTCTATTGATGAACTTTCAAAGTATCTGCCAATGTCTAAAAAAGAAAAAGGGGAATTGCTAAAAGTTACAAAGAAGTTTCCCTTACGAATTACTCCATATTTTTTAAGTTTGATAAATCTAAATGATAAGAACGACCCTTTACGATTACAAGTTATTCCAAGTACTGGAGAACTGCTTGAAGAAAAAGGAGAAGAATTAGTCGCATGGGACAAAGAAGCTTGTTACGCTGTAAAAGGAATAGAACACAAATATCCTGACAGAGTGGCTTTTTTGGTGACAAGAAATTGTGCTGGTTGGTGCAGACATTGTGTAAGAAAAGTTATGTGTGAAGATGTTGAGGGTCTGCACCTTACTGAACTTTCATTTGAAGAAATTGATAAGGCAATTGAGTACATAAGAAATAATAGAATTATTTGGGATATTCTTCTTACTGGTGGCGATTTATTTATGATTTCTGATAAAAAATTAGAATACATTTTGAAAAAACTAAGAGAAATTGAGCATGTTAAAATAATCAGAATCGCCACAAGAACTTTAACTTATCTTCCGCAAAGAGTCACGCCAGAATTGATAAAAATGATTTCAAAATATCAAAAAGAAGAATATCCCCTTTATATCGGCACTCAATTCAACCACTCAGGGGAATTAACTCCTGAAGCCAAAAAAGCCTGTAAGATGCTATCTGATGCTGGATTTATTATATATAATCAAGCAGTTCTTCTTAAAGGAGTGAATGATAACGCAGAAATTCTTGAAGAATTATTTAAGAAACTTCTTTGTATAAAAGTTCGCCCCTACTATCTGTATCATTGTATGCCTGTTCTTGGAACAAAACATTTGAGAACAACAGTAAAAAAAGGTGTCGAACTTATGCAAAAATTACAAGGCAGAATTTCAGGTTTAGCAATTCCTCAATACATTATTGCTTCAAAAGAAGGGGGAAAAATACCAATTCCTTACAGAGATATAAAGTTTTTAGATGGAAAAGTTGAAGCAGTGAATTATGAAGGTAAAAAAATAACATATTTTGAATAGTTTTCTTGCCCTTTATTAAAAATCATGGCGTCCCACCACCGCCAAATTCTGAACTCAAAAAAATTATAATTTTATTAATCGTCATATTTTTTGTGAAAGATCAATAAAATTATAATTAATCATTTCATACTACATTTTTGCCGTGGCTGTTTATGCGATGACTACGCTTACTGGATTTTTAATTATGCCCTTTCTGAGCTCAAGGCAATATGCTGCCCTGTTGCAGTTGTAAACCTTCCATGTTTTTGGGTTCAGTGTCATGGGCACAGCCTCCTGCACCTCTATCAGCTTATAATTATTGTCGAGAAATAATAAACAGAGGCTAGTGCTTACAAAAGGCATCCAGATGCTGTTTCCGCGGATAAGGGCGCCTTTGCTTTTTTTGTCAAACATCATGCCCCGGACAGAGCTAAGACCGCGGCAATCTTTGACTTCAATTATTTTTTTGTTTATTTTGATTTTCATGGACTCACTTGTATATGCTCAAAATCTCACTTAAGGACGTTGAAAAACTCTTTATCCAAATCTGTTTTTTTCTTTCCCCCTAAAATATTGAGGGGAAAGAAAAAAACCTTCTAACAAATCTCTTCAATTGTTTGCGAGATAAGGGGTAAGGAATTTCCAAACATAGAAATGCAAAGCATTTCTAATGTAATGGTTTTTCAAAACCCTCACTTGTATATAATTTTGTATGCCACATTGCCCCACGGATAGTCTACAGGGTAGTTTATTGTTTTCTTTGGTTGGATGTCCGTCAGGTCTTCTGGATGA
>JACRMX010000024.1 GCA_016219485.1 Candidatus Aenigmatarchaeota archaeon | reverse complement strand
GACTACATTAAAAAAGTATCAATTCCGTATCCTGCCTGGATCCTTTTCCTTGGCCCGGATTTTCTGAAAAAATATGGTGAAAAAAAGCTGTTAAAAACGCCTGCACTCATAGCGGAGAAGGTAGGTAATGGAGTTTTTATTGTTCTTAAATATTACGGAATGGGCACCGAAGCTGACCAACGCAAAGCGGAAAAAGAGAAAGACTATGAGGTGGAAGCCGGAAAATACCTGACAGAACTTTTTAAAATAGAATAAAACGCCAAAAATCTGCCGTGTTATATTTGGAATGGAAACGGTATGAAAAAGAAAGAATCCGGAGAATATTCGAGAGATGAAATATCTGAGGAGTATCTGAAAAAGATCTTTTTGGTAAAATAACAGAACCCAAAACTTTACAGAGTTCCCAGGCAAGACTTCACAGAGTGTACCAACAAGACCCAAGACTTCCCTGAGTTCCCAGGCAAGACCCAGCGCCCATAAGGCCCAGTCAGGTCTCCTGATGCTTGTAGTAATCACAACCATCATCTCTGTAATAGGGTTCATTTATTTTGTCGGCTTTTTCTCGCAGGGCACATCATTCATTAAAAGCCAAACAGAAGCTGCCTGCCTCAAAAACCCCAAGCTCCCTTTCTGCGAAGAAGGGTCAGAGGTTTTCCAAGGCGGCGGACTGGCAGCTTACTCAACAGAGGCTTTGACATGCGCAATAAACTCGGTTGCAACAGGGGAAGAGCAGGCCTGTGTGAAAGACAAGTTCTCTGATCCGGGGATTCCTATTGGTGACGCAGGACTCAAGACTGAAGACTCAGAACCCAAGACCGCAAGTTCAGGCCAACTGAGGCTGCCGACTGTGGAGTGTAAGCAGAGAAAATATCCTGAGATAGCGATAAAAGGATTTGAAGAATTTGATACCCAATCTGGCGGAGGAGGTCTTGGCGATGTGCAGGTCACCAGTACAGAAGGGCATTCTATCAGGTACAGATTCAATAAAGATTCAAGCAAATGGGAAGTTGGAATAGATAATGGATGGGAAGCCGCTTCCGGAAGCCTGACGAAAACAGCTGGCCTGGATAAGGACAACAAAAAGCTCATATACCAGTTAATGGATTCATACAACAATGAGAGAAGGGGGTTTTTTGCCATTTCAGATTTTGCAAAATCCAGAAAAACCGATGTCTCGATAGCCTACCCTGACGGGTCTGCAGCTGATTTGAAGTATGAAATTCTTGCATCAGACTGGTTTATAGGAGACAAAATCCCTCTGCAGCCAAAGGGCATGCTAGAAATAGAATTCAGGCGAGATAGTCCGCCTTCTGTATGGTACAGGTTTAACCCATTTTATAATTCCTGGGAATTCAAAAAAGAAGCGGAATGGAAATCAGTATGGGCCCAGGTAAATATAGGGAATGACCCTACAAGGCCGTTTGAAAGGCTGGTTGATGAAATAAAGGGCAAAGACGAGGCGCAAGGCCTGAAGTTTTTGCCTGGCTTCCAGTTGCTGAAATCTGCTTATACAGAAGTCCTGTTCCACTATCCTGATGGGACAGCGGAAAGCATTAACCAGCTTGCAGGTGAAAGCCTTGTTCCAGACAAGATAGGGAAAATTATAGAAAAAGCCAATGAGCTAAGGGAAAAAGAGGAGAAGAAAGTTCAGACCTGTAATGTGAAGGACTTTAATCTGCCGCAGGAGTTTGAGGAATATGGCCTGAAGATGGGTCCAATAGACGCAACAACAGACTTTAATTGGATAGCTGCCGCAGGAGACCCGAAGTATGTTGTGTATTCTAATGTTTTTCCAGCAGGTCAAGAAAAATCATGGTCTGGCCAATCTGCATGGTACAAAGATTTCGGTAATGTCATGTTTACTGGTATTTGCTTGAGCCATGGTTTAAAATTAATCAAACCTATAATAGCACCATTTACAACTCTGAAAAATTATCTGCTTAATAAAAAAATACAGAATTTGGAAGCCCAAATAACTGCTTTAGAAAAAATAGTTGGTCAGAAAGCTGCAACAGAAACTCGATTAGCTGCTGCAATAGCTGCAAGCGGGGAGACAGGTGTTGCAGCTGCAACTGGAACTGCCCTGATGAATAAAACAATAATAGAAAAAATAAATTCTTTCAATGAAACAGAACTTGAAAGCTTTCTAAAACAAAATAACATAGAATTCTTGGAAGGAGAATTAAGACAAATAAACTCTGAAAAAACTGAAGAAAAACCAATATTTGAACTAATAATCTCTGGAAAGATTCCTTCATTT
>JACRMX010000021.1 GCA_016219485.1 Candidatus Aenigmatarchaeota archaeon | reverse complement strand
TATGCGGCAATGGCTGAGAAAAAATCCGAGCACCCGCTGGCCGAGGCAATACTGTCAGAAGCGAAAAAAAGCGGTATACGCATACGGGAAGCAAAACATTTTGAGGCTATTCCAGGACATGGGATCAGGGCAGAGCATCACGGAGCTGAAATCCTTTTTGGCAACAGAAGCCTGATGAAAAAGTATAAAATAAAAGCCAGGGAGCTTGAGGAAAGAATAAGCAGCCTTGAAAACGAAGGAAAAACCGTGATGATTCTTGCATTAAATGGCAGAGTCATTGGTTTGGTCGCTGTAGCAGATACCATAAAGGAGCACTCTGCTGAGGCAGTTCAGAAATTACATAAGATGGGCAAAGAAGTTATCATGATAACAGGCGACAACAAGAGAACAGCACATGCCATAGCTCAACAGCTCGGAATAGACCGCGTTCTGGCAGACGTGCTGCCTAAAGACAAGGAAAAAGAGATAAAGAAATTACAGAAAAAAGGAAAGATTGTGGCAATGGTCGGCGATGGCATAAATGATGCTCCTGCGCTCGCCCAGGCGGACATTGGCATTGCAATCGGAGCAGGAACAGATGTTGCGCTGGAAACCGGACAGATTATTCTGGTTAAAAATGATTTGAGGGATGTCGTAACTGCAATAGATTTAAGCAACTACACAATCAGGAAAATCAGGCAAAACCTCTTCTGGGCATTTTTCTATAATGCTACTGGCATTCCTGTCGCAGCAGGACTGCTGTACCCATTTACAGGATTTTTGCTGAATCCCATGATAGCTGGTGTAGCAATGGCTTTCAGCTCTGTTTCAGTTGTCTCAAACTCCTTATTAATGAAAAGGTATAAAACTAGAGGGTAAAATTTCTGTAAAACGTAAAAAGGTTTACAATTACCAGGGTTTTGCCCCTTGACAATATTTTATTTCTTCGTGACTCATAACATTTTTGTTTTCCCCTCATTTCAGTGGGGGAAAACTGAAAAAAATCATAGGAAGCTTTATGAAAAATTTGGAATACGAGCATCGATTATATGTCAGAGGCAGTTAATTGATAATCAAAAATTTCTATTAATCATATCCTAAATATATCTTAACGGCAACCCCTGGCCGAGTTTGTATTGAAGGCTGTCTTTAATATCGTATGTACCGCAAATATTAACCTTTATACCCATCCCATCAGCCATTCCTGCCAAAGCAAACATGACTTCATTAGCTCTTATTGCATCAGGTGCGTACATTACTTTTATATGGTTTGATTTATGCTCTGCCATCATCTGGTCCCTTGAAACATCGTAGGTGACAGCATGCATTATCGGCCATTGTTTAGTAGTCGCGTTCCACCTTCTCTCTGTTTCTTCATATGGCAATGCCAGCACGCCGCCCCTTCCAATATCCATGCAGAGCTCCCCTTCATCTATATACACTCTACTCCAGATAATTTCACCTGGTTTGCATATTGCCTTCATGGCAGCTCCGCCCTTCTTGAAATACATGTAAGGCTGCCTGACCGCTGTCACGCCGCTCCACCCACCTTCAACATGCTCTGCAGGCGTGTTTCCTGAAAGTTCAAACGCCCAAACAAAGGCATCAACATCAATGTCTGGCCTGTCTCTGTATTGTCCTTTGTACCTGTCTCCCCATCGCAAGTCATGCAACGTTGTCTCTGGGGATAAATGCATGCCATTTAGAATATATTTACTCATAATCTGGTCAACGCCACATCCCATATCAGCCTCATTTGCGCAAGGCACAGGTTCTCCTTTGAATAATGTCCTTCCTTCATATCTTACTGCAGGTCTTTTCAAGCTGTTCATCATTCCTTCTGGAAGATCCGAGGACACACATAGCCTTGCCAGCCCCAGCTGGTAAGGTATGCCTACACAATCCAATCCTTCCTTGTATGCAAATCTTACCAGTGCCTCATATAGCTGACCCTGCTCTGCAAGCTGCCCATCTGTAACATATATCCTGGATGTCTTTGTATCCGGATGCTTGGGCCTGTCAACCTTCATGCCCCATTTTTCAAGCTGTTGAATATGATGTAGTCCTTGCTCTGGTGAAATTGTCTGCATCTCTGCATAGAGGTCTGATTGGTTTAGCCTTCTTACTGATATGCCTGTGTCAACCAAAACCTCTTCGTCAAAGGCTGCATTAAGCATGCCCATGCAAAGAGGGTCGAATACGCCAAGCCTTGCTCTTTTATTTCTGATATATCGCCCAAGATATCTGCCGAAATTTTCAGCATCTTCATATTCAGTTCTATCCACTTCGCTAAGTGGTTTAGCATGGCTTGTGTCGTATGTGATCCTGCCTTTTTCAAGGAATTCCTTCAGCCTTTTCTGTGAATCCGTGTCTGTGAATTCTTCAGAACTCCAGAGTATCGAGTGACCTTTTTGGTCTGGTCGATATTTATATTTGGTTAAACACGACTCTAATCCTAATGCACCAACCAGCCCAGGCCATGTTCCATCAAAATTAGAAGCGATCAATATCGGGCCTTCATGCTCCCATAATCTGTATGCGACCTGATTGCTATATTGCCAGACTGCTTCTGCAACCACAACAGTTGCATCTTTTGGAATTCTGTCAAATATCGCGTCACCCTGTTTTTGGCTCTCAATAAAACCATGACCTAATTTAGGGTCATACGCATGTGCCCTTGTCAGTGTCCAGCCCTTGTTAGCAAAGGCTGATCTAAGCTGACGTTCCAATGCTTCTTGTGCTGACCAGCACACCCTGTTTGCAGAATTCCTCTCGTCGCCATTGGCAACAAGAAGCGCTTCTTTTTCAGCCGTATCAATGGGCTTAGGCGCTCTAAACATAGCATAGTTATAAATTCGCATATAATTCCCCTGATATTCCTACGAATAATTATATAGTAAATTTTTTCTAACCATTTGGGCGTAGGAAATACTAATTTTGATCGATAGTTAAGAGTTTTGAAAAACCTTTACATTAGAAATGCTTTGCATTTCTATGTTTGGGAATTCCTTTGGAATTTCCAATATCTCGTAGACCATTGAAGAGATGTAAGGAAAAGTTAGAAACTTTTCCTTGTATTGTTAGAAGGTTTTTTTCTGCTTTCCCTCGATATCAGGGGAAAACAGAAAAAAAGCAATTCTGATGAAATACAAAATTGGAAAAATGGGATTTTTCAACATCCTTAATAGGAAAAATTAGTCAAACATCTTTACGATTCAAAACATAATGCTTCAATTGGATTTTTTGGTCCTGTTGTGTATTGACTTAGCAAATTGTCCAGAGTTCTACGGATATCTAGTCTTGAAGTTTCTGTTTCAGGTTGTCCGAGAAATGCTGAAGCTAAAAATTTATTAGGACCATGATCAACCTCACCCCTTCGCGTATCTTCTGTTATAGCTAAAAATTCTGGACGAGCATGAACATTGCCCAATAGTTCTCTGGAAGCTTCATGAACATTGTACAATTCACCATAACCGTCATAATAGAACGTTAGTTCGTCATTGCCTAAAGCATCTGGCCGAAAATAGAATGTTGCGACACCGTCAAATGTCATACGTCTTGCGTCATCAGAGTCTGGTTCTCCCAGTTCTCTGCAATGGTCTGAACCTGATTTTTTAGTGAGTTTAATGGTTGTGAATAGTCCGCTCCTATACTCTGATTCGCCGAATGGTGTTCTTGTATCAAAATCAATAACAGATATTGCATCTGCAGGATGATATCGTAAACCAAAATATATGTATGGTAGAATCGTGTAGTTTAATGTTTTACCTACATATTTTAAACTTGTGTCTTCTTTACCAGGTGTATGACACTCCATATACGACATTGGTTGCAATTTGCCATCAGGTAGCACAGTACTAGCAATCATGACCATCTTCAATACATGGCCATCACCTAAATCTACATTCTCAGTTGCTTTGGCCGACCGTAGACTAGGCACATCGCGATAACAACCACATCCGCAACTAAATAAACCGCCATATTCAGAATCTGCAAATTCTTCAGCGCCATCATTTTTTCTATGAACTGTGACATATCTCAACCCATTATCTAAAACATGCAACTGCAAATATAATTCCATACCACCATGCTCTAATGCTATCCGTCTTATGTCATCAGGATTTTCTTGTTCTTCTCTTTCTCTGCAATGCTTTGAATAATCTCCCAATGGCTTCAAATCTCCGGGATGGACCCAGCTGTTTTCAAGATCCCGAACTTCTCTTACACTATCAAAATCAATAGTAAAAGGTTTGCTTATCATATCATCAACATTTATGCCGATAACTTTATAAACTTTTCGATTTTATACTACTTATGAGTATTAAAATAATTGCAGTATTGATGCTGGCAGTACTGATAGGCATTGTTATCTACCACCCGGGCTTTTACGCAAAAAGCGTAGCCTGCCCATCGCCTACCTTCGGATTCAGCGCATCAATACATCTGCCTGTATTCAGGCCAGCATACACTGGTAGCATGCAGTTCAGATTGCCGAGCATAACAGCAGTGGGATATCCAAGGTTCGGCTACCCTGTGTGCACGATATGGGATTGCTAAGGTCTTCGGATAGTTTCAAAGAAACTATCCGAAATTCTGAAAAGCTTCGCTTTTCAGGAATGATGGAATGAGAAGATACAAAAATATGCCATAGGCTTTAGAGATGGCAATGTTTACATTATAATTAAATGCATATGATACACCAAAGGCTATGGAAGAGGCTTACCCGGAAATTGCACGCATGCTGTCCATTAGAATTGCAAAGCAATTCATTAGAAATTCCTTCGGAATTTCTATGCATCGGAAAGCTCGGCTTTCCTGATGCTATGCATAGGAAAACTTTGTTTTTCCTAATGTGAAGAGGGAAAACACCCTGAAAGGCTTAGACTGGTTGGTGAGACGATGTGCATCCCTCTTGTAAAAACTTCTTAAACGCGCCACGCATTCTTATT
>JACRMX010000020.1 GCA_016219485.1 Candidatus Aenigmatarchaeota archaeon | reverse complement strand
GCGGCTCGTTCCCCGCAAGTAGGTCGCCGAGCGGAGCGAGGCACGCCGCAAAATCTGCCTCAGAACTAAGAGAATTGGTAAACACTTATGAAATTACTCTTAGTCGTATAGGAGAAGAAATAAAAAATGCACGAAGAAAAGCATAAATTCTACCTAATTTAATTCTATTCACCTCTGAAAGTTGCTAGAGGTTGTTTCACAGCCTCAGTTTATCTAAGAGGCGCTGTCCCGGACAGCTATGCGCCGGTGCAGGTATGGACACGTGACATATCTGGAGTGTGCCTGAACTACATGCCCTATTATAGTGAATTAGTTCCTATATTGGAATTGATGATGACATGAAATACAGCGGTGATTGCTGGTAACGCAGATTGAGGAAGAGAAATTTGAAGACCGAAGTCTTCGGTTCGCTGCCTTCAATCTGTTTGTGAATGCAAAAGCCGCAGTGCGCCTCTATAATCAATGAGGTTTGGTAACAGGGCTAATAGTCGCGGCTGTTGAGTCGTGGTCAAACGACAACAACGGGTCGCTTTGTGTCAACCTCAACTATGAGCCGGACTACAGGAAACAAGAAAAAACTTGCCTGAACTACAACAGCGGCTCGTTCCCCGCAAATAGCTCAAGCTGGCCGGGCAGTTCATGTATACTGTTTATTTCCTTGTATTGCTATATTCAGTGAGATTATGTACAGCGAACTGTTCCAGAAAACGTATGAATTACTTAGATGGGTTTATCCAGTTGTGAACAAATTCCCTAGAAAGCAGCGTCTTATTCTATCACAAAGAATAGAAGTCACAACAATAAGGATTCTTGAACTTGTAATTGACCTCTCAGAAAGCAACACAGCAGACAAAATGAAGAAAATAATGCATGAAATCCACAAGCTGCAGATTCTTTTCAGGATTTGCAAAGACCTGTCATATATGAGCTTTAAAGATTACGAGTGCGCAAGCGTTATGTTGAATGAATTGTCAGCGATGCTAAACGGAGAAGGGTATGGCAAAAACCTACGAAAATTTGTATGAAAGGTTATGCTCGTTTGAGAATCTCCATCTTGCCTACAGGAAAGCAAGAAAAAACAAACGCCATAAGAAGAGCATCATCGAATTTGAGCTTCTCCTTGAAGAAAATCTATTGCAGCTTAAGCATGAGCTGGAAACAATGACATATGATCCTCGACCGATGAAACAATTCGTTATACGCGACCCAAAAACAAGAGTTATTTCTGCTTCTGCTTTCCGCGACCGCGTTGTTCATCACGCTTTGTGCAATATCATAGAGCCGATATTCGACAAAGCTTTCATTTACGATTCTTATGCCAACAGAAAAGGCAAAGGCACGCTTGCTGCATTGAACCGATTTGATTACTTCGTCAGAAAACTATCAGCAAATGGCAAACTTCTTCCAAATGCCAAAGACAACAATCAGATTTTTGGCTATGCCTTGAAAGCTGACATAAGGCATTACTTCGACTCAGTAGATCACGAGGTAATGATGCGCGTTATTGGCAGGAGAATAAAGGATGAAAAACTGCTTTGGCTGATAAAGAAGATTCTCGATAACTATAACGGCGAAAAACAGCACAACGCACAAGGTGCGTCAATTGGCTCAGGCAAAGGAATGCCTATCGGCAATCTTACAAGTCAGTTCTTTGCTAACGTATACCTGAATGAATTGGACTATTTTGTAAAGCACAAACTGAAAGCGAAGCGCTACATACGCTATGTTGATGACTTTGTTATACTTGATGCCTCAAAGGAAAAACTTGAATCGTACAAACCAGCTATAAATGCGTTCCTAAAGACAATAAAGCTCGAATTGCATCCGCAGAAATCTAAGGTTGTGCCATTGCAGTCAGGTGTTAAGCTTCTGGGGTTCAGGATATTTTATAATTACAAACTCCTGAAGCGCAGCAATGCAAGAAGAATTCCACACAGGGTGCAGAATTTCATAGAACTATATGCTGATGGTATAATGGACACATATGAAATTTTTGAAAGCATGGAAGGCTGGAATGCCTATGCGATGCATGGGAATACTTACAGATTCAGAAGAGCTTTGATGAAAAAATTATACAAATCATTAAATAGAATCGATGCGAAAATAGGAAATAGTTTTGCCTGAAATTTTTATTCAGCCCTCGCCTTCTCATGTATCCTTATGGTATTGACAGAGATGGTCACGGGAATGGGAATGGCTGCTTCCAGCAGTTCGACAGTTATCTCTTTTTTTGTTTCATCCAGCCTTGTTACCTTTGCCTTTTCGCCTTTGAAAGGCCCGCCTATTATTTCCACTATGTCATTGATGTCGACTTTGATTTCGCTTTTTTCAGGCACCAGAAACCGTTCAAGCTCTTTCATGGGGACATCTTTGCTGATAGCTCCCCTGACATGCGGAATATTTTTGATTGCTGCATCTATATCGCCGCTTTCCCCTTCTATGAATATGTAGCCGCGGAGCTCTTCCGGATGAAACACAGATTTTACCGGTATCCTTTTGCTCTTTACTTTTGATATTATTGACTCTATTACGACATTTTCCCTTCCTGTTGTTGTCCTTACCGGCAATATCATTATGCACCACCAAGCAAATGGAACAACATGAATATCACGAATCCTATTGCCCCTATTATTATCATTCCTATGCCTGTTATTTTTGAGGACTGCTCGAATTCCTCTTTGTCAGGCTTTGATGCAACATGCAGTACCCGCCTGCACTGGCTTACGAATTTCTTTATATCCAACATACGACCACTGGAATTTGATAATATTTAAATGAAACCTTTAAAAAAGGTTTAGGTGCAGTGAGATAGTCACAAATAGCTCACCAGCATCATCTGGAACCTCAGAATGATACTGGAGAACAACAGAGAAATTTTATATCTTATGCATCACATTGGAAATTCTTTTAGAATTTCCATGCACAGAAAAGTGAGGCTTTTCTGATGAATTCCACAGAAAATTCATTCCAAAGGAATTTGCTTGAAATCGGTTTTTTCTCTTTCCCCCTAATATCGAGGGAAAGCAGAAAAAACCTTCTAACAAAACATTAGGAAAGCAGAGCTTTCCTATGCATGGAAAAGCACAACTTTTCCAATGTCTATTTAATTATTTGCAAGATAGTGGATAAGAATTTTTCAAAACTTTCAGTTAACGTAGTATCATTTTACGAAGTCT
Organism: Candidatus Aenigmatarchaeota archaeon; assembly: GCA_016219485.1. GTDB lineage: Archaea > Aenigmatarchaeota > Aenigmatarchaeia > GW2011-AR5 > JACRMX01 > JACRMX01. The sequence continues at coordinate 7,442 of JACRMX010000020.1, read as the reverse complement.
ATGCCCAGTGTTTTTTCTATTTCTTTCTTCTTCTCCTTTGCATATGTCTTCTGCGGGCCGTATATCTGCGGTGACTGGACGCCTGTTACTATTATCATTGTCCTTACGCTGTCTCCAAGCTCTTTGCTGACCTGTGCGCCCCATATTATTTTGGCGTCCGGCTGCAGCCTTGTTGCAACAGCTTCTACTATTTCCTGGCATTCCCTTATTGTTATGTCCATTCCGCCGCTTACGTTAATAAGCGCGCCTTTGGCTCCGTCTATATCCACATCCAAAAGCGGGTTGTTAAGCGCCCTTTGTATGGATTCTGCTGCCCTGTTTTCGCTGTCAGAGTCTCCCATGCCTATCATTGCAAGGCCGCCGTCTATCATCACTGCACGAATATCAGCAAAGTCCAGATTCACCAGGCCGGGCTTTGTAACAAGCTCTGCAATACCCTTTACAGCATTCACCAGAATTTCATCTGCTACTTTGAATGCTGTTGTTAATGAAACGTCAGGCACTATTTCAAGAAGTTTGTCATTCGGTATTATAATGAGCGTGTCAACAACTGCTTCAAGTTTTTCCAGTCCCCGCTTTGCATTGGCCATTCTTTGCCTGCCTTCCATTGTGAAAGGCAGCGTAACTATTCCGACTGTCAGTGCGCCCAGCTTTTTGCTTATGTCCGCGATTATGGGAACAGAACCTGTGCCAGTACCACCGCCAAGACCGCATGTTATGAATATAAGGTCACTGCCGTCAACTATCTTTTTAATTTCATCCTTGCTTTCTTTGGCAGATTCCTCTCCTATCTGCGGGTCAGCTCCGGCACCAAGGCCGTTTGTTATCTCTTTTCCTATAAGAAGTTTGACATCAGCATCAGTATAAAGAAGGTCTTGCGCATCCGTGTTTATTGCAATGGCATCTGCGCCCATTATGCCAACCTGCATAAGCCTTGTTATGGTATTGTTGCCAGCTCCTCCAGCACCAACGACGCGAATATCTGCCCTTTTCTCCTCAAGAAGCTTTCTCAGATTTTCATCAAATTCATTAGCAGTCTTTTTGATCTCTTTAAGCATTGCCATCTGTACACCTATGTAACCTATTTGATGAAATTATTTAAACTTATTCAGAAAAACAGCGAGAAGCTTAAATATCTTTCGCCTTTTCACCCTTTTCACACACTTCAATGAATTTTATTTTTTCGATTTTTGTGTACTTAAAAATTATTTCAGAAGCCCTCTTCCTGAGCTGCTGGGGAATGGCTGAAATGATTTCAAGCTCATTTTCTTTTACAGAGATTTCCGGCTTTATGCTGAAATATTCAAAGAATGCCTTCACCTTTTCATCATCTTTTTCAACTTTTTTCTCAACCTTAATTTTATATCTAAGGACCTTTCCTGCCATGGGATTGTTAAAGTCCACTCTTACTCTGCCAGCTTCAACGCTCTGAATCCTTCCAGGCATGCCACCCATGTCTACAACCATGCCAGCTTTTACATCATTCTTGAACATGCTTTTTGGAAATACTTTCAGAAGCTTGGAGTCCCTTTTTCCAAACCCCTTTTCAGGCTCTATTGTAAGCTCCTTCTCATCGCCTATTTTCATCTCAAGCAAAGCCTCGTCTATCCCAGGTATAATGAATTTCTCGCCAACTATCACAGGAACAGGGCTGTATTTCATATTAGTGTTCAGTATTTTTTCTTTTTTTGCCGTCTCCTCGTCTGTAAGGTCAAAAATCTCCCCGGATTCAAGCCTTCCTATGTAGCTGATGTATACAAAGTCCCCTTTTTTCATAGGCTTCACTAATGCCCAAAAGTTTAAAAACTTTATATACGTGCAGATGAAAATATTGTTATGGCAGCAAAACTACTTACCAAAGAGGAAAAATGGGTTACATTTTCCATTATCATAGTCTACATTGTTTTGTTATATTTTCTTCTTGTTGTAGCCTGAAAGATAGGCATTGAAAGATAGGTTTAAATAAATTTAGTTATCTATAAGTAGATAAGGGTGTGGAAAATGTTATTCAACACAGCAAAAAACTGGAAAGAGTTCCTTTCTCCAAGGGATGAAGAACGTCTTAATATGATACTGAATCAGATAGCCAGACACAGGGGAGCATACAAAAATTCAGATGAGATTAAGATAGCCCAGATATGGTGTGCTATCCTTGAAACGAAGAAAGAAAACGCTTTGCTTTACAAGAAGGTAAGGCGGCTTGAGATGGTGCTGGAGGCAGCTCTTCAGCGAATCAGCGACGAAGAGAAAGAGAAAAGGGACATCATTGAAAACCTAGAAGGATTCTGATGACTGACTGGAAACTATGTTCCAGTCCTGCTAAATACATTCGAGGACTTTGAAAAACACCACTTTTCTAACCATATACGGTTTTTTTCTCTTTCCCCCCTAATTTTGAGGGAAAGCAGAAAAAAACGTTCTGACAAATTTATTTAGCTGTTTACGAGACAGGGGTTTTCAAAACTCTCAGCTTATTTCACCATCTCTTTGCTCCGTTCTATCATATTTTCTAGCGCAGAATACGCCTTTACAGTATCCTTGTTTTTGACGATGAAGTTCAGCTCTGTTAGGGACGAAACAATTTCTATGAGATTGACGTTGTTCCATGCAAGCTCTTTTGTGAGCTGGTGCAGCACGCCTGACGTATAAAGGTATTCTGAAGGGAATTTCAGCGAGACCTGTGCCAGGTCGCGCTCCACATGGTACACCTTGTCGTTTTCAAGCGTATCCAGAATTTTTTTCCTGTGAGCCTCGTTTACTATTATGGTTACGGTAAAATTCCCGTGCACTATGTTCAGTATATCGCCTTTGTCATAATCAACTATGTTGTATATGTTCTTCAGCTTTCCAAAAAGCATGCCAGACTTGAAAACAGTGATATCGCACAGGCTTGAACGAATGCTTATTTCAGATTTGCTCAGGATTTTCATTATATTTCCGCTCTCGTATTTTCTTTCTATATCCTCAGCATATCTTCTCAGGGCCATCATTATTGCAGACGTTTTGATTTTTTTTTCCATCTCTTTTTCTATCCCTGGCTTGAGAAGTTCGGCGACAGATGCATAGTTCAATATTTTCTTGCCCATGCATTCATGTATGAACGGCATACCTTCGACATATTTCTTTACAAGATGGCTGACTGTTACCATGCAAACACCAAAATAATATTTTGTTATTATAATAACGTAAAGTTAATATATTTAAAGGAATAAATTATGTTATTGATAGTTGCATCAATCAAGCAGTGAAGTGTGGTTTATGGAGTGTGGAACTATTCCTATTGAAAAGGCAAAATCAGTTGTTAGTTTAACCGCGGCTGGAGATAGCTATCCAGGTGTCCAGGCACTGGAATTCAGCGGAGACTTCAGAGCCTATAATTTCTGTTTTGGAACCCCTGCACATACAGAACTAAAAGAAAGAACGTCACATGTTTTCCTAAATCCTGAACAAAGAGAAAGATTAGCATACCTTCTGGAAAACACCGGTGAAACATTCAATCCCATCATATCAGAATTAGCACTTAGCGTATCAAATGGTGCGTTTATGACAGGCAGCAGACCTGCTCAGATGCAGGACCTGAAAAATGGAACATGGGGAACCTACGGAATATCTGTTTTCAGAGGCAATGATAAAAGTTATCTCTATGCCAAGTACGATTCCGGAGGAGCTTGTGATGGAAGAGAACTTTATGATACAGCAGCGGTGCTGGATGAAGGCTCTGTTAGAAATCTTGTTAGTAAACTAAGGAGGTAATAGAAAATGGAAGCGCAAAGTTTGAAGGGAGAGCCAATGGAGGTTTACTGCGCGACGGCGGAAAGACGTGTCAGGTATAACCCCATCTTAATGGAATGCATACAGCCGTGTGGTAATGGATGCCCACATGACTTTTCCAAGAGTGTTGTTTTACGTGACGGTGAGATGGCTGATGTTGTCTGCGGAAGCAGGAGCCTGAGCTTATCCTACGGAAAGCGTGGAATAACTATGAGCCATTCTGGCACACCGGAATCTGTTTCGGAAGCCTTAAAGATGGCCAAAAGATATATCAGACAATAGACTCCAAACCTTTGAAGCATAAACAACATAGTATTAGATGCCTATTCAAGTAAAATAGCAGGCTTCATGGGCTTTGCATTGGCTGCTTTTGGTTTGCTGCTTTTTTCAGCGTCTACTATTTCTATCTTTGCAGCCATGTCCTTTTCCATGTAAGATTTTGCTCCTTTCAGGAATTTTATTTCATCTTCTTTTTCAAGTATTTCAGAAAACTCGAACATTTTTGAGAGTTCTGCAAGGTATTTTATTGCATTTTTCTGCTTCCTTATTTCTTCAATTTTCATTGCCCTTTTTGTCAGGTCTTCCCTGCTTTCTTTTGCCATTTTATACGCTTTATACTTCCAGCTAGGGGAAATAATCAGTGTTATCCGCTTAGGCTCAATGCCTGTTAATTTTTTTATATGCCCTATATCATTTCCGACAGTTTCAATAAGGCGTTCAGCCAGCTCAAACGTTTCATCCTCATATTTTTTGTTAGGCTCCGGATATTTTTCCAGCGAAACAAAGCTTTCCCCTCCTGTCATCTCCCAAAGCTCTTCTGCAACATGAGGAACAAAAGGCGCCAATAACTTTATTGTTTCCCTGACGGCAAAGCCAAAGGTTTTTTTATCATCGATGTCTTTGCTGTATTCAGTGATGCTGTTAACCAGCTCTATTATGTTTATCAGGGCTATGTTCAGCTCAAATTTTTCAAGGTTTTCCCTTACTTTTCGTGAAGTTCTGCTTGTTTTTGCCCTGAGCATTTCGCTTCTTAGCGTTGGTTTTCCTTTGCATGATTTTATTTTTTCCGCATTATTTTCAACAAAGCTGCAGAATCTTGCCAGAAACCTGTAAGAGCCCTGCACACCAGTGTCAGACCACTCAAGCTCTTTTTCCGGCAGCGCTGTTGAAAGCATAAACATTCTGGCTGTATCTGCTCCATACAGGCTTATTATTTCGCCAGGGTCAACAATATTGCCGAATGATTTGCTCATTTTTACACTGTCTTTCAGCACCATGCCCTGGCATAATAGTCTTGTAAAAGGCTCGTCTATGTCTATGAGACCGATATCACGCAAAGCTTTTGTGAAGAACCGTGCATACATCAGGTGCAGTATAGCATGCTCTATCCCGCCTATGTACTGGTCCACAGGCATCCAGTATTTTGCCTCTTCGCTGAAAGGTGCTTTTTTTTCTTTTGGATCACAAAAACGCAGAAAATACCAGCTGGAGTCAACAAACGTGTCCATCGTGTCTGTCTCTCTTTTCGCTTCTCCCTTACATTTTGGGCATTTCGCTTTTTTGAAGCTTTCAGACGTTTCAAGCGGGTTTTTCTTTCCTGTAAACTTCATATCTTCAGGCAGAAGCACGGGCAATTTATCATCAGGAACTGCACCGCATTTTTTGCAGTATATGACTGGTATGGGCGTTCCCCAGTACCTCTGTCTTGATATGAGCCAGTCCCTGAGCTTATACTGGACTACGCGCCTGCCAAGCCCCTTCTCTTCAAGATAGTCATTTATTTTTTCCATTGCTTCTATGTTGTTCATGCCATCAAAAGGCCCGGAATTTACAAGCACGCCGCTGTCAATGTACGCTTCTTTCATTTCTTCTGCCATCTTCCTGTTCTCAGGCTGTATGACAACTATCATCTCTATTTCATATTTCTTTGCAAATTCAAAGTCCCTCTGGTCATGCGTAGGCACAGCCATTATAGCGCCTGTTCCATAATCCATGAGAACAAAATTAGCTATGTATATGGGCATCTCCTTTCCAGTGAGAGGGTTTACAGCATAACGGCCTATGAACATGCCTTCTTTTTCTTTATCTTCAGCAGCTCTTGTGAATTTTTCATCAATCACAACTTTGTTTATGAATTTCTGCAGTTCATTTCTTCTTTTTTCATCTGCAAGCTCCATTACCATCGGATGCTCTGGCGCGAAAACAAGAAACGTTGCTCCATACAGCGTATCCGGTCTTGTCGTAAAAACTTCTATTTTTTTGTCCATTCCTTTCACCGGGAATTCTACCATAGTGCCATGGCTTTTTCCTATCCAGTTCTTTGGCATGGTTTTAACGTTCTCTGGCCAGTGCTCAAGCTTTTCTATATATTCCAGAATTTCATCTGCATATTTTCTTATCCTGAAAAACCATTGCTCAAGGTCCTTTATTTCAACCCTGCTTTTGCACCGCCAGCACTCACCGCCTGAAACCTGCTCATTTGCAAGCACGGTCTGGCATTCAGGGCACCAGTTTATAGGGGATTTTTTTCTGTACACAAGGCCCTTTTTGAAAAACTGCAGAAATATCCACTGGTTCCATTTATAGTATTCAGGCAGGCATGTTACTATTTTCCTTTCCCAGTCATAGCTGAGACCGAGCATCTTCTGCTGCTCTTTCATCATCTCTATGCATTTCATTGTCCATTCATATGGATGGACCTTTTTTTCTATTGCTGCGTTTTCTGCAGGCAGGCCAAAGGCATCGTACCCCATTGGGTAGAGTACGTTATAGCCAAGCATGCGCCTGAATCTTGCGATGCAGTCTCCTATAACATAATTTCTCACATGCCCCATATGCAGCTTTCCAGAAGGGTATGGAAACATTTCAAGAACATAATATTTTTTCTTTTTTGATTTTTTGCTTTTGAAGATGCCATCTTCTTCCCATCTTCTCTGCCATTTTTCAGCTATTTTGACCAAGTCCATAGCCATAGTTATCAACCAGCATTAAAAAATCTTTAATCTGCCATTATTTGGCTCTATTGATGTTTTTTGTATGCAGCTTCTCCCATATCCGCATTTTCCGTTCTTGTGAAGTAGATTGCTGTTAAAGGATATATCAGTTTGCCATTGCTTTCAAATGCCTGTTCAAAGCAATTATAACTTCCGTCAACATTCTGTACAACGCGCCTCAGTGCTATTATATTTCCGTTAAAATATGCATAAAAATTCCCCCATTCATAGCACCTTGCTAATATTTTTTCATACCGTCTGCCGGGAAATCTTTTTTCCAGTGCTCTGCTGAAACCTTCGGCTTCGTACCTAACAAAATCGTTCTTTTCCTGTTTACTATCGGTAGCTTCATTCACCATGAGAAAAACCCCTGAAGAAGCTGGCTTTTACACCAGCAGCACTAGGACTAGCAAAACGACATTTACCACAGCAAACATCGCTTTCATATCAGTTATCTAGATACAGAGCTTTTAAATCTATTGTTCTACTATTTTTTCCTATTGGGCGCGTAGTTACATTTCATTAATGGAACTACCGCACAATTTCAGAAATTGGGCGCGTAGCTCAGCTTGGATAGGCCCTTTTCTTCCAAAGAAAAGCCCCTGGGGAAAAGAAGGGGCAGAAGCTTTTATGGAGAAGGAACACAAAAAGAGCATCTGCCTTCTAAGCAGAGGGTCG
>JACRMX010000009.1 GCA_016219485.1 Candidatus Aenigmatarchaeota archaeon | reverse complement strand
GAAAACGCCTGTAGCGAAGTCAGAAGGAAGTTCTGGGCGTATGATACAATCAAAGCATATGCAGAAACGCGGGCGTAAAATCTTAGTTAGCTTGAGCTATCGGATATTTGTGCAACAGAGCAATGCTTTTTCCAATATGACTAGTGGTGGAATGCGGGATGTGTTCAAAGAACAGAGTTCTTTGACATGTTAGAAAACTAATGTTTTCTAAACATAAGAACCACTGTAATAGTAGCATTTTTGATGAGTTCGGGATGCCACTGGTCTGTTGACCAGTGGTTCTTCACAGTAGATAAAGTATGAAATACTTTATCTCTGCATCAAATCGCGCAAGAATTTATCGCGAAGCGATTTGCTTGCATAAATGAACATGCCAGGGGTTGAAAAGCCAGCCAGTTAGAAAACTTTTTATCCCAACAAAGAACCGTGTGAATGCTTTTTATCCCAACAAAGAACCGTGTGAATGCTTTTTATATGAGCGCAAAAAATAATTATAACAGGTGTTGGCATGCAACCGATATACATAATAGTTTCCATAATACTGATGCTGGTTGTTGTAGCTGTTCTTATAATGATGGTTACAGGCGTTCCAGGTTCAGTTCAGTCAGCTGTACAAAGCTTTATGCGCGGCTTTGGTGTTTAGATGAAAGGCGACACAGATATACTGGTAATTGTTATAGAGATTGTATTGATTGCAATTTTTACTCTTGTGCTTGTCAATCTTACGAGATCACTGATGAAGCCAGACCAGCAGATCGTTTTGGCAAATACAGAGCTGCTCAGGTCAGCTATGAACCAGGCCTGTGCAGGTGAGAGTGAGGTTAAGATAGACAAGCTCAGCTTTCCGCAGCCAAAGCCAGCAAAGCTCTGGGGTGTGACTGACATACTGCCTAGGGTATTCATAAACTCTTATGCTGACCCGGATTATCTTTTATATTACGAAGCATTCCCTCCAGGAGAAGCTGTGGGCTGGGAGGTTTACAACAATGAGCTGTATTACAGGGTAATAGCGCCTGTCGTGTTAGGTTCTGCTACTTCTACGCAGCTCCCTGCGCGCGCTGAAACAATAAGTTTAATAAATTATAAGAAAGAAACCGATGCATGGAAAGCAGCAGTCGCAGATGCATTTAGCAAACAGTTTCCCGGAGACAAGGAATCCAAGGTAAAAGTTTTTATCCCAAATATTGTTCTGGCCGACGAGCTTAAAGTAGACCCGACTGAGATAAGCGTTGATGAAACTATGGAATCAAAGCTCACCCCGCAGTCACTCGGCTCATGGGAGACAGACAGCTATTATGCATTTACATCCTATATGACTTTATCCAAAGAGGACAGGAGCCTTGTAAAGTACAGGCCCTGCGGAGAAAATATGCTCTGCCTTAAAACCAAGGACGGCATTTACACGTTTCCTCTTGAGCAGTGCAAAGGCAAGATAGACTTTGTACAGCTGGTTTACGATGGAAGAAAGCTCGATGTCAAAGATCTTATTCCTGGTGCTGCAGCAGGTGCTGGTGGTACAGCTGCTGCTATATACATTCCTCATCCTGTTGCAAAGGTGGCAGGAGCAATTGCAGCTGGTGCTGGCGCTGTTGATTTTTCATGGGAGCTTGTTGCATGGACTGCGCGTTTCAAAGCTTCTAATTTCTATATTGCAAGCCCGTGCGAACTACAGGACATTACAATAAAAAAATATGATGATTGCAGTGAATACGCTGGGGTGTTGGGCTATCGTGGAGTATATGCACCTATGTATAGCTATGACCAATCTTCTCCAGATAAATCAGAGATAGCGTTCGATGGTAGTGGATATTTTATATCCACAAACAACTTGGAACCAGGTACAACAGCAGGCATACACCATACTAAGAGCTGTCTAAGGGTTACTATCACAGGAAAGAAAACTAACTACTGCTGGACACCTGATGCATCCATCCGTGTAACCACCTCACCTTTTATGGCCATTGGCGTTAACAGTCTTACTGCAATAGCTTCAGCCATAGGCGGCACGCCTTTAAGGTCTGCTACTCTTATGGCAGTTCGTGGATATGATACTATTGTTCTGAAACCGTCAGACGCTGCGCAGAAAACACTGACTACGTTTCAAAGCTGGCAAAAGGCATGGAGTTGGGGCTGGCCAGGCGGTGGTCTGACGTGAATAAACACATTCTGCTGCTTGTTGTTTTGACAATGATAATTCTCGCGCTACTTTTTGTTGTTTTCTGGAGTTTTGGCACATGGGGTGTTATAGGAGAAGCGTTCAGGACAAGCGCTGTGCTGCACACAGAGCAGATGGTTGGCATAATAAACATGCTCAACAATGCGCCAGCTGGAACCACGCATGCATACGAGCTTCCTGCTGTGGAGTGCGTTGTTTCAATAGATTATTTCACTGTGAATAGTACGATTTTTCAGGAGAAAGATTCCAAAACATACAGCCTTGGTATGATAGAGGCTCCTGTTGGCATTGATGTGCGTGAAAGCCTTAGCAGCGCTGAGAGCTGCAAACAAGCCAAACAGGCCAAAAGGCCTGATGAGACAATCATATGCTGCAGCCCGGATGCTAAAAAAACAATATATTTCATCCGGTGCTTCAAAAATATTATAATCAGCGACAAGGACACGACATCAGAATGCAGAATAGACCCGCATACATGCGACTATGTGCTGGATGCTCCTGTAACGAGCGTGAATATTGACGAACTGCTTAACAGCGTTGACATTTCTCCTGCAGTGCGCATCTTTGGTCAGGATGCAAAGCAGAAGATAAAACAGATGATAGCATATGACAATAGCAGGCACTACAACGCAGATGGTTCTGTTTACATAACAGCCAATGGCATAGGCCTGATGCAGCTGACGCCTGAAATGATTGATGATGCAAAAAAATTATGTGACCCACAAGAAAACCTAAAGGCAGCCATGCAGCGCATGAGCAGCATGCTTGATGCCTTTCAGGCATATGGCGATGACAGAAAAAAGTTTGCACTTGCTGCATACAAATTCGGAATAAAGTACGTAGACAGGTATGTTAATACAGGAGACAAATGGGACGATATCAGGAATAAGTTTACGCCTGAACTAATATACTATGTTGAGAGCCTTATGAACACATAGGCTGTATGGCAATGTGCGCATGGTGGTGTAGATGATAGAGGAATTTTTGTATGTCTTCAGGGTTGTTTTTGTTCTCATGGTTTTGATAGTCATCGTATTCCTGACGTTGAACCTGCGCGTACTGATTCAGACAGGAGAAATAGAGCGGTTTTCTGCAGAGCTTGCAGAAAATATACTCACGTCGCATATGGTTGATGAAAGGGCAGTTTTTAATGTTAACGAGCTTGCAAAATATGATGGCACGACTGCAGAGCCTTATCACAGGCAGTGCAAATATGCCTATTTTCTTGAGATAGAAGCAATCCAGGGAGAACAAAAATGCACGACGGATAAACTGGAAGAATGCAAAAATTTTTGCAATGCAGTATGCGGCATAGAGCTTGATAACATTAAAATGGGCCCTGACGGAAACTGCGATTGCGTCTCTGTGCTTGCCGGCATGGTGCGGTCAGGCATTAGCGGACATACTTGCCAGTGCAAAAAAGGCGATGAATGGCGCAATAAATACAAATGGTCTTTTGGCTATCAGTTTGCATGGTCTTATCTTGACCAGACCTCATCAGGCAGTTTTTCAGAAACAATAGAAACAAGCATGCTTACTACAGCGTATGATGCTGTTGTAAATGCAGCAGAGCCTATGCCTGCTAAAATGACGCTGACTGTTTACGATAACTGGCAGACAAGAATTTCCTGCCTCATAGAAACTGCATATTTTCATTCACTCCTTCAGGACAGTATGTGCTAGGTTCTGTTCCTGTGCAACCCCCTGGTTCGTATCTGTATCTGGATGTTTGCCGCAGCCTGGATGCGTCTGTTGAACTTTTTTACTATCCATATTCAACAGGAGCAAGTAAAACAAAAACAATCAAAGCAATCCCAATCAAAAAGGATTATGCAGACGAGGTTCATAATACACTGCTGACTAGTACAGGTCCGGAGGACCTCAAGCAAAAGATGCTGGAGGTCTGCAAAAAAGCTGCAGATTACAAACTAACTGACCCAAGTGAACGTGCTGGAACCATTTTGTTGTGTATGGCTGAGTGATAATGTATGATGGACGATTTCTGGTCAACTGTTGCCGTGGCTGTTATAGCTATAGCAGTGATAATACTTGCACTTGTTTTTTATCTGGCTGCAGCACTCTATGCAAAGATTCCCGGACGCTCTATCGGTATTCTTGGCATGGATGTCAGCTTTGGTGAGTCTGACCCAAATCTCTACAACATTGCACACATCTACAGTAATCTTGAAACAGATGGTGAAAGCACTGCAACATATGCAGCAAGGGCGATTGTATCCGGCACATTTCCAGCCAATGTCGTGGCACATATCAGGGAGATTGTAGATGTTTATGAAAGTTATTATAAAGGCGTATTGACTCCTTATGCAGACATATTAATTGCCTTTAATACAGGAGCAAATAAGCAGGTTGTTGTAATTTCTTTCCTTGACGCTGATTATATCGGAGCATGCGCAGAGGGCAAAGGGTATTGCACGCTAAATGCATACACTGACGGCTGCGGCGCTGGAAGAGAGAAAGAAGCAGAGCAGAACGAATGCACTGATAAATTCGGCAGAGGATTTATCTGCTGCATTGATGCAAGCAGCGCAGCAACGCGGTGTGGTCCTAATGATGAAGGTTTCTGTGAAAAGAGCGTTCCATCAACTGGCAGTGCAGGCACAACTGAAAAGGGCATCCGATACGAATACTCGACCGTGGCGTTATGCCCTCCTGGCAGGATCCGGGCTATTGAATACGTGGTTTCAGACGATTATGACAAAAAATGTTATGTCCTGAACCCGTCCGGAATATATGAGGCTGGCGGTGCATACTGTTGCATGCCTGCTGCCCAGCAGCATGAAGATATATTTAGAAGAAGCATCAGCATACCTTTTTTCTACAGGAATAACCAGCAAGGCAATCTGATTATAGAGGTGGGAGGATGAAAGGCAATGCGATGAGATAGTAGCCATGCTGCTGCTGCTTGCTATATTTGTTTCAATAATCTTTGGCAGCAAAACAAAGCAGATAGAAATGGATTTTGAGGAGATAAACTTGATGAAGACGACGAATACTTTTTCACTGCTTGACAAATCGCTGCAAGCAACATGGAGCATATCGTCTGTGCAAGCTGTTTTTCGTGCAGGCGAGGAAGGGCTTGGCTGTGATGCAGGTAGCAAACCTGGCTACTGGTTTTCCATGGACAGGAATAAGCCACGAGTGCCATCGCTGCCAGCTGCTGGAAGAAAAGAAAACTATAGGGACAGCAGCGGAAAACCTCTTAGTGCCAATCCACAGGTGTGCCTGCCGCAGGACATAAATACTGCGCGTTACATGAAAGAGGTTTTTGAGGATTATACAAACATCCCTGGCAGCGGAGGCAATGATGATGCATGGTGCACTGCTCTTGCAAAAACTGAAAGTAGTCCTGAATTGTACAAATGCGTGAACACAGTAAATATAGGGCCTTATGGCATGTGCAAGCCAGACACTAAAATAGGATGGTGTGTGCCTGGCGTGGTAAAATGCTGCATACCTGAAATTGACAAGCCGGCATGCAGCACTGATGCAGTCTGCAAACATTACGCATCTGCTACATGCAAAGCACAGCAGCTTGATGCAGAAAAGGAGCTTATGGCTATAACAGATGAAAAAACGCTGAAAGCATTGGGCGTTGAATCAATTGATAAAGTTATCTACAAGCCAGAAGGAAACGATGATTGCATTGCAAGAGGACATGGCACATATTGTTTCTGCATAAATCCGGATGAAAAGGCTGATGACCGCTCAGGCGCTGATGCTGCTGTAGATGTCAATGGAATAAATACAAAGCTGACGCCATTTTCACGGTTTATGTGGCCTTCATATGAGAATGTGAAAAATGATGTTGTAACGCAGGTCAAGGCAGAAGCAGGAAGCACGGACATGAACAGCTTAATATTCCATGAATATTCTACAAATACAAGGTTTAAGGACCTTGTAAAGGCAGGCTGGGCTGTTGTTGACGAGGCAATAAACCTGAATAATGATTTTTACACCAACAGCATAAATTTTGAAGGCACAAGCCAGTCTGCATCTGTTGTGAAGAGCAGGCTTGCAGCAGCATCCATAAATCTTGCAGGAGGCAGTTCAGCATTGTCTAATTCAGTAGTTGGCGTGCCAGCCACTGTCACAGCAGAAAAAATCACATCTTATCTTAATCAGAAAGCGCCTGCTCTTGCTCAGTATGCAAACTATTTTTACGAGTTTGGTGTTAATGTTAAATACGATATCGACCCTGCGTTTGCTGTTGCTGTTGCTATACAGGAAAGCGGTGGAGTAAGCAACGATGCAAAAAACAAAAACAATTTCTTTGGCATAGGACCGGGCAAAAGCTACCCTACGCCAGCTGCTGGCATAGAGGCATTTTACAAGCTGATAAAGGATCGCTATGTTTCACAAGGCCAGGATACAATAGAAAAAATGACAGCGCCAGGCGCATATGCAGGAAATACGTGCAAAGGCCCGCCTGCTTCTGAATACCCGTGCTGCAAAGACTTTGGCGGCCATTGCTATTGCTGCCACACTGTTGCAGAAGGCCAGGCTTGGCTGACGAATGTGGCTAAAATAAGAAGCGAAATAAATGAAGGCGCGTCATCATCTGCCATCATATCGTCGTCAGGCTCGATAACAACCGAGATTAAGCCAAACGTTGAATTTGAAATATCCAAAGGCAACGATAACTATCTTGCTGCTGCGCAGGGCATCTGGATGCACTATGATGCTGAGGTCAGCATTATTGAATCGCCTTCTGGTGCAAGGGCGGGCCCATGCAGGCAGATACCAGAAGCGTTTAAAGACATATTCAAAAAAAGCCTTCTGGAAAAAGTATGGAATGTGTTGGAAGACAATCCCAGAGATTACTACATAGAGAGCCCGGTTTATTTCTTTGCTGCTATGGCGCAGTTTACAAACTGGAAAGAAGACTACGAGGAAAACAACAGATACGGCCTTCTTGCAGTGCCTGAAAATAAGCTTGAATACTGCAAGGACGTGCTTGAAACTGACAGTATTGAAGGATTTAGCGAAGATGAAAAAGACAGCCTGCTTAAGAAGGACGTTAATCTTGACTGTGCAATAAAAATAATAAAAAATCTCATGTCTGAGCTGGATGAGCTGAGCATCTACGGACTCTACAGAGGACAGGCAGAAAAAGAGCATCGTGCAAAGCTTGCGCTGGCTGCATACTGGTCTGACCTTAACACAGTACAGAAAGCTGCTGAAGCTTCTGGCAACAAATGGGAAAACGTAAAGCTGCCTGAAGATGCAGCAAACTATGCAACATCTGTATGGAGATATTATCAGGAATACAAGGAAGGATGCGGTGTTTATGGAAATTTTATATGGCCACTCCCCCTTGATTATATTCACATAGGCCAATGCTATCATGACCCAAGACCATATGCTTTACATTCTGGTATAGATATATCAGCACCAGCAGGAACTTTGATATATTCAATAGCAGATGGTAAAGTAATATACTCCTGTAATGGTTATTGTCATGGTTATGGTAATACTATCATGATACAACACGGACCACTTTTCGTAAGGTATAATCATATGCTAGAATCTCCATCTGTGTCAGTTGGTTCGTTTGTAAAGCAAGGGGATACAATAGGCAAGGTTGGAAATACAGGATATTCATTTGGCAATCATCTGGATATGAAAGTATATTCCAAAAAACCAACAGAATTCGAGTATACCGCTGATTTAGACCCAGTTTGTATATATTCAGAGGATTACTTGAAGCAAATAAGAGTGACTTTTGCTGCCGATGATGCATGCAAAAAATCTTCTCAAAGAGAGAACTGTGGTGATTACAGCTATTCTGGTTACGCAGCTGGTTTTGTAGTAGGCATTGAAGCAGGACACGCAGGGTCATCAGGTGCTCATGGTTTGGTGGAAGAAGAAGATGTCAACCAAGATGTTGCCAGCAGGGTGAAAAGCAAGCTCGAGACGCGGGGCATAGCTGTTGTTTACGATGAAACAAATTCTTATTCAAAGAGCAAAAATGATGTATTTTCAAAAGCCCAGCAGTCAGGAGCTGGCTTGTTTATAAGCATACACAACAATGACGCAGACAACTCAGCTGCAGGCACAGTCTTTTACCAGACCAATGATTTTAAGGACCAGAGCATCAAGCTTGCGAACTTCATACAGCCAGAGCTGAACAAGGTGACAGGGTACAGCCATAAAATAAGTCCAGCAGGTTCTGGCATTGGTTCCCGCATATACGGAGATCAGGCAGGGATGCCTTTTGTTCTCATAGAAATGAGTCATGTGAATGATAAAAGGCTAAAAGAAGATTCTTTCAAGGATTCTCTGGCAGATGCTATTGTAAGAGGCATTCTCCAGTATAGTGAAACAAGTTCACTTGAAAGGCAGGCGTCCCAGTTTACTGGCATGCAACTAAAAGAAACACCATATGGTTTCGAAAAGGCTCCGATAATTCTGAAATTCAAAATTGAAGACTGGCTTCCTGCTGTTGATTGTGAAAAATCAAAAGGAAAACAATTCATGTTTGACGGAACTGTTTATGAATGTGGTAGTGATAGCAGAATGCATGTTATCAAAGAATATGAACCGGATTAAAACTTAAATCTCATTGAGGTGAATTATAGACATGAAGGGTTTTACGCTGGCTGTTGATACAGTAGTTATTATAGTCGTGGCAGGCGTTGTGCTTTTAGTCATACTTGCTTTTTTCAAAGGCTCGGGCAGCCAGGGCGCATCTCAGGCCAACCTTCAGCAGGAGCGCACAACTATATGCAGGGAATATGTGCAGATGGATTTGAATTGTGATGGCACAGCTGATGACAGCAGCGCAGCAGGAAAATTAAAGGAGACAAGAAAAAAAGTTGTAGACATCTGCGCAAAGCTTGGCGGATATGCAAGCTGTGATGATGAAAAGAAAGGGGTCGTTTCAGGCTGCGTTCACGACTGCTGCGGGTTCCTTTGCATGGGTGAGTAATTATGAGAGGTCTTATGCTTGCAACAGACACTGTTGTGATTGTTATAATAGCAGGCGCTGTGCTTGTCCTTCTTCTCGCTTTTTTCAAAGGCACTGGAGGGCGTGGCATTGACCAGATGACGCTGGAGCGCCAGCGTAGTGAACTTTGCAGCAGATACCTGTCACTTGACAACGATTGTGATGGTAAAGCAGATGTCAAGACAAATGAGCAGCTGAATGACATCTACAAGATAAATGACCCCAATCTGATGAATGTGTGCCAAAGACTTGGCATTCCAAATTGCGATGGCAAGGGAGCAATTACACCAACAGACCTCGCAAGTCCAGGCATGAAGTGCCTGCGTGCATGCTGCATGGGCTGTTCGTAAATGAGAACTTTACAAAATCCCTATCCTTTACATTAAAAATGCAAAGCATAAGGAAAAGCAAAGCTTTTCCGATGCAGGAAAACACAAAGGGTTTTCCTTGCAATTCTATGTATGGAAATTTCAAAGGAATTTGCTTGTATTGTTAGAGAGATTTTTTCTGCTTTCCCTTCAATACATTGGGAAAATCTTCATTTCATTAAGATAAAGTTTATAACTTTATCTTATGCATCAAATTCCTCAGAAAATTCATTCCAAAGGAATTTGCTTGTTCCAATGCATAGAAATTCCGAAGGAATTTCTAATGTTTAGGGGGAAAGAGAAAAAAACCGTATGTGATTGGAAAAACAAGAGTTTTTCAAAGTCCTTATATTTCACTAACGCATTTTTTTCAAAAAATCATGCGCTTTTTTCAGGACATTTCTGCTGTTTTTGAATGTTATCAGTTCCAGTGCTTCTTCATATGCAAGCCATTTGTACGCTTTGTGCTCATAAGAAAGGCGCGCATCTTCTGACTTTGCCCTTCCAATGAGAAAAATAACGTCTTTTCCTATAAGCCTGCCATTTTTTTTGAAGAAATAGGTTATCTTTTCCATGAATCCTGGAATAATATCCACATCAAGTCCTGTCTCTTCCTTAACCTCTCTTATTGCAGTTTGCTCTTCGCTTTCGCCCCTTTCCATATGCCCTTTTGGAAAGTCCCAGTGTCCTGACTCATAGTGTAGCAACAGGTATTTTTTCCCGCGAAAAACAACAGCGCCGCATGATTTTTCCTTCACAGGAATACTAATCAGTGCATTTTTAAATATGTTGGTTACTATTTACAATGGATTCAACGGCATTCAGGAGGTGCAGTGAATGACAGAGACAAAAAGGAATCAGGGAAAGGACAATGTTGTTTTTGTGGGCAAAAAGCCTACAATGGCATACGTCCTTGCAGTTGTCACGCAGTTTGGTGACGGACACCCCGAAGTCTTCATCAAGGCACGAGGCAGGGCAATAAGCAAGGCTGTAGACGTTGCTGAAATTGTGCGAAACAGATTTGTTCAGAATGCAATCATCGGAAACGTTAAGACAGGAACAGAAACAATCCAGGACGAAAACAAGCAGAATGTGAATGTCTCCACAATTGAGCTCGTTTTAAAGAAATAATTCATTAGAATTGCCTTGCAATTCTATGCATGGAAAAACTCTGTTTTTTCCAATGTTTTCCTTTCTTTTTTACTTTTATACGTTATGCTTTTAGCTCCATTAAGCGGGTGTTTTTTTCATCACCTTTTCAAGTAAGCTGAAAATACCATTCAAATAGTTCAGAAAGAAAGCTTTTCAGAAATACAATTATGTGCAATTAGAAATAATTCCCCAAAGCCGAAATAATTATCAAATTTAAATACTGCATAGCCCAGTAATTAATATTAATAATGGAGGTGCTATAGTGAAAGGTTTATCTCTACCAATAAATCTTGTTGTTATAATAGCAATATGCGTTCTGGTACTGCTCGCAGTGGCTGCCTTTTTTGCAGGCGGCTTTGGCGGAGGCACAGCGTCCATCAGCGACTCAGCAGCTCTCCAGAAAGGTTGCGGCATGTGGCAGAGCAGGGGCTGCAAAGTCAATGACTGCGACCTGGAGGTGCCGGGATATGACTTTAACGCTGACAAGAAACTAAACACGCTTTCTGAAGCATGCCTTAGAATTCTCGGAAGCGGCTCATGCGCTGATGCAACAGCCGAGTGCTTCAAATATTGCTGCAGCGAGAGGTAATTTTTTATTTTCTTATTTTGGTTTTTCACATTAGTTATACTCAAAGATATTATTATTTGAACTTATTAATGTCTTTCAGTTTATTTATAGGGTTTTCACTAATTATAGTCAGTGATAATATGCTTGTAAAGTCAGGCGCCATGCTTAAAAAAGCCCGGGATAGTGGCTATGCTGTGTGCGCCTTCAATATCATCAACATGGAAACAGTTCAGGCAGTTATCAGCGCTGCTGTAGCTGAAAAAGCGCCTGTGATTCTGCAGACGTCAGAAAAGGCAATAACATATGCTGGTCTGGATTATCTGTCTAGCCTGATGAAGGTTGCAGCAAAATCTCCTGTGCATGTTGCCATTCATCTGGACCATGGAAAGAGCCTCTGTACTGTAAAGTCATGCATAAAATCAGGCTATACCTCTGTTATGATAGATGGTTCCATGCTTCCGTATAAAGAGAACATCAAACTTACTAAAAGCGTGGTGGCATATGCCAGAGGCAGGGCAACTGTTGAGGCAGAGCTTGGCACCATAGGCGATAGTGGAAATTATACAGACCCCAATCAGGCAGAGGATTTCGTCCGCAGGACAAAAACAGACCTATTGGCAGTAGCCATAGGCACAAAACACGGGCTGCATAAAGGCAAAGTCAGCCTGAGGTATAGTCTGCTGAAAGAAATAGGGGAAAAAATACACATACCGCTGGTCCTTCATGGCTCATCGCATCTGAAGCCCGGAGAAATTAAAAAATGCATGAAGCTCGGCATAGCAAAATTTAATTTTGACTCTGACCTGAGAAGCGCATTTATGCAGGCTTTGAAAAAAGGAAGCGAATTGACGACCAGAGGTCGTCGGGTTGTCATGGAGGACCCAAGAGAGGTGCTTGGAATCGCACGGCTGGCAGCGCAGAAAGCAGCTGCTGAAAAAATACGGTTATGCTCTGTACGCAGGTGATGTAAATGGGATTTTTCATGCAAAATATATTTATTCTGCTTGTTTCTGTCACATGCCTTATTTTATTGATCACGGTCTCGCTTTTAATAGAATGCAACTCTTTCAGCTCTTGCAACAGAAATGAGATAGCGTTTACAGAAGTGCCAGAATGCCTGATTTTTAAGCAGGAATCATGCCCGCAGTCCATTAAGCTAAAAAATAATTGCGATGCAGACATTGTGGTATACTCTTATAGTCAGCCTGTAGCAATAGCCAATAACAGCGCCTATTTCTTTGGCTATGATGTCATACAGCTGATGTCTGGGTCACCTTCTTATCAGCTTACTCTGCAGGATATAACAGGCGGGTGGCTTAGTTGGAAGAACGCATTTGATATAACAGGCCCTGCGCCTTTTCATTGGGCATGGGAAATCCAGGCAGGCGATAAAAAAATGTATGTCAGGGGCATTGAACACCCGGGAAAGAATGCACTTAACTGCTATTACCTGAAAAAGCTGATATACATAGAGAGGATAGTGGTCATTGTCCTGATTGCAGTAGGAATACTCTATGCATTGATAAGAGGAGGGTTGGGAAGTGGAACCAGTTATAATAGTGAATTTTAAGGCATACAGGGAAGCTACAGCCAGGGATGCAGAAGCGCTTGCCAAAATGATAGAAAAATACTGCATTGTTGCTGTCCAGAATGCTGACATATACAGGGTTTCGCGTATCGCAAGAAAGGTTTATGCCCAGCACATAGACCCTGTTGGCTATGGCGCATTTACTGGTCATGACACAGCATACTGCCTTAAAGAGAACGGCGCTTCAGGCGTTATAATTAATCACAGCGAAGACCAGATGCCTATGGACTCAATAAAAAAAGCAGTTGAAATAGCAAGGGAAGCAGGGCTTGAAACTGTTGTCTGCATCAGAACGCCTGAACTGGTGAAAAAAGTCAGTAATTTTAAACCAGATTTTATAGCCTATGAGTCACCTGAGCTCATAGGGTCAGGCATTTCTGTTACAACGCGGCCAGATACGATTAAAAAAGTCATAGAGCTGGCTGGAGGAAAAACGCCTGTGCTATGCGGCGCAGGCATAACAAAAGCCGATGATGTTAGAAAAGCAATAGCACTGGGCTGCAGCGGCATAGTTGTGGCATCTGGCGTTGTTAAGGCCAGCAACCCTGCTGCTGTCATTTCGTCTTTCAGGCAGGCATCTGGTTGTGTCCAATAAAAATGCTAGGGACAGAACGAGTTGACAAGCCAAGCTTGTCTGTTTGGTTGCGAAAGGCTGAAAAACCGACGCAGAGACGATTGACGAGAAATGAACAGACGAGCACGAAACCGACGCACGAAGTGCGTCAATCGGACGCTCGTCAAGTGGTTTCTCGTCAGGTTTTTGCTGCGTCAATTCAGACGAAAGAAGAAGAGCGAGTCTTTTCCTTTTCATCTCAGAAAAAAGAATCGCTGAAAAGACTATTTTCATGTTCCAGAAAGAAAAGCCTTCTTTTTTCACGGCAAAAAGACGCCACGCAGATTGACGAGAAGCGAAAAGACGAAAGCCGATTAACGAGCTTCACTCGTCTGTCTGTTTTTTCGTCAATAGGCTTCTCGTCTGTTTTTGCTGCGTCAATTTTTCCAACAATCATATGTCAATTAGAAAAAATCCAAAGCATCTTTAAATTCTTAGACAGGTATATTATATGCATGCCTGATGAAAAGGAGCAGGTTATTCATAGGTATGCGCTTTTGAATGCAGTTGAGCACGAAGGCATGGCACAGTCAAAGAGTGTTCTTGGAAAGGTTCTTGCAGATAATCCAGAATGGCGCAACGAAATAGTCATTGTAAGGAATCTTGTTGAGGATATTGTCAGAAATGTTAACAGGCTGTCACTTTTAGAGCAGAGGCAGGAGCTTGGCTCAGAAATGACTGAGAAAGAAAAGAAATCCGAGAAAAAGAGCCTTCCTGAACTGGATAGAAAAAGGAATTTTGTCGTGCGCTTTGCGCCCAATCCTGATGGAACGTTGCACATAGGAAACGCAAGAGTTGCTGTACTGAATCACGAGTATGCGAAAAAATACAAGGGAAAATTCATACTCCGTTTTGACGATACAGACCCAAAGGTGAAAATACCTGAAAAAAAATTCTATACAATGATTAAACAGGACCTGAAATGGCTTGGCATAAGCTGGAGCAAGGAGGTTATTGCATCTAAGCGCATACCTGTTTACTACAACTATGCTGAAAAGCTCATTGCAATGGAAAAGGCTTATGTCTGCACATGCTGCAAGGAGTGGGCAGCGCTCAGGGACAAGGGCAAGGCATGCCCGTGCAGAAACCTCAGCAAAAAAGAGCATATGAAACGCTGGAAGGCTATGATAGCGCACAGATACAGGGAGGGCGAGGCTGTTCTCAGGATAAAGACAGACCTTGACCTGAAAAATCCTGCTGTGAGGGACTGGCCTGCAATGAGGATTGTGGATAATCCAAAGCATCCGCTGACAAAAAGGCACCTGTGGCCGCTTTATAACTTTGCTTCTGCTATTGATGACCATCTTCTTGGCATTACGCATATAATGCGCGGTCAGGAGCATTCCACGAATGAGGCAAAGCAGAAGTTTATCTATCAGTATTTTGGCTGGAGCTATCCTGTAACAACAATAGTTGGCAGGTTTTCCATGTCTGACATGGTTATGAGCAAAAGCCTGATACGGCGGGGCATAGCTGAGAGAAAATTTACAGGCTGGGATGACCCGAGCATTGGTACGCTGAGAGCGCTGAAACGAAGGGGATTTTTGCCAAAAACCATAAAAGAGATGATAGTTGAAATAGGGCTGAAGCCGAATGACATAACAATTTCAATGGAGAACCTATCTGCATTCAACAGAAAGAATATAGATGACATAGCAAACAGGTATTTTTTTGTCCCCAATCCCAAGAAGATAGAAGTGAAAAAAATGACGGTCAAAGACGCGAAAATACCATTACATCCAAGCAAAAAAAGGGGCTTCAGGACATTCAGGCTTACAAAGATTTTTTACATTGACAGGGAAGATTTTGAGAAGTATCAGGGCCTTGAGGTCAGGCTCAAGGATTTGTGCAACATAAGGCTTCAGGCTGCTTCCGAGTTTACGAGCAAAGCAGTCAAGAACATACCAAAAATACAGTGGGTGTCGCATGACCATGTGCCTGTGCGTGTCATAATGCCAGGGCATATTATCAAGGGATACGGCGAACACACAATGAGAAAGCTGCATCCTGGTGACATCATACAGATGGAGCGCTTCGGCTTTGGCAAGGTTGAAAAGGCCGGGAAAGACAACATTGTAATCTGCTTTTCGCACAGATAAAAGATAGTTTCAAATAGAAAAAAATAAAGGGGATTGAAATGATAACAGGCAAGGAATTCAGGGAGAGGTTTGATGAATGGATAGCTGCTAATCAACAAAAATATATAGCGTTTGTTCGTCATCACCCATGCAATAGGGATTTCAAAGATGATCGCTATTATTGGAAAATTATCGAGTCCTGTTTCCTTCCAAAAACAGAGAGCCCTATTGATTTAGAAGAAGAGTATAGATTAAGTGCTGACTGTGATTATTTGGGTGGTGGAAGCCCTTGCGATGATTGTGGCGAATGGATCAGAAGGGTTGAACCATATTCAGAGGAGAGAGCTAGAGAACTGGGATTAGGAAAAAATAGGCTTAGTAGCAATCAATAGAAATATTTAAGATAGTCTGAAAAACACCGCTTAATCGCTTATGATATGTGATTAATTTATTTCACCAATAAAATTCAGCTTTGCCATTTTCATAGCTTAGATTACCCATTCTATATGACCAGCAGTTGACAGAGACGTCAACAAAATACGTAGCTATATGCCTGGGCAATGCATCAACCCGTACATCCAGTATAGTAGTTTTTCCCCCGAATCCCTGCGGCCCGATTCCAGAAGCATTTGCTGACTCATATAGTTCTTTCTCAAGCTCTCTTAGCTGAGCATTTTCATTTGGTTGTTTCCATGGCCTGAATAATAATCTTTGTGAGGCTTCGATTGTCCTATCCCTAGTTCCGCCAATAGCTATGGACAGAATTACCGGAGGGCAGGCATTAACCACGTTATTTCTTACAACATAATCTACGCATTTTTTAATGCCATCAGCATCCCTATCAGCTCCGATGCTCGTGTCAGGCAAAGAGAACAAAGCTCCTGCATTTTCAGAACCACCACCCTTTAATAGAAGAGATATATGTGGATATTTTTCATTCCACTCATCAAAATATATTATGGTGATTCCTTCATTTCCACACTGCTCACCTGATAATGGATCCACACCACTCTGTCTGGCGTATGCTTCTTCTGTTGCTATGGGCATTGCTTCCAAAATAACATCTTTCACTTCAGAATGGGAATAGCCCTTCGGCAATCTGATAAGAAATTTCGGAATTCCTGTGTCCTGACATAATGGCATTTCTTCTGCTTTTGCTATTGCTATATTTTCCAGACACTGTCCTAAAGCATAGCGTGCCAATGAATCAGGCTCTTCCCTTACCAAAGCTTTTTCCAATTCCCATTGTATATAAGGAGGCATTTCTGTAACTAGTCTTTTGTATAAATAAACAATATCCTCCTTTCTGATCATAGGTAGATTATGATGAATAACTTTTTATTTTGCGCATGACTAATGATCTCTATGGAAACAGACCATCTTTCTACAGATGAGATAATTAAAATATATGATGAAATTATCAAAGATTCTGGAGGGCATAAGGGCATCCTAAACTATGGAAATGTGGATTTTGCTGTATCTCAAATGAAGTCAAGAAGAACGATAGCTGGAAAGGTTGCTGTTCTTCTCTTTGGAATTATAGCAAGCACCCTTTCATAGATGGCAACAAATGTACAGGTTTTGTTGCTGTAGAAACTTTTTTAAGGGTTAACAACAGAAAGCTCATTGTGACCGATAAAGATATGTGGATTGTGTTGCATAAAATTTCAGAGAGATTGATGAGTATACCACAAATTGAGAATTGGATAAAAAATAAAGCAAAGTGAGTGATATGGTAAGAAACAAGATAGTATCAATGTCTAAAAAAGTAATTAAGGAAAGGCACCAATTCCTTGTGGAATTGAATGAAGAGCACAAATTTAGACATAAATACATTTGAAGAATCCAAACCTATTTATTCTGCGCATGATCAATAATCTTTATGTACATTAACTATGGCTACAAGCCAAAGAACGATATTGTCTGCACCTTCTACCTAGAGCCTGCCAAAAAAGAGGTCATGGCTGGCATAGCAGCTGAGAGCAGCATTGGCACATGGACAGATGTGCCTAAGACAAAGCGCAGGCTGGCTGCCAAGGTTTATCACTGGAAGAAAAAAGGCAGTGGAGTAATGGTTAAAATTGCATACCCTGCTGATTTATTTGAGCATGGTAATGTTCCCCAACTGCTGAGCAGCGTTGCCGGAAATATCTTTGGCATGAAAAAAGTCAGGAATTTGAGGCTGGAGGATATCGAATTTCCAAAATCCTATCTGAGTTCATTCAAGGGGCCAAAATTTGGCATCGATGAAATACGAAGGAAACTGAAAATAAAGAACAGGCCTGTTGTAGGTACCATAGTCAAGCCTAAGTTAGGCCTAAGCAGTGAGGAGCACGCAGAGGCTGCATACGAGGCATGGGTTGGCGGGCTGGATATTGTCAAGGAGGACGAAAACTTAACAAGCCAAAAATTCAACATATTTGAAAAAAGAGTCATTCTCACAATGAAAGCCAAGAAAAAGGCTGAAAAAGAAACAGGCGAGAAAAAAGTTTACCTCCCCAATGTTACAGCAGAAACCAATGAAATGTTGAAAAGAATATCATTTGTTGAAAATCATGGAGGCAATTACATAATGCTTGACATGTTTACTATCGGCTTTTCTGCTTTACAGACTGTCCGCAATGAAACACAGCTGCCAATACATGCACACCGTGCAATGCATGCTGCAATGACAAAAGGCAAGAACGGCGTGTCCATGCT
>JACRMX010000014.1 GCA_016219485.1 Candidatus Aenigmatarchaeota archaeon | reverse complement strand
CAGCAGAAAGAGATTTTTTTTTTTTTATGAATCCTAGTGTCTAAAACTCTGGGTATTTAGGACGTTATAATCTGCAAAAATCCGTACGTGCCAATCTAAACCTTTTGTTTTTGAATAGTCTGGTTCTGCTATTGCAACTAATTGCGCACGTTTTATCTGTGCCACTGCTTTTGCATGAATCTGTCCGATAAAACCATGTCCGGCTATGCCTATGCGTAAATCTTTCATTAGAATGAATATGTGATAAAGAGTATTTTTAAATGTAGGTTATGGACTGTGCTGCACAACTACATACTCCTTTCTTATGCCATTAGCTGCATTTCTCAGTCGAAACCTGCAGACGTCGTCTTCAGTATCGCACAGGCTCGTCAGCCGTCAATGGCTTCTCTCAGGTTATGCAACAAGCTCTAGGTTATGCGTAATTAATACCAGATAATCCTATTACTTCCTCGCAAAAACCAGGTATGCAGTGTGCATTATGCCCATATGTTTCGGTCTTGTTCCAAAATCGCGTACTTCGTAATCCCGAACTATGGACTCGACCATCTGCACCTCGGCAAAATACTTCTGGCATTCGAGCGCAAGCGCTTTTGCCTGTTCCATATGCAGGCAGTGCGCTGCCAGAAATCCATCCTTTTTTAGCGCGTCGTGCGCAGCCTTGGCAATCTTATCCGCTTCTGCAATATCACAGAAAACAAGATCGAATGAGCAATCATTCTCGTCAATCGCATTCGGTTCCAGCACATCCTGGTTCTTGAACGTTACATTGGTAAATCCGCATCTTTTTACATTTCCCTCAGCAATGTCCAAAAATTCCTTGCGCTTTTCGTAGCTCACAACCTCTTTTACTATATTCGCAAGCTGCACAGTAAAAAATCCAGAGCCGCTTCCAAGTTCGATTACGCGCGAATCTTTTCCAATGCCAGTATATGCAATAATCATGCCAGCATCCTTTGGGAGCGTAACTGCTGGCCCACGTTTCAATTTTCTAAGAAGCGGGGAAAGATACGGAACTACATGTGCTGGTTTTGCCATAAAACTAATTAGGTAATTACTAAAAAAAAAAAGAGAGCATTACTGCCTTATTGTTTCTGTATGCGGGCTGAACCTTTGCACAATCCGTTGTCGCTGTTTGCTGGCGTATTGATCGCCAGAAAAACCGCCGCTTGTAAAATCCCGGTATCGTTTGTTTCCTTCAATTACTTTCCCAACTACCATTGTTATTCACCTTCTGTTCAGCTATATATAGTATATACTAAACGATAACAGTATGTACAGGTGATAATATCGAAGTTCCGCGTAAGATACAGATAACCGGCAGCAATACATTTATTCTCTCGTTGCCGCATTCCTGGATAGAAAAGAATAATATCTCTCGGGGTACACCTATTTACCTAAAGGAGAATGCAGATGGCTCTTTGCAGTTAACCATCACTTCAAATAACGATGTTGAAAAAAGGCATAATATCTCTGTTTCTAAAGACGCTTTAGACCATGCTATCCGCAATATCGTATCTGCATATGTCAGTGGCGCAAGCACAATAATCCTCAAAGGCGAGGGGATGTATACTGTAGCAGAGGAGGCACGAAAGGTGCTTTCCGGCGTTGAGATAACAGACGAAACAGAAAGCCTTATTATCATGAAGATACGGACTGATTTTGTTGATCTGCAGTATGATACAATACTAAGGCGTATCTATAACATCACACGTTCGATGTTTTCGCTCACTATAAAATCCTTCGAAGGTGCTGAGAAACACCTGGAAGAGATCAATAGAAAGGAAAGCGAGGTGGATCGACTTTATCTATTAGCCTTAAGGCAGGTTTCATCTTCTTCAAGCAGGCCAGCACAAGATGAGGCAGTATTCAAAAGCATAGCTGCAAAGGCAATAGAGAAAATAAGCGACCATATAGAGACTATTTATACTTCAGGGGATAGATTCATGCCAAACAAGGAGATTGCCAGGTTATTGGCAAAAGCGCTTGATGTTTACGGTGCTGCGTATGGCTTTTTTGCAGATGGTTCGCCAGAGATAAGCCAAT
>JACRMX010000013.1 GCA_016219485.1 Candidatus Aenigmatarchaeota archaeon | reverse complement strand
GCAGCGTATACGATGGATACGGAAATGAAAAATGCAGCAAGAGACTCTGCCTTATAATAGCCATAATGAAATGTCCTGTCCGGCTTTCTTTGGGAAATCTTGAAGCCAAACCACGACATTATCATTGTCAGTGTATCAGCTCCGCTATTGAATGCATCGCTAATAAGCACCAGGCTTCCTGTAATAAGCCCGATTCCCGCCTTTATAATAATCAGGAAAAGAGACGTCAGGAGCGAAATCAGGCTTGCTCTTTCCCCTTTTTTCAAAACTTCGTTTGTCATTGTTCCCATGAAAAAATATTGTCCACATCCTTATAAAATCCTGCAAAACATTCAAAAATCGAAGATTTTTGGTGCGCAGAAACGTAGAACGTTTCTCGTGTTTCCCAAATTCTTTTCTTATTTGATAAATAAAAGATTGGAAAACAACTTCAGATAAGTGCATAGGTTAGGCGCAATAATTTTTAGGGGCTATAAGGAAAAGGGGATTTGGTATCAATCATAATTTACACTAGCTCTCCTATTTGCGAGTACTCTCAACATAGTCCTATAGCCTTCAATTCCAGCGTGAATATCTTCTACAGTTAACTCCGGAAAATATTTATTAGTAACATATATTCTTGCGTTTCTCATGTGTAACATTGTCTCGGCAAGATAGGGAAATGGGTTTGGTTGTTCATCATATTCCTGTTGACCGGACATAAATGCTAAACTCACTAAGTTTGGTGAAAATGTATGTTGCAAAAGCATATCGAATGTGATATCCAGTGGGGGCGTGCCCTCATCTATTGCAACACTAAGGGCTCTTTGAAATTCCCTCTCGGGAGAATATGCCAAAAGAATATTTAGTTTCTTTCTGGGGTTAGTAGTCGGTCTTTGCGTAGCTTCTAGTACCTGTTTATAATCAGGACGTTTTTCAAATAATTCACTCATTTCCCCGTACATCCCAATAGTTATACCCTTATCCTGTAATTCCCTATCTTTTCCAATACGAACTATTGCCTTTGCTCCTTCATCCAGGAAGTCATCTAAGTCAGAGCACGTTCTCATAAGATTATAGTCCCACAATGCTACAATACTGACCTCCATGATATCCTCATCGATTAGTGTGTGCCTTATTAATTCTAATACTTTTTTACATCCCAATGCATAGGCTTCTCTATAGAGAATTCCTTTTCTATCTGCAAATCTTCTATGTCCGTCAGGAAAAAATAATATATGGTTTAGTTCATTAATCATCAATAGGTGTTACTATTATAAAGTTTATAAACTTTTCGGAATAGTTAGGGTTCTCGCCTATTAGTCCTTCGGACATTCAGTCTGCTTTGCAAAATTTATAGAAACGGAAATTTTACTCCTCCGAGCCTTCGGCTCTCGGTCTTCGACTTCGCCTCAGAGAGCATAACAGCAATTGAGAGCATAACAGCAATTTAATGGTTCCGAAACCTTGCAGATTTTTCCACCGATATTTTTTGGAAATTTACAATTTTTAAGATAGTCCGAAAAACATCGCTTAGTCGCATTTGTTAGGTGGTATTTCATTTAGAAGGCAGCTCCTCGGTCTTTTTATTGAAGAACGAAGGCATCTTTATGCTAGGTTTTTTTATGGATGTTATTCTTGAAAAAGAATGCTTCAGGGAACCCAGCATCTCCTCCCTGTGACTCCTGTAGTCTGCCCTGAAAGGATAGAGTATGTGCAAAGTGGTGTGCCCGCATCGTATGCACTTGTCTGTTTTTTCATTGGTCTCGAAATTTCTGCAGCACCCGGAGCAGTAATAGCGGTATATGCGCTTCTCTACATGCCTTCCATACTCCTTGAGCTCGGATGGAGCTCCCTGGTCCACGTGAATCTCCATAAAATCAACCTAAGATATTTCCAAATCCCTCGATTGCAGCATTCTCCTGCTCATCAATTACACCAAGCACTTTTTCTTTATTTTTGTAGCTGACTGCAATGCCTTTTAACAGCTCATGTGCCTTTTTAATTGCCTTTTCAGGGGCATCGACAACTATGAAATACCCATCTTCTTTTATTTCAAGCGAGGCTGCTGACCGCATTGTGATAGAGCCTCTGTTCACAATCTCATCCTTCTTCAGCAATTCCTCTGCTTTCCTCCTGTTCTCGGTAGCTACAAGGAAAACTTCCCTCATAGAAAAAGACTTATGAGCGAAATCTATATAAAGAGTAATAAGGCAATTTCAGAGTGTATTGAGTTATGCCCAATAGACATATGACATTGGGAAAAACTTCATTTTTCCCATGCATAGAAATTCCGAAGGAATTTCTAATGAAATGCTAGGGTTAATAAATAAAAAGGCTGGCTTGCTTAGATAAAGAAACAGGCCTTTCCTTTTCTTGTTTTTTCATTCTAGACCAAGGAAAAGGCCATTTTCAAATACTTAAAAAGAGAGCCTTTCTTTTTATCCCAACATTCATACACCAATTGGAAAGAACCAGTTTATTGCTGTTTAGTTAGCTATAAAACAAATTCCTTCCAAATATATGCATGAAAATGCTTGGCTCTGATGAAACGCTTTTTCGCAATGAAGACGCGTTTGAACTGGACTATGTGCCTGAGGTGTTTAACTACCGTGATAGCCAGATAAAGGCATTGGCTTCCTGCGCCATGCCTGCATTGCGCGGCCAGAAGGCTGTAAATGCTATAATTCATGGTCCACCTGCAACAGGCAAAACCACTGCTGTTAGAATCGCTTTTTCCCAGCTTGACCTGCCTGCTTTGCATGTGAACTGCCATATAGACAACTCACCTTATGCAATAATGGCAAGGATTTACGAACTGCTTTTTCAAAGACAGCCGCCTGAAACAGGCACATCCCTGAACACGCTGTATGATAAAATACTTTCCAGGCTGAAGAAGCCGCTGTTAGTTGCGCTGGATGACTTCGACAGCCTCACCAAAAAAGACCAGAATGATGTACTTTATAATATACTCAGGGCATACGAGCTCGGAAAAGGGCATAAAACCTCTGCATGGGTTATATGCCAGAAAGAGGAGCTTATGCTTGATAGCCGCGTGCGCTCTGTGTTCCAGCCTATGCCTATAAAGTTTCCTGCGTACAAAAGGGGTGAAATCTTTGGGATCCTTAAAGAAAGGGTAGAAATCGGGCTCTACCCTGATGTCATGCCACGACATGCTCTTGATAAAATAACAGACTATGCGCTTGGAAAGAATGACCTTCGGGCTGGCATAGAATCAATAAGGCGAGCTGCACTGAACGCAGAAGCTGACAGCTCAAGAAAAATCATGGACAAGCATCTGGTTCTGGAAAGCATGGCAAGTGACGAAGAAAAGATAGTTTCGCTGCTGCGGGAAAAGCCACTGATTTCAGGGCAGCTCTATGAACTGGTAAAAAAGGACATGGGCTATACAAAATTCAACAAAACTGTAAATGAACTGCTGACAAAAAATCTTATAGAATCCAGATTTATCGTATCCAACAAAGGCAGGACACGGGTTTTTTCTGTTAAATTATAGTTTTGCACTTTCGCACTTTCGCACTTTCTCCCTGCGCGTAACTCTTATATAGCACTTTTCGCAATTAAGTCGTATGGCTGCAATTTGTTCAGGTATGCAGGATGGCTTTTTCTTGAGCAGGGCACTCGCAAGAGGCCCCTCGACAATAATAGTTAAAGGTCCAAAGATGAGCTGTTTCTTCCGATGGGCGGTGGGAGAAGACCCTGGTCTATCAGCCGCCCTAGGAGCAAATACGAGGTGATAGTTATGTGGATAGCCAAATACATGGATGACTGCGATGAAGAGTAGCGCGAGCAAAAAAACGCTGTTAAATACACTGTTATAGGTAGCCAAGTTAACGCCATTGGGCTGAAAGAAGTCTAAGATTTTCCACGTTTCTTTTTCCTGGCCATTATACAAAATACAAATTTATCAGTGGCTGCATGGTATCCAGTATACCTGCATATCCACAGTCCTCATAAAGAACGTCAGAAGCCCGCTGGACACACTGGCAGAGCAGACTTCGTATAATACTTCAAATAGGCATATTCTACCCCGAACATAGCGTAAAAACGGTAGTTAGTTGCAATCGAGAAAACAGCTAAAAAATAGAAAGGATTTGGGCTTTAATTCCTATTTGGATCAAATGGTTGATAATCTATGGTTTTTCTATAAAATTCACTTATTGGTCCAGAAGTGCTTTTTGGTAATTGTACGGCTCGAACCATTCCAACTGTTGTGTCTCCAGAATCAATATAGCCATCAGCAACTCTTGCGACACAATCAAAATTATCTTTTGCTAATTCAATTGTCTCGTCGATAGTTCTTTTTCCATCTCTGTATCTAACTTCCCAATTTTTGTATGCTTCAAACATTTGACGCATCCCATCACCATCTCCGAGTTTATAGAAATCTATCATTTGTTCCATTATTTCTCGCCTACTTACTCCTAAAACTTGATCAGCACTTCCAATTCTTTCAGTTATTGTTTGTTCAGCCATAGATTATTGAATAAATAGCAAGTATTTAAAGCTTTCGCTTTGTTACTCCTTGTAGATTACCAATATGCCCAAAT
>JACRMX010000019.1 GCA_016219485.1 Candidatus Aenigmatarchaeota archaeon | reverse complement strand
CCAATACATTGGAAAAAACTTCATTTTTTCCATTCATAGCATCAGGAAAACAAAGTTTTCCTGCATCGGAAAAGCTGAAAGCTTTTCCTTATGCTTTGCAATTCTAATGAGTTAGGCGGCTTTCACAAGCAAATTCCTTTGGAATGAATTTTCTGGGAATTCACTCGCAGAAGCAAAGCTTCTGCGGTGTGCCAAAGACCTTCGGTCTTTGAGCATGATGCATAAGATAAAGTTATAAACTTTATCTTAATGCAAAAAGATATATACGTATCAGAACTAAATTAGATTAGTGATTGAATGGACATACAGGAGATTTCAGAGAGGCTCGACAGGCTCGAGAACCGCATTAAAATCAATTTTTTTGAGATAGAAAAAAAATTTGCAAAAATATCCCCGGAAGGCGGCAGTGAGGAGATGGTGGCGCTAAAAGAGCGCATACAGGAGATCGAGGACCTGCAGATGTACCTCGAGCTTGAAAACATAAAGCTGAAGGAAAAGATGTCTGATGCAGGACCGTCTTATTCTTCTGACGTTGAGGACAGGCTTAAGCGCATTGAGGAGAAATCAGGCGGGCATGTTGTTGTTCATGATAAAAAAGTGCCTGAAAACGTAATTAGCCAGATAGAGCAGCTAAAAGAGGATATGGGCAGGATAGGGTCGTCAAAAGAGATGAGAGAAGCTGTCAACCTGCTTGGAAACAGGATGGATGCTGTTGAAAATATGGTTGACCAGCTTGGTGATCTTATAAAATCAAGTGAGCAAGTGTCGCTGGCAAAGGGGCTTGATGAGATAAGACGGTTTAAAACTGAATTGGGGTCAGTTATGAAGGCGAAAGAGAATGTTATAGAACACCTCAACCAGATGAGTGCACAGATAGACAGAACCAATAACCTTGTAACTGCCATGGAGGAGCTTGAGAAAAAGGCGCAGAAAGACATGGCAATACTCGAAGACATGAAAAAGTCGGTTTACGCAGAGCTTGAGACGCACCCGCATGAAAAAACTGCGGATCTTGCCCAAAAGGTAAGCATACTGGAAGAAAAGATAAAATCAGAAATGCAGCAGATGCAGGTTGTGCGGAGCAGGATAAATGAAATTTCTTCAAAAACGCAGTCTGATTACAAGACTAATGTGGATGAGCGCATTAAGCAGCTGGAAAAGGACATGGAGCTCAAGGCGCAGACGTTCCTTTCTGAAAATCTGAAACGATTTGCCAAGACACTTGACGAAAAAGTTCCCCAGCTTCTGTCAGAAACCTACCTGACACAAAAAATAGTGGAAGCCCAGTCAAATCTGGCCCCCATAGAGAGGCAGATGGATGACCTAAGGTCAAGAATAGATTACATAGAAAAAAGGATGAGGGGGCTGCATTCTTCTATTCCTGTTATTGTTGAGTGATTTCATGGAGATAAAATTTTTAGGCGGTTCCAGGGAAGTGGGCGGAAACGGTTTTTTGCTGCAAGAGCAAAAAACAAGGATTCTGCTGGACTATGGCGTTCGCATAAAGGCAGGCCCGCCGCAAATGCCATTGAGGGCTGCGCCGGATGCAGTTGTGCTGTCGCACGCACATCTTGATCATTGCGGCGCATTGCCTGTGCTGTACCATGGAAGAAAGCCGCCATTGTACATGACAGACGTTTCACTTGAGCTGACTATAATGCTTATTAAGGATTCCCTGAAAATAGCAAAAAATGAAGGCTACAAGCTGCATTTTTCTGCAGCTGATGTAAAAGATGCTATAAGATATACCAAGCTTGTGAACTATGATGAAAGGTTTAAAGAGGGGCCGTTCAGGATAATGCTGTCAGATGCCGGGCATATCCCAGGCTCTGCTGGCATTCAGATTGAGTGCAGTGGATTGAAAATTTTTTATACAGGCGACATCAACACAATGGACACGCAGCTGCTCAGGGGCGCTGTGATCCCAAAAAATATGGATGTGCTGATAACAGAATGCACGTATGGAATGAGGGACCATCCAAAAAGGGTTAAGGAAGAGGGAAGGCTGTTGAGTTCAGTTGAAGAAGCAATATCAAATAATGAAAGGGTTCTGATACCTGTTTTTGCAATAGGCCGCTCCCAAGAAGTTTTGCTCATACTTGAGAAATATGCCCACAAGATAGCGCTCGATGGCATGGCAAAACAGGCAACAGAAATTATAACATATTACAGCAAGTACATGAAAGACGCTAAAAAACTGAAAAAAATACTGAACAAGGTTTTCTGGGTAAGGACAAAAGAAGAAAGAGACCATGCGCTGGAGAGATATCCTATAATTATAGCAACTGCAGGCATGCTCAGTGGAGGGCCTGCGCTTTATTACCTTAGAAAAATGAGAGACGATGTAAATGCCAAAGTGCTTTTTGTCGGGTTTCTGGTTGATGATTCTCCTGGAAAAATACTGCTTACTACAGGTCATTTTTTAAATAATGATGACAGCTATCCTGTTAAATGCCAGCTGGACAGGTTTGACCTCAGCTCCCATGCAGGCGAGACCGAGCTCCTTAAAATTATCCAAAAAACCAATGCCCATGATGTAATATGCATACATGGCGACAGCTGCGAGAGTTTTGCAGCAATGGTTTCTGAAAAATTTGGCGTCAAAGCCCATGCCCCTAAGCGGGGAGACGTTTTAAAAATATAACATTTCATTGGAATACATGAAAACTATAGACGGCTCGTTATTAGAGGGTGGCGGAGCTATCCTAAGGCTGGCTGTAGGATTCTCTGTTTTGAAGCAGCAGCCTATTAGAGTCACTAACATAAGAAAGAACAGGCCAAAGCCTGGTCTTAAGCATCAACATCTTGTCGGCCTTCAGGCTGTATCAAAGCTCTGTGATGGAAAAATTATAGGTGATAAGCTGGGTTCAGAAGAAATAGAATTTTACCCGAATGATTTTAAAAAAAATAACATTTCTGTCAGAATAGATACAGCAGGCTCTGCCGGCCTTGTTCTGCAAACGCTGCAACTGGCATGTCTCTTTTCTGGTCAAAATATAGATGTAAAGATCTTAGGTGGCGCTGATGCAGGTAAATTTGCCCCGCCTGTTCTATATCTTCAGAATGTTACGTTAAAGCTTCTCCAGAAAATGGGATATACCGTCGAAATAAAAATCAATAAGCACGGCTTTTATCCTGTTGGCGGCGGAGAATTTGAAATAAAGATACCTCCCTGTAATGAATTGAAGCCGATAGTTCTCAAAGAGCAAGGCAGCATCAAAACTATAAGAGGAATATCTGTAGCAAGCAGGCAGCTTGAAAAGGCAGGCGTGGCTGAAAGGCAGGCTGCATCAGCTAAAAAGGCACTTTCAGATGCAGGAGATGTAAATATAGAAACGAACTACGTCGAGTCAGCATGTCCCGGCTCTTTCATAGTGCTATGGCTCGAGACAGATAGCGGCGCTATTCTCGGTTCTGATTGTATAGGTGAAAGAGGGCTTCCTGCACATCAGGTTGGTGAGAGGGCTGCAAAGGATTTGCTGAAAGCATGGGAATCTGGCGCTACAGTTGACATCCATGCTGCTGACCAGCTGATACCATTCATGGCCCTGGCAGGCAGCGAGTCAACAATTAAAGCCCCGGGGTTGTCAAGGCATGCAGAAACCAACATCTGGCTTTCAGAACAGTTTACCAGCTCCAGGTTTTGCATAAAGAAAAATAATAAAAATGTTGAAATATCCTGCATCCCTAAATGAATTCTGCGCGATTTCTGCCAAAAAGCATCTGCTTTGTCAGAAATGAAACCCCACCAATCTTTGGCATCCCATGGCCGGGGAGCAGATAGATGGCATTTAGTTTGGACAATTTTTCGAGCGATTTTTTCATGTCGATTTTGCTTCCGCCCGGATAGTCTGTCCTTCCAGTACTGCTTTCGAAGAGCGTATCGCCAGAGATGAGTATTTTTTTGTTTTTTTCATAGAGGCATATGGAACCTGGCGTATGCCCTGGCGTGGATAAAACTTCAAATATGAAGTTTTCTGTTCTGATTTTATCCCCGTTTTCAAGAACTTCGTCCATGGTCACGGTTTTTGATGTCTGCCCGAATAAATGGGCAAGCGTGCCAGAGCCTGTTTCCACAGCTTCTTTATCGTCTTCATGTATGGCAATCTTTGCCTTTAGCCAGTCCCTGAATTTCTTGTTTCCTCCGCTATGATCAAAATGGCAGTGCGTATTTATTATTGTCCTGATGTGATTCAGGTCATAACCCATGGCCTCGATTTCTTCTTTCATCTGGCTGAAAAAAATCCCGGTTCCTGTGTCGACAAGCACTTCCCCGTCTATAAGATAAGTGTTGCAGTCATATCCAACCCCGCCCATCAGGATGATGTTCTTATAGACTTGCATAAGCATACTATGATGAAAAATCTTAAATGTTTGTTTGCAGGCTGTCCACTTCCCTTCCTATCATGCGATGGGCATTGAACATCTGCCATTCGCTGTTTTTTATTATTATTATATTTCCTTTGGCTGCGATGCAGGTTCCTTCAAGCTCTGTGCCCTCGCTTATTTCCATTCGTGTTGGCTGTGACAAGACGTTTTGCAGTCTGTAGTAATGCCTGAGGTCGTATATTTCAGGGCTTAATAGCGGCATCCCGTTGCCTTTAATTTCGTTTATTTTTTTGGCTAATTCCTGAACAGATTTGTTAGGGTCTCCGAAAATCTTTTCGCTCTTTTTATCACCGCTAACCTTGTCAACTATTTCAAGCTCGCTTTTAATTTTCTGCTCCATTTTTCTTACCGCCTTTCCGTCATCAACAGTAACAAGCCTTGCCCCAAAGTCCGCTCCCTGCTCGACCAGCCTTTCCATGAGCCTGAAATCGACAGATATGCCTATTTTAATGAGCGAATCAAATGCTGCCAGATAGATTGCATATGTATTATTAATACACTGGATTCTTTTTTTTGGGTTCAGGCACTCTCCTGCACATCTAATGCACATAAAATATTCATCTTCTTTCTGGCACTGTTCACAGACAGATTCGTATACTGTCTTTTCTGTACACTTGAACCGTTTTCCATTTTTATAATAACCTATGCAATGTTTTTTCCCAACACGCAGCGCAACATTCTGGCCAAAGAGGCGGATTTTTGTACCATCATCTAGAATAAATACAGGTTCCCAGTTTTCCCATTTGTATTTGACAATTTGTTTCATGTCATCCGGCTCTTTATATGCCTTTCAGTTCTTCTGAGAATTTCATCGTCCCAGAGGTCTCTTTTCATGTGCTTCAGGATTTTTTTGCCTTTTGTGTGGAACGTTGAGGGGTGCTGTATCTGTCTCGCAAGCTTCAGCAGGAACATTGAGTCATGGTGCCTTTTTCCATGCATAAAGCTCAGCCACGGCACATTTATTTCAAGATATTCATGGAAGCTCTTTATTTCAGGCTTTTTGATTAGCTGCTGGTAATAGTAATAAAAAAGGTCGTCGCTAAAGCCATTTTTTATAAGCTCCTTGTTTGCCAGCACGTCTTCTATGTGATGCTGGTCTGTTTCCATTCCTTTCTGCCTTACTATTATGTGCGCAATCTGATGAAGAATCAGCGCCCTGATAGCCCTCTGGTCTCCAACCCTTACAAAATTATCATTGGCATTCAGAAAAATTTTTGCTGACCTGTCGCCGATCTCAAAGCCATTTTTATCTGAGAGTATGAACTCTATGCGGTCTATGAAGAGGTTGTAATAGAATTTTCTTATGACCTGGTCAAATATGCCTGATATGAGGTCTATATGTTCGAGATCCTTCTGGAACCTTTTGACAACTCGCATATATAATATTGTCGCGTCTTAAATAAATTTTTACTATGCGCAGTGAGCAGCGAAATATTGGAAATTTGCAGGATTTCCATATGTTTGGCAAAGCCCAACAACTATATCATGAAGAGAGCTCACTGGCATGCTGTTGTAGAATATCAGTGCAACATCATAGCCCAATAAAGCCCATGGCAAGCTTTGCCCTCTTTTCACAGTCCTTTTCAGCAGAAATCATCTTATTCGCAGCTTCTTCTGTTTCCCCTGAATACTCCTCCTTTGCTGAGCCGCTTATGATGGTTTTTCTATACCAGCCGTTTGGCGTTGTAAGGAACATCTCAATTTCTGTTGCATTTATTGTTGTTATGAGCCTTCCATGGGTTGTGATAAAGTCCTTTTTTATCATACCATTATTCTTTGTTATTTTCAGCGACCCGAGAGTCTCGTAGTATTCCATTGCAGAGGCATTTTTCCAGATAGTCAGCCTAAATGTGCTTTCAAATGTAGATATCTCATGAAAAATGCTTTCCGGTCCTGAGATATCTTTTATTCTTCCAACAAATCCCATAAGTTCAAATGAAATGTATTTTGGCCCGGCTATATTTTTTCCGTCACCAGCAACCACAATAGCCCTGTGCTTTCCTGCCCGGCCTTTCCAGAACAGTGTCACGTCTTCTATTCCCCTTATATCAAATTCCTGGCTGATAATCTCATCGCCGATTTTTACAGTAACATTTGTTCTGCCATTTGCTTTAAGTCTTATTTTGAATTCAGCGCTATTCCACATGGATTTTACATCCATATCAAGAATGTCAAGAGGCGCGTCGTACGACAGGGATATGTTTATTGACCTCAGTATTTCCGCATATTCAGTGCTGTTATGATATCTGACAGGCACTATGCTTATGTCTATTGTCTGCCTTCCATCTGCTGTGCAATCGACTGAAGCCCATATATTTTGTTCAGGAAATACCCCACTAAAGGGCTCTTTTTCATAGTGTTCATCCGGTTCAAGGATAGGTATTGTTATATTATTTTCTGTTACCCATGCTTCTTCTGTGCTGAGGTCCTTTATTATGCTGTTTGAGGGCAGAGGTATGCTTATTCTGTAAAGCGGAACAACAGGCTTGTTATACTCCATTAAAAAGGCGTCAGGAGACTCGAAATCTATCAGGCTGTTGTCCAGAGTGCTGTTTATGTTCATAGTTATTTTAAGCTTCAGATCATCGCTGATGCGATAGCTTTTTTCTTCTTTCACAGAATCCGGGTCTATCACGATTTTCGGGTTTCCGTAAAGTATTTTCTGGTAGTGCTCTTTCAACATTTTTCTCAGGGCACCTGTGGTTACAGAGCTTGTTATAAGATTTCCCACGCTTTCGTTTTTCTCAGGAAAAATTACAATATTCTTCGCACTCTTCAAAGCATACCCAACCGGCTTGTTTTCCGTAATGCCACGAAGAAACGGGAGAAGTGGCATCACAGAGGCAGCGCTGTGAACTATTCCAGTCGACCCTATGGTAATAAAATTGCTTACCTTAACAAAGTCGCTGTCAGGATGACCTGAAAGCGAATGTTCGTCAAAGAAGAACACAGGCTCTTTGAAATTCAGGTCATATGCGTTTATTTTCTGCGATGTGTCTGGATAAGGATTTAATACACTTTTTGGCATTATCCATTCGGACTGGTTTCCTACGCCAAAGAAGAATATTATCTCCTCGCCAGGAAGTTCATCCAATACCTCGGTTTTGGATATTTTAGCGAGTCTTGTAGGCTTCATTTTTCTGAATGTTTCGACCCAGTTGTATTCAAGGAGGGAATATTTTAATTCAGAGCCCAGACGAAGCATGCTCGTTGGTTTTATCATGTCCAGCGCGTATTTGAACCAGTAGTCTTTGGCAAAATCCCAGACGCCATACCGCTCGGAAATGATTGCCATTGCATTGGCATCTATTTTTATGCCCCTTATCTCAACTATCCTTTTCACGTCAAAATCAAACAGGCTAAGGACCCGTTCTGTTATGAACCCCTCTATCATTCCGCACGGAGAAACAAGGTCTGCCACTTTTGGCAGCCTGTATTCTCCGATTATCAGCACATCCTTTTTTTTGTCCCAGAAGGCTTCATTTTCTGCCTGCACAGAGGACGCAAGTCTTCCTACGGCCGCGTCCTGATAAGGATCGTCATCCAGATTACCGTAAAAATTATCAGTGTACAAGACGTTTCCATCGAGATCGTTGTAGAGCTCTGGTGCAGGGTCTTCGACTGTGCCGTAAGGCATGCCAAATAAAATTATGTAAATAACAGGATCAAACCTGTAATCTGCCGAGAGTTTATTTCCTGCCTTTATTTTTGTCAATGTCTGGTTAATTCTGCTTATAACGGGCTCAAAGCTATTTTTATCTAGGCTGTTATCAGCATAATCGAAAACTATTGGCACTATGCCTCTTTTAGCGCAGAACCTTGGCGCAAGGCCTGCTATTTCGCTGTTTGTATTTACAAGCGCAAGATAGTCTGTTTCATTAACTAGGTCGATGATTTTGTTTTCCAGCTTCTCAACAGTTTCAAGAGTTTCTGCACCCGGAATGCTGCAGTTAAAAGTACACAAGACGTTTCCTGATACGTTTGTACTGTTGGTCAGCCTGTAATCGAGCAACGCAGCCACAGTGGCTCCAAGCGTTGCTTTTTTTCTTTCATAGTCAACAACCACATATCCCTTTCCCGGAAGCTGCTCTTTTAGAAAATTTCTGTTTGTTACGTTATAGCCTGTGAAGCCCTCAACATCTCCTAAAATAAATACGTTATCTGGCTTGTACCTTCCTATGAAATATTCAGCCTGTTTTTTATT
The DNA here is from genome assembly GCA_016219485.1 of Candidatus Aenigmatarchaeota archaeon. Taxonomy (GTDB): domain Archaea; phylum Aenigmatarchaeota; class Aenigmatarchaeia; order GW2011-AR5; family JACRMX01; genus JACRMX01. Next base: position 4,640 of record JACRMX010000019.1, on the reverse strand, counting down.
TTCAGCATCAATTACAGGATAGCCTGTTACAGATGCATAAAGGTTGTTCCAGAAACTGCTGTCTGTTATCAGCAGCACTTTTTTGCCATGTTTTATTTTATGCAAAAACACGGCGCTCGCTTCTGCTGTTTTACCCACATACAGCGTCCTGAGGGTAATATTAAGGTTCCCAACCATTTTTGGAAGAACAAAGGATACGTTATAAAAACCGTTGCCTTTGTTCTTCGGCTTATGCGCCACCAGCTCCTGCCTGTCCACGAATATTTCAGCGCCTGTGAGATTCTCAACGCCTTTGCCTTCGTGCTCAACATAGAAGTCCACGACGACGTTCAAGCCATCAGCAGTCTGAGCCACGCCTGTTATGTTGACGAACAGCTCTGTTCCATACTCTTCCCACACATAATATTTGACGTTGTCGAGGTAGGCTTCGGCAACCACATTTGCGTCGAAACCAGCTATGGAGATGCCAAGATTATTTAAATCTACATCAAAATCAGCAAGTTGTATTGCATATATTGTTGCCACATGTTCATTTGTTTCACGTTTTGCTATAGTTAATCTAGCGGTATTATTATTTTTAAAATATACCATATCATGATGATACCAAATATAGGGATAATCATAATCATATCGTGTATCACGCCACTTATCAATATCAGTTCCCCATGCGCGTAATTTCACATGTTTAGATGCCCCATCATATCCATAATATGTTATAAAAACACTACGGTCCATTTGATTTCTATCAGCATCAAATAACCCGAATGGAATATTTGCTATAAAATCAACACGTATTGGTTTAATATCAAATTCTATTCTAAGACTTTCATTGTTCCATGGAATTTTGGTTGTAGAATACTCACCACTTCCACCCCTTGAACGAATAAAAAAGCTTTTCGTTGTAGCATCCCAATAATAATTCTTCGGATTATTAGTTTCCCAGCCCGGGTCAGAAGAGAAATCTGTTTCGTATACAAGTTTCCATTTAGCATAAACAGGTACAGATATTAGCACAAGTACCAATACTGCCAGATAAATCATTTTCATAATGAATAGATTGGCTATTTGGAGTAGAAATAGTTTTAATTAAGACATCTCGATATATCTTTTCAAGTTTATCAACAATTACCTTTATACTGAAGTTCTCGACGACATGTTTTCTGCCTGCTTTTCCCATTTTTGTTCTTAGTTTTTCATTTTTCAGAAGCACTTCTATATACTTTTCCATTTCATCCCAGTTTCCATAATCAACAAGGAAGCCTGTTTTTTTGTCTTTAACCACTTCTGGTATGCCCCCAACATTTGTTGCAACAACCGGAGTTTCGCACGCCTGTGCTTCTGCGAGTACACGACCAAAGGCCTCGTACTTTGAAGGGAGAACAAGAACAGAAGCTTTGTTGTACCATTCTACCAATTCTTTATCAGAGATATTTTTTAGAAAGACAACATTTTTTTTCATAGATTTTTGTTTTAGTTCTTCTTCAAGCTGCCCTGTACCTATGAATACGCATTTTATTTTTTTATCTTTCTCTATGATTCGAGAAGCGATTTCAAGAACAATATCAGCACCCTTTTCTTTTATGAGAGGTCCTACAAATAGGACGATCTTAGATGTATTTGATTTCATTTTTTTGTTAGGTTTGAAAATATTAACATTTCCGATGTTAGCTAATATTTCTATATTTTTATCTATGATGCCTACTTTATGTAGTTTCATTTTTTCAAACTCCGTATGCGGTAACACTATATCAGAATATCTCAAAATAAAAACGCCTTGTGTAAGATGATATAACCAGAAAAGTAACTTTCTTTTGATATTGTATACAGGCGGATGGTAATAAGGCCCTATTAAATGTGGCACCCCCTTTAATTTAGCTGCAATGAAGCCAGCCGTGGCTGGGAAATAGCCGTAGTGATGCGAGTGGATAAGGTCGCAGGGCTCTTTGATGAGGGCTTTTAGATATGACAGCGAGACAGAGTATGCACGGGCTATTTCCGTGTCAGGAAACTGCCTGATTTTGACGCCGTTTCGTTCCCAGTCCTGCCTGGATCCAGGTATGAAAACTGTAACTTCGTGCCCGCGCTTTACAAGCTCTTCGGCAAGCTCAGTTACATAAAGCGCCTCACCTGCATTTCGCGGATAGTACATTGTCGCGGCAAAAACTATTTTCATGGGAGAACCTTGGATGGAAAGTTTAAAAAATTTGGGAGTTGTAATAAGCGGGCTCTCTCAGTAGTTTGGCATGTCAAAATATGCCAATGAAATGCAAATTCTGGGGTTTCAGGTTGGTTTAATGTGGGTTTTGGGATGGCTGATTTTTGGCGTTTTGGAAGGATGTATAACAGGCTTATGCAAGTAGGACATGCCAATGAAATTAATCAATGCCTATGCCTCTGGTTAAAAAATATATCAGCCTGTTTTCTGATTTATATGATTCTGATTTGTAGTCAGGAATTTTTTCAATCACTTTGCTATGAATTTCTTCGCATTTTTCCATTACAAGACCCATGCTTAAAATAATGAATGTGTGCGGTGAGTTTGCGCGTATTTTAGTAACGATCTCTTCAATTTTAATTTCAGCATGATCTTCGGCTTTTATGAAACTAACGCTTTTATCTATATTTTTGAAAAAAGTTTCAACTTCTAATTTTAATCTTTGAGGAGATTGTGTTTTTTCTATAATGATACCTATATATCGACCAAAAATTCCACTCTGAACTATTTGAGCTATATGCACGCCTTCCGCCCCATATTTATTGTATATTTTTTCTCTCAGATCTTCCAATTTTTTCGTTTCATTATTCTTCTCGAATTTTCTTAGCGTAAGGCCCAGTTTAAAAAGAACATGTATATTATTGTCTTTTTTTTCAAAAAGATTCTTGAACAATTGCCACTCAGAAGTTTCATCCTGCTCTTTTGCTGTATTAATTGTTTCTTCATCCTCTACAAAAATAATATCCCTATTCCTGAATCTGTCGACAAGCTCTTTGATTTTCTCTGCTGTATGCTCCAAATCGGCTAGATCAAATGACATCTCCGAATTCCTCCAGGAAGGAGGTTATACTAAGCGGGTTGTTGTCAAGAATTATTGCGCTGCCTGGAAAAATGGCCATGTTATCTATTCTAACCGGCTTTTCTATGTATCTGTCCAATAGTTTTTCGCCGGTGTTTTTCAGAACGAATATCCCATCGGAATCAAATCCTAGCTCTTTAAGCAGCATGATTTTGGCATTCTTTGGCATTTTTTTAATGGATATCAATTCTGTCATTTTACTTCCCTCCATGGAGATAATGTGGCACAAAAATTAAATTTCTTCTGTGCACGGCTTTTGCCATAGTCTATATATATTCCCTCCTCTTATATATACTTTCTATACTTTTGCAAATTTTATCAGTCGTCCTGCCACGCGGCGCTTAGCTTAATACGGCACCACAAGCGGAGATTTATATTCAATGCGGAATGGCTCAGCAAGCTTTCCATTTCCCAGCCTTGCTCCGTATAACTTTGCCCTTGAATCTATATTCTGCAGAAGCCGGCTAAGGTAATCAGTGCGCTGCTGCGACAGCTGGGCTTTCATTGCATCACGTTTCGCGTCCAGATCCATGGGGCCTATCTCAATAATTATATTTGGCTCAGGCACATCCAGCTCAACGCCATAATAAAGGATAAGTGGCGATGGACACGGCTCACCTAAATGGCCAAGAATGCTTTCTGATGCCTGGAAAGCTGACTGCGATGAAATCATGTTTATGGCAGCATGGTCCCTGTGGTTGTCAGCCGAATGCGTAAACAGGACCTGAGGCCTGTATGTCCTGATAAGTCTGATAAGGTCATGATGAAGCTTGTTTGAGCCTGTAACTGCATTATAAACCTCCTGCCCTGGTATGTCAAGAATCATGCGTTTTGATACTCCCAGTATGTGGTCTGTTTTTTTCGCTTCTTCTACCCTTTTGTCAGCCAGTTCCTGGTCTCTTCCAGGAGCATTTGTAGCAGTGGCGCCGCATGTGAATGTAACCACGTAAACTTCAGCGCCTTTTTCAGATAGCCTATGCAGCGTGCCGCCCGGACCTAGGATTTCATCATCCGGGTGCGCGCCAAAGGCCATAGCGCTTTTAACATCATCTAAATCAAACATATTTATTAGACACAGCAAAAACATTAAAAACAATCGCCTTAAAGACCGCAAGAAATTAAAACGTTTCGGTCTTTCGGCGCATTTACTGCTGCTCGGCTCGCTTAACATATACAGTTTCAAGAAGCTAGCTGTAAGGTTAGTTTGGGTGAGAATCTGCAAGATTCGGACCTTGAAACTGCTGTTATATGAGATCAAGCGAAGCTAGAAGCGCAGCGTCATGACGAGCTTGTAAGAGCGAAGGGGTATTCATGCGCAGGGCGATAGCTTTATAAATGTTTAGTAACTATAGAGTAGTATGAATAAGGATAAGCCAACTGGAACTGTGCTATCCCGAAATACTGGTACCCGACCTTCTGTCTCTAACAAATACCTCATAAGGATATAAATATCCTATTGCGCCATGAGGACGTTTATAGTTCCAATGATGAATGTATTTTCCATGTGTTTTGAATCTCCATGCTTCATTGTCGTACTGCCCGTGAAAGTTCTCCAGTTTGCCTATT
>JACRMX010000018.1 GCA_016219485.1 Candidatus Aenigmatarchaeota archaeon | reverse complement strand
TTTTCTATCTGAATGATTCTTCTGAGAACATCACTGTCATCATAGCTTTCTATTATAAAGCGCCATGCTTCTTCTGCAATCGTGCTATGCGTGGAATTGAGCGCCTGCCTGAGCAGGTGAAGGTCTACTGCCTTGTCTTCAATTTTTCTGCTGTGAAAACCAAGGCCAAAATCTATGAAATAAACATCGCTGCCATACAGCAGCATATTCGAGGTGGTAAGGTCACCGTGTATGATGCCAAAGGTGTGCAGCCTTGATATATTTTCTCCTATTTTCTTTCCAAGCTCTTCCATGTTTTTTTCGCTTAAAATATCCTTTAGCCTGAGCCCGTCTATAAAATCCATTTTCAGTGCATAATCATCGGCTTCAGCTATTGCTGGAACAGCTACGCCCAGCCTGCGCGCCTCGCGCATCAAGGCCTCTTCATGCTTTGTGCGCTCCCTGCGAAGCCTGCTGTCCAGCTGCGGTATCCTGTAGCCTTTCATGACCCTTTCTTTAATAATATATCCGTCTTCTTTCCTAAGCACAGCTTCTGCGCCCTGCGCAATTATCATAGATACAAGAAAGTCACTTCGTGACAAATTTAACAAATCTGAAGTGACTTTATGCATAAGATAAAGTATCTGGTAGATTTTTATACTTTATCTTAATGTAAAATGGAAACAAATAATTTAAATGCTTGTCAGTGAGATTAAGTTTATGCCCGTTTCAATAGACAGAAAAAAATGCGTTACATGCGGAGGCTGTGTCGGGCTTTGCCCTGCAAATGCAATGCACCTTGAAACTGAGCTAAAGCATGATGTAAAAAAATGCACATCCTGCGGAGTTTGTGTCAGGTTCTGCCCTGCAGGTGCGCTGGAGCTGAAACAAGCAAATCGCTTCGCGACAAATTCTTGAGCGATTTATGCGAAATTCGTGTAGAATTTCGTATATCAGAAACCCAAAGGATTTCTGAAATGATGCAGAGATAAAGTATTTAAGTATTTTATACTTTATCTACTGAAATGAAATACGATGTGGTTGTCGTAGGCGCTGGCCCGGCCGGCAGCTCAGTTGCAAAGCGCTGTGCACAGCATAGCCTATCGGTCCTTGTTGCTGAGAAAAGGCAGGAAGTTGGTGTTTATAAAAGATGTGGAGAAGGCCTTAGCAACAATGCTGTGAAAAGGCTTGGCCTGAAGATACCGAAAAACTGCATAAGGCAGAAAATCAGGGGAGCCCATATCTACGCTCCAAACGGAAAGTGCGTTGAAATAGAATACAAAGGCTCAGAAGGCTATGTTCTTGAAAGAAAAATGTTTGATAAATGGCTCGCTGAAGAAGCTGTGCGTGCCGGAGCAACTATCAGGGCAAAAACAAATGCTGTTGAGCTCCTGAAAGACGGCAGAAAAATAAGTGGCATTTTAGCCAGCACCATGGAAGGAATGGAAAGCATAGAAGCAAATGTTGTGGTAGCAGCAGATGGCGTGGAGTCAGAGATGGCAAGAAAGGCTGGCCTGTACAAGGCGAAGAATCCCATGCTGGTAGACTCGGGCTTTCAGTATGAAATGTGCGGCATAGATATTGAGCCTAATGTTATAGAGCTTTTTGTTGGCAATGAAATAGCCAGCAGAGGCTATTGCTGGATATTTCCCAAAGGCAAGGATGTTGCAAATGTTGGTGTTGGCATTCTTGGAAATAGTACACAGACAGCAAAACACTACCTTGACAGGTTTATAGAATCCAAAGAGAACCTCAGAAAAGGCTCTGTTCTGGAAGTTAATGCAGGCTGTGTGCCTGTTGGCGGATTCCTGAAAAATATGGTTAGTAATGGATTGGTCGCAGTAGGCGATGCCGCGAATCAGGTAAATCCATTGCATGGTGGCGGTATTGCAGAAAGCATAACAGCAGGCATCATAGCCGGTAATGTAATTAAAAAAGCGCATGATAAAAGGGATTTCACTGCCAGAATTCTGTCAGAATACAACAACATATGGTGGAAAGAACGTGGCAACTCGCTAAAAAAAGTCGAGAAAGTGCGGGAGATGTTTGAAAAAATGAGCGACGAAAAAATGAACAGGCTTGCAGATGTTCTGCAGGGCGAAGACCTGTATGATCTCGCGCATGGAAAAAACATAATAAAACTTGCAAAGATCCTTGTGAAGTACAAAGCTAAGGCATTTTTCTAGAACGTTTTCTAATAAGAACTGCAAAAACCAGGGCTGCGACGACGAGCACGATTATCACAAACAGAAGAGCTGTTTTTCCCGATGTCTCGGAAAGGGTTGTAGTGGTAACAGATGTTGTAGTGAATAGTGTTGTAGTCGTAGTTTCTATGGTTGTCGTTGCAGTTTCATTCGTTGTCGTAACAGTTGCATTCTGCGCTATTATGCCGAAAACAGCCAGACCGTATATATCAGCCTCGTACGTGTTGTCTCCGGTCCTTCTGGTATCAAGCGTCTTCCACACATAGTTGTCATACCATCTCAGAGCAACTGTCTCAGGATCAAGATTGTTGTTTGTGAACCAGTTTTTATTTACATCAAACACGACTGTCCCGTTCTTTATATTGTGGTCATAAAGGTTGGTAGTTTCTGTCTCAATATACTGATAGACATTTTCACCTGCTTTTTCTGCAACTGTATAAGGCTTGGCATCATTTCTCGTTAGTGTTATCCATACAGCACTCACCGAACTTTTTACATTCATATTTATCTGCCTGAATGCTATATCGCTCTCAGGGATAACAAGTATATTTGTCTCTGTGGCATTGAGCTGCCCCCATCTGTGCTCGTACACGTAACTTGCGAATGCCGGCGGCAGCAAAGCCAATGCTATAATCATAAAAAGAACAATCCTTCTCATGCACATATATCTGCAGAGCGGTTTAAAAAACTTGAGGACTTTGAAAAACCATGTTTTTCCAATGCCCTGTAGTTTTTTCTCTTTCCCCCTAATTCCGAGGGAAAGCAGAAAAAACCTTCCAACAAAACATTATGAAAGCTCTGTTCATAAGAATTGGTTTCATTAAGATAAAGTTTATAACTTTATCTTATGAATTAGGAAAGCAGAGCTTTGCTATGCATGGAAAAGCTGTGCTTTTTCCAATGCATATGCAGAACTCATAGTTCTGCAATGCTGAAGAAGCTTTGCTTCTTCATGCATCATGCTCAAAGACCGAAGGTCTTTGACACACCGCAGAAGCTTTGCTTCTGCGAGTGAATTCCTCAGAAAATTCATTCCAAAGGAATTTGCTTGTTTTCTCTTTCCCCCTAAACATTAGAAATTCCTTCGGAATTTCTATGCATGGGAAAAATGAGGTTTTTCCCAATGTATTGAGGGGAAAGCAGAAAAAAGCCTTCTAACAAAATCTATTAAATTGTTTTCAGGATAAGGGTTTTTCAAAACTTTCACTTGTTTTTTTCAGCAAATCTTTTTATGCTGAAGCGCGGTAATCTATATGGGTGTAAAAATGGTTAAGCTTGACCGTCTTGTTATGACAAACTTCAAGTCGTTTTCAGGAAAGGTATCTATCCCTTTTACAAAGAACCTGTCCATGATATGCGGACCAAACGGCGCGGGAAAATCGAATATAATGGATGCAATAACATTCGTGATTGGAACGCCACGCGCAAAGTCCATAAGAGCGGACAAGCTGATAAACCTGATATTCAATGGAGGCAGGGAAAGGAAGCCTGCTGACTGGTGCGAGGTATCAATGTACCTTGACAACAATGATGGGCAGATACCCGGAGAAAAAGAGATTAAAATAACAAGAAGGATCACGAGAAGCGGCGTGTCTATATACAAGTTCAATGGAAAGACTGTCAACCGCGCAAAAATAGTAGACATTCTGGCAAACGTCAATATTTCTCCGGATGGGCACAACATCATAATGCAGGGCGACGTCACGCGCGTGATAGAGATGTCTCCCATGGAACGCAGGGAGATAATAGATGAGATATCAGGCATAAGCGAATTTGACGACAAGAAGGAAAAAGCAAGGCGCGAACTGGAAATAGTCGACAGCAAGGTCAGGGAAATGATTATAATAGTCACAGAGAA
>JACRMX010000017.1 GCA_016219485.1 Candidatus Aenigmatarchaeota archaeon | reverse complement strand
CTTGAGCCAGAAGAAGGAATGAGAATATGTGATCCAACCGTAGGATCTGGTGGTATGCTCATAGAATGCGCACACTATGTCGAAAGACACAAGGGAAATCCAAAAAACCTTTCATTATATGGTCAAGAAAAGAACATAGGCACCTGGGGTATATGTAAAATGAACATGCTATTACATGGCTATCCAGATGCAGACATCAGAAAAGGCGACACTATAAGGGAGCCAAAACTTCTGGTTGACGGCCAGCTTATGCTTTTTGATAGAGTAATTGCGAACCCACCATTTTCTCTTGACAAATGGGGAACTGAAGTTGCTGAAAATGATGGATTTGGCAGGTTCAGGCATGGAGTACCTCCGAAAACAAGAGGTGACTTCGCATTTGTTCAGCATATGGTATCCACGCTAAACCAAAAAGGAAAATTGGGTGTTGTGGTTCCACACGGTGTCCTCTTCAGGGGTGCTGCAGAGGGAAAGATTAGAGAGAATATGATCAATGAGGATCTAATAGAAGCAGTAATTGGCCTGCCGGCAAACCTGTTTTATGGTACAGGCATACCTGCAGCAATTCTTGTCATGAACAAGGATAAACCTGCTCAGAGAAAAAAGAAGATACTTTTCATAAACTCTTCTGAAGAATACCTAGAAGGAAAGAACCAGAACCACCTAAGGGATCAGGATATACATAAGATTGTCAAGGCATATCACGATTATGTTGCTGATGATAAGTATGCCAAGGTAGTTGATATAGCAGAGATAAGCGGCAACGATTACAATCTTAACATCTCAAGGTATGTTGACAATTCACCTGAGGAAGAGCAGATTGATATCAAGACAGCAGTCAAAGAACTGCATGAGATTGAAGCTAGGCGTAGAGTTGTCGAGGAAAAAATGAACAAGTACTTGGAGGAACTTGGATTATGAGCAAGTCTCTTATTGCCATCGCTGTATCAATATTTATGACTGGTTTAATAGCTGGTCTATTTTTTGGAGTTGGCCTAAAAACAGGTGTTTCAGCAGACCAGGAAGGTATTGCTCTAATGATTATGAGTACCTTTTGTCAGGCAACACAGGGTATCAATGGGCAATCTGGATTCAACTGCTTTGGATTCGTAGCGCTGGCTACAATAGTGCTAGCGATTGCAGGATATGTTGAGATTATGGCCACAGCTGAGAAAATTGGAGACTGGAAGATAGGGCTCGCGATATATGGATTCGGCTGGCTTGTTGGCCTCATAATGATTATGTCGGGATAAAATGGCAGAAAATGATAATCCGGAAAATGAAAAGTCAGAGGGCGACAAGAAACCATATGATTTCAAACCTATGGAAGAATATTATGAAACCCTTGCTCAAGATACGGTTTATTCAGAAGAATTTAGGGCAGGAAAGGTTTTTGGCGTTAAGAATAAAACAAACGATGAGGAATATATACGTTTACTTACGAGCACTAAAAGCAAAACAGGATGGAGAAAAAAGGTTGGATTTAACGTATATAACCTTCTTCATATTGATAAACTTTTTTCTGCACTTAGGACTGTTGCTAAGGCAATAGGATGGAAAGTCTCTGAAGCATCAGACATTGAAGAAATCAAAAAACAACTAAGGGAAAAGCAGGAGACAATAGTTTTCTTGGAAAAACAAAATTCAGAAGCAAGAATTGACCACGAAAAACTCTTGCACCAATACCTGGAACAAAAAGACAAACTTATGCGGTCCAGGATAGATGAGTTCAAACAGACTGCTGAAGAGCTTAAGGTGAAAATAGCTAACGTTGATGTAAAGAAAATACCTGAAAGCGATCTGCAAGAATTTTTGTATCTTCATGCGTGGCTCTTCGGAACAGAATACCTAAGTGCTGAGCCTCAGAAAATGAGGGGTGCACACAGTAAATTTGACTTTTATCTTGAGAGATACAACAAAACCAAGGACATTGTAGAGATAAAACTGATGTCAGAGAATATAATCAACCAGGACGGCAGCATAAGCGCTAATGTCATTCAAGCAGTGGACCAGTTAATTGAATATCTGGAAAGCAGCATTGCTGCAGCGCATAGTACTGTAATATCCGCTGAAGAAGATATAAACGAGCTAAGGCCAAGAGGCATAGTAATCATAGGAAAGAACAGCGACAAAAAAGCTAAGGAAAAACTGTGTAAATGGAATTATCGCATGAATCATATTCAGATAATAACATACAACGATGTCCTTGACAGGGCACAAGCAGTAATCAAACATATTGAGAAGCAAGAGGTCATAATCAATGCACAACCATAAAGTGCCTGACGGATGGAGAAGATTAAAAATAGGAGATATTGCTCAAGTAGGTAGGGGTGCAAGTCCAAGGCCAATTCAAGATCCTAAATGGTTTGCAGATAGTGGTATAGGTTGGATAAGAATTGAAGATGTAACCTCATCTAGAAAATATATTGAAAAAACAAAGCAGTATCTATCTGAAGAAGGTGTTTCAAAAAGTGTATTCGTTGATCGTGGAGATTTAATTATGAGTATTTGTGGGACAATAGGAAGGCCAATGATCCTCAATATGCAGGCGTGTATTCACGATGGTTTTGTTGTATT
>JACRMX010000012.1 GCA_016219485.1 Candidatus Aenigmatarchaeota archaeon | reverse complement strand
TTCCGGGAACATGGAGAGCTTTTTGACAATGCCAAATTCTTCCTTGCCAAGGCAGTGTATTTTAGGCTTTAATTTTGATTTTTTAAGAATGGATTTTGCCCACGCATAGCTGTACTGCAGGTATGGGCCAGTATCGCCTTCAAAGCACAGCGCCTCTTCTTTGTCAAATATTATATCCTTTTGTGGCGATTGTTTCAACATTGAGTATTTTATTGCTGATATTGATATGGCTATTGCACGTTTTTCCAGCTCTGATGTTTTAAGATTTGAACACCTGCTCAGAATCTCTTTCCTTGCATATTCTTGCATTTCTTCCATAAAACCAGAATAAAGTATGTTGTCGCCTGTTCTTGAGGATATTTTTCCATGCGGGAGTTTAACCAAACCATAAGAAATATGTTCCAGCTTAGCTGTGTATGGAGATTTCATTAATTCCAGTGTTTTGATTAACTGTTTTAGATGCAGGTCCTGTTCGTTTGCAACTATGTATAGGCTTTTATCCAGAGTCGGACAGTCCTTGAATTTTTTTTGGGCCAGGGCAATATCCTTGGCTGAATATAAAACAGTGCCATCCTTTCTCAGTAAGACCCAGACGCCCAGTCCGTAATTTTCCAGATTTATAATAATCGCTCCTTCGGATTTTTCTGCGACCCCTGTTTTCACGAGTCCAAGGGCGATACGCTTCCCTTCTTTTTCAACCTGCGATTCAAAATAATATTCGTCGAAATGGGTGCCGAGTTGGTCATAAATTTTTTCAAATGCATCCAAAGAAAGTTTTCTCGTTTTTTTCCACAAGTCCAGCAATTTTTTGTCTTTCCTGCTGTCCAGTTTAATATTGATTTCATCCACTTCTTTTTGCAGCTCCGGATTTTCTGCCAATTTTTTAACGGCATCCACATAGATTGATGCTATCCATGACTCATCCTTTTTAGGTTTTTCTTCTGAGTGATATTTTTGATAGCACCATATCCATTTGGATACATGCATGCCTGTATCTCCCTGATAATTCGCCCTGATAACGTCGTTTCCCCAATACTCCAAAATTCTTGCCAACGATTCTCCCAAAGTTGTTCCCCTGATATGGCCGACGTGAAAAGCTTTGTGTGTATTTGCCTGTGAAAATTCTACCATTACTTTTGCCTTCTTTTTGCCCCCCTTTCCATAACGTTCTTTTTTGGCCATCACTTCTTTTAGCACGAGTTTTGAAAACCTGGATTCGTCTATGTAGAAATTCAGGTACGGACCTGCTTGCCTGACCTCTTTTATCAGCGAGCCTTTGGGTATCTTCTTTTCAGATAGCTTTTTTGCTGTTTCTGCCGGGTTTTTTCCAAGCGGGAAGCATGGCAGCGCAAGGTCAGCGCTTATCTCTTTTGGCGGCGTCACAACGCTAGCGCCACAGAATTTTTCACACTCCTTGCGAAATTTCTCAAAGCAGTTCATAGCTAACTATACGCTCTCCACATTAAAAACCTATCTCACTAACTATCTTACCAAAATAGCAGAGATGATATTCATCTTCCAGCCTTTATTGACACTATGTCGCCGTTCTTAAGCTCGTGCTCTGCACCTATCCTCTGCCCTGTTCTGCAGTCTGTCGCTGATATAAACTTATTTCCAATATCTTCGTGAATAGCGTATGCAAGGTCCTTTGCATTGGAGCTTCCTGGAAGCAGCAACGCGTCTGGAAGTGCATTGCCTTTCTTGTCACTGTACCTGCTTTCATTTTCAACAGGATAGACAACAATCATACCAAGAAGGTCAAATACTGCGCTGTTTATAACTTTCTGGACTCCTGTTCCATTGTATTTTTTCATAATGCTATGCACAAATTCCATGCCTTTGAGCTGCTTCTCGTCAAGCCTGCCTATAATTTCAAAATCTTCGTCTCCTGGCAGGTATCTTACAAGCCCTTTTTCTGTCGCACGTCTTAGCGCCAGCTCCGCCTCTGCGCAGCACGGAATAGCGCCGCTGCCTCTGATTTTTTCATACAGCTTATCTGCGCCGGCAACATCTATTTTATTTGCAGCTATTATTATCGGCTTGTTCTCAGCTCTCAGCTCTGTTATGAACGACAGAAGCTCTTCTTCAGAAGATTTCGGGCTTATGCCGTTCTTTTCAATGAGATATTTGACAGTGTTCAGGCTGACCATAAGCCCGGACAACTGCCTGTAAAGCATATCTTCAATTCTTTCCCCTGTTTTTTTCTGGACCTGCGGCCAGGCTTTTTTGATGATGCCAAGCATCCAATAGTCTATTTCCTTTTCAAGAAATTCTATATCCTGTTCCGGGTTATTTGTTCCTAGCGCTACAGGGTTGCCGTCCTTGTCCGTGCTGCCAGATATGTCTACAACATGTATCAGGGCATTTGCAGTCATTATGTCAGTCAGAAAAGCATTGCCAAGCCCGCGGCCTTCGTGCGCTCCGGGAACTAAGCCGGCTATATCTATCATTTTTACAGGCACAAAGCGCTGGCCGCTGATGCACGTGCTGTTTTGCGGGTTGCACTGTACCCCGAGCTCTTTGCACGGGCATTTAACCCTCACATAAGAAACGCCCATATTCGGCTTTATTGTTGTAAATATTCTGTTGCTTATCTCTGCGTCCACGAGCGTTGCGGCGCTAAAAAAAGTTGTTTTGCCGCAATTACTCTTTCCACATATGGCTAGTTGCATTATAAGAATAATAAAGCAAACAATTAAAAAGAATTATTTATGATGTTATATTAACTGAGGGCTTTTGAAAAACTCCTGTTTTTCCAATGTTTCATATTAGTTTTTTCTCTTTCCCCCTAATTTTGAGGGGAAAGAGAAAAAACGTTCTAACAAAACAAGGGAAAGTTTCTAACTTTTTCTTATATCTATTCAATTATTTGCAAGGTAAAGGTTTTTTCAAAACTCTTAGATGTAATTATTGAAGAGAGGAAGCGGACAAAATTTGTTTTATTCATAATAATATTTTTCTTCTGCTTTTTGCTCTGCATCTTTCCGGGAGCCGGGCTTGTTTATTCTCGGCCTTTTTGACTGCGGATCCCTTCTGCATGTTATGCCTATATCTTTCAGGAATGCATTCATTCCATCCTTTTTTCCCAAAGGTCCTGTGGCATAGCCATTTTTCGACGGCTCTCCTCCAAAAAGGAATATTTTATCGCTTACGAAATCTATGAACTGTATGTCGTGGTCAACTATGAATGCAGATATGTTTTTTATATTTACGATATTTTTTATTGACCGCGCGAGCTCCCACCTTGTTTCAACGTCTATGTAGGCAGAAGGCTCGTCCATTGCAAGGATATCTGCGTCCTGGCCGAGGCATGTTGCTATGGCGACGCGCTGCAGCTCGCCTCCTGACAGCGTTCTGATTGCACGGTCCAGAAGTTTCTGCAGTCCAAGGCCGAGTATCACGCCCCTTTTGTACCAGTCTTCGCCATAGTCGCTGCTCTTTGAAAGAACGTCCATTACTGTGCTGTCGCTTTCTGCTTTTGGATACTGCGGCTTGTACGCTATCTTTACGCCTGTGTTTATAGCGCCTTTGTCAGGTTTGATAAGTCCTGACAGCATTTTCAGGAACGTAGTTTTTCCAAGGGCATTGGCTCCGACAACGCCAATAACCTCTTTTCTTTTTATACCGCCTGCATCTGTAACAAGGCTGAAATGTTCAAATTTTTTTGACAGGCTTTCAAAGGCAAGAAGCTGCTCACTGGTTTCATATGACGAGAGCGCTTCAGGAAAAATTATAGCGCTTTTTCTTATTCTCACGTTTTCTTCGGATAAGTACCCTTCAAGATAGGCATTGACGGCTTTTCGCGTTGATTTGATGCCTGAAACAACGCCATAGGCTCCTGGCGATCCGTAAAGTATATGAATATTATCGCACAGCATATCCAGCATAGCAAGGTCATGCTCAACTACTATAACAGACTTTTTGCTCTCTTCTGCGAATTTTCTTATTATTCGCGATACCAACACGCGCTGCTCTATGTCGTTAAAAGAGCCCGGCTCGTCTATGCAATAGAGGTCAGCTTCCTTTGAAAGGCACACTGCTATGGCAACGCGCTGCAACTCGCCTCCTGAGAGCGTTGATATATTTCTGCCTGTTAAATGTCCAAGATTAAAGCTGCTCATAATAGTTTCAGGCACATTGCTTAGCAGCTTTTTCGCGCACCCTTTGTACATCTCAGGTATTTTGCCTATATCCTGAGGCTTGAAGCTTATCACTATTTCATTTTTTGCAACTTTTTCCAGATGGTTTTGCACTTCAGTGCCACGGAATTTTTTCGCAAGCTCTTCCCATTCTCCTGCACTTGGCTTCAGCTTGCCTGCTATTATTTTCAGGGCTGTTGACTTCCCAACTCCATTAGGGCCGAGTAATCCAACAACTTTTTCAGGCAGTGGAGCAGGCAATCTATAAAGACGAAATGCATTTTTTCCATAGCTGTGCACAGGCTCCTCCTTAAGCTCCTCTGGAAGATTGACAACAGCTATTGCCATGAACGGGCATTTTTTTACGCAGATTCCGCAGCCAATGCAAAGATCTTCTTCTATGGCTGCCTTTTTTTCTATTATTATGCAGTCTTCTCCAGAGCGGTTTATAGGGCAGACTTTTCTGCACACGCTGCCGCATTTTTCAGGCTTGCAGCGTTCTTTATCTATAATTGCAAGTCTTTTCATAACTAAAACATTGGAAGAACTATTTTTAAATCATGTTCAATGGAGAAGAGAGCGTGGGATGCCTGAATGTTCTCTATAATAGAGCATTTTTACCCTGCTGACAGCATTACAATGCCCTTGAAATCCGTCTGAAGCATAGTCCTTATATAGGTCCAAAGAGTTGTCTGTACAACTATTCTTGAGTCCATCTATTTTTGCAAAACAAACCGGGCCAGAAGGCGTTATACCCCTGAATTCATGAACAACCATAAAATCAGCGTATGTTCCAAGTTCTGGATAGTTTAGTGGCTCTGGCAGATGAATAGCAGTCCTGAGATAAATTACAGCACCTCGCTCTTCTACGACTGTCTCTGTAGTTATTTTACTCTGCTCCGACATTGTATACTTTGCACCGAAAAATATTTAGGCTTATCGGTATCTGCGGTCTATTTTCATGTCCATGTTTTTCAGCCTTTCGTTTATTGTCTCGGTCTGGCTTTTTATTGCAGAAAGCTGGTTTTCTATGAAAGCAAGCCTGTCAACTATTTCTCTTTGCGTGCGCTCATCGCCTATATCCAGCGGCTCCTTCTCTGGCATGGGCTCGTTGAAGGACAGGGGCTCGTCAAATGATGGCGGGCCAGGCAGCGGCTCTTTCCATGGCTCCATATCAGGCGGTGGAGGCTGGAAAGGCGCATTCCGCGCCATTAGCGGGTCCCTGACAGACTCATTCAGCACATTGGAACGCAAGTCTGAAAAATCTTCATCGCGCCTTCTCATAATCCTGTTTTTAATTGACCCTAAAATACCCATGTTTATTCCTCCGGCAAAATGCCAAGCGCAGCCCTTATCTCATCCCTTATCATATATGCACGGTCTTTTGCCAGGTCAAGATAAGCCCTTCTTGCTTTGTAATAAAACCACCTGTTAAATATCCACCATAGATTTCTCTGTATGAAGTTTGCATAGGTGTATTTTGTTTTGATTGTTGCTTTTATGTATACAGTTACCCAGCCTGTTTTGTCTGGCTCCATTACGCCCTGTATCACAACCCTTACCCAGGTGTCTGTCCAGCGGTCATTGTTGTCTCTTCCTCTCCAGATGCCATAAAACATTTTGTTGTCGCCTGTGAAATCCCATTTTATATGGTCTTCAAAGAGGTTGGCAGAGCTTATTTTCAGTATATCCACAATAGCCCTTGGAACAACAGTGTAGACGAGCACGGGATTTTTTCCCTTATAGTTTATTGTTATCCATTCTGCAGGCGCATTCGCTGTATCCTCGAACTCAAGCACTGTCGGCTTTTTTGGCTTGGATTCTTCAAAGCCTTTTTTCTTTGCCATACTATTAACTTAATCTGCTGTATTAATAAATATTGTATAACCTTTTGGTTCTGCATGTTGGGCTGCGCCCGACATCTTCTGAAAGACATATCAGAGATTCCGAAAAGCTCTGCTTTTCAGGAACACATTAGAAAGCCTTAGGCTTTCTATGCATGACATTGGAAAAGCTTTCGGCTTTTCCATGCATAGAAATGCCTTGCATTTCTAATGAATTCCCGCAGGAATTTCTAATGGATTGCATAACTCTTCAGAGTTATGCAATATTATGCCCTCAGTTCTTCTGTAAAATTCTTTATGGAAGTTTCAAAAGCTATGCACATATTTTTAGACGCGTCCAGGTACTCCATTCTTCTGTGATGATAAAAAGTGACGTGCCAGAACCTTCTCATCATTTCATAGGCAAGATTTTGCTGCCATACAGTATCCTGCGGATATTCTGTTATCAGCCTCGGCTTGATAGCAATAGAAACCTGGCCTTCGCCTGTTGTGCTGAATCCTTTTAGTGTAAGTTCCACCACAAGATAGCTGTATATGTCAAAAATTTTTGTAACCTCCCATGCAACATCAAATTTATCCGTGTCCTTTTTCTTTTCCCATTTGTATGTCTTTTCCTGTATATAGCCTTCTGGAACATTGAATATAACACGAATGAGCTCATTGATTTTTCTGTACATCCTTTCCGGGTTTTTACCGGAATAAGCTATTCTTATGTCTTTGACAGGCTCAAATACATAATCCCAGATAAGTAACTTTGTCCTTGCCCATACCATCCCTATCACCGGATACGAGAAAGTCACTTCGTGACAAATTTTACAAAACCGAAGTGACTTTATGCATAAGATAAAGTTTACAACTTTATCTTAATGTTAATTAATTGTATGCATCTTCTTTATAAAGGTGTTTCAATAAATAAATTTATGATTGACATTATAATCGCTGCTGTGCTCATAGCATTTGGAATTATTGTGCTGGCAAGAATAACAGAAGCAAAATATGGGGACCAGAGAGCCCTGCTTGTTCTGATTATAGGCATAAGCTGCATTCTTGCAGGAGCCTGGCTCATACTTTCTGCTATAGGTGCAGTGATGTTTGTGCTGACAAAAATATTAGGATTATTGCTGCTTGCTGCAGGAATATTTTACATAGGATTTTTCCCTGATGTCAAAAGATATCAGAGAGAAGGAATGTCTAATGTAGGTATTTTCATCGGCTTTATTCTGGCTATAATCGGCTTTTATCTTGTCTTTCTCATGTGGTAAGAGAGAAAAATGATTGAGAACTTTGAAAAACCCTTTATCTTATGCATCACATTGGAAATTCTGAAAGAATTTCCATGCACAGAAAAGCGAGGCTTTTCTGATGAATTCCACAGAAAATTCATTTCAAAGGAATTTGCTTGAAATAGGTTTTTTCTCTTTCCCCAAATTTCGAGGGAAAGCAGAAAAAACTTTCTAACAAAATCTATTCGGAGTACAGGTTTTTCAATACTCTCGTATCTTGCTCGTTCTATCCAATTAATGAACTAATTTAACTTTGCCGATTAAATTTTATTCGGGCCAGTGGTCTAACCTGGAATGACACCTCCTTGGCGTGGAGGAGGCTCTGGGTTCAAACCCGAGAGAAGGGAAAGCGAAACGACGCATCGAAAAATAGACGAGCGAAGCTCGTCAAGTAACGATGCATCATTCGGCTCCCCTTCTCTAAGGGAACGACAAATTGACGAGCAGGGCTCGTCAGGTCGTTATCCCTTATGGAAAATATTATCTCCAACGGTGAAAATCCCAGCTGGTCCATACAGCCTTTTCAATGTAGTATAATTAACAAAAGGCTGGCGAAAACCACAGGCCAAAGCCTGTGTCGCCTGCGGGCAACAGCCCTAAAAAAGCTGGCAAAAAAACAGATTGACGCCCTTTGGGCATCGATTTGGTCTGCGAGAAAGCATAATATCCGTGTGGTTGAATTCAAACAACGTATGATTTAAGAAAAATCAGGACAAGATATTAGTTATCAAAGTTTTGAGGTGATAACTATGCAATCTTGTCCCTCATGCGGGTCCCGCATGGTAAAAAATGGCACGAGGAAACTTAAATATCGTGGTGTTGTCCAAAATTTTTGTGTCGGGGGTGTGGTGAGCAGTCCGTTTTTGCCAAAGACAAGCGAAAGAAGTTTCCACGAAAAGTGAGAGAAACATCAGCAGACCTTTACCATAATGGCCTTACGCTGAAACGAGCAAGAAAGATGGTGTCAAAGATATTTGAATTGCTTGTAAAATCTGCTTCTGCCGTCTGGTATTGGTCAAGAGAATTTACGTAAAAATGTTGCGGGACAATAGAAGGTCTGGCCAGCCTTCTGCACGC
>JACRMX010000034.1 GCA_016219485.1 Candidatus Aenigmatarchaeota archaeon | reverse complement strand
CTTGCGGTATTCAAGAGCCCTGAAAAGGAGTTTAACGCAAACAGCGTCTCAAAAGAGATAGGCATTACGCCAATGGGCGCATTAAAGATAATGAAGAGGCTGCACAAGGATGGGATACTAGCTGCAAAGGTTGCGGGCAAGGCAACTTTTTACAGGCTGAACCATGAAAATAACTATGCAAAGGAATATCTGCAGTTTATTCTCAGGATGGAGGCTGAGCAAAGTTTGCCTTATATTAAAAGATGGGTTAGCGAGGCCAGGAAACTGAAAAGTGCTGACATAGCAATTATATTCGGTTCTGTGCTAAAAAAAGGGAATGAAGCAAATGATATAGATGTCATGGCAGTAACCACACAGGACAGGTTTGAAGAGCTCAAGAAAGAAGTTAGCGAATTGAACAAGATAAATGAAAAAAAAATGCACGTTGTCTACCAGTCTCCTGCAGATTTTAAGGGCAATATGCAAAAACAGGATAAGATTGTGCTGAATGCGATAAAGGGAACTATCGCATTTGGCGAGAAAAAACTGATAAAGTTGGTTTTATGAGTCATATGAAAAACAAGGTTGAAAAACAGGCTCAAACTGCATCATCTTTTCTCGGATAGATGACAGAAATAATCATGTATGTGCCCCATGTGCTATGGGTTCCGACAATGAAATACAGGCATTTCTTTTTGAGCATATCATTCATCATTCTATATCCCACTTTCTCAAAAACTTCTCCATCGTCCTTGTACTTTCCATGGCTTCTGTATTCTTCACATTTTCTGTGCAGTTCCCCAAGTTCCCAGTCTAGGCATAGCATGTCATGGCCTTTGCATTCCTGACCGCCGCATCTGAAGATATAATTGAAATTCATTTCAGGCACATCGATTTTCATGGCTTTTGTTCCAAATAATGTCATTTGTGTGCTCATCCTGATTAATTTTTCTTCCTGAATGTTGTCGCATGCATGAAAATCTTCTATTATAGGTTTCATAGCCCCGAGAGAAGCAATATGATGGCCTTGCTTATGCAGATGTTCCAGTGTTGTTAGCTTTTTGTCAAGCATGTCTTTGATGACTGAAAAATCAGCTTCTTCCAGAGGCTTTACAGATTCTGGCATAATTTTCCTGCTTTCTGGCCTATGGTCAGAAGGCTCATTGCTTTTAAGCTCGTATTCTATCCACTGTTTCTTTTTGAATTTTGTTTCGCAATGCTTTGAGAATAATACCCAAGGCACCGGGTATATTCTTCTCCATTCACCTACCCCTGTAATCCCGGCAACACAGACAAGGTGCTCGTATGATTTGCTTACCACAGGGCATGTCTTTGCCAGAACTAACAGTTTCTCACGAACCATTATAGCACCGCTATATATGAATTGCCCTGATTGGCATCTCCTCTTCAAGCATGTCTGTTAAAATATGCCTGTGGCATGCGAATGCGTTTCTTTCAAAACACATTAAGCATACCCTTTCGCTATTTATGTGGGTTTTCAAATGAGGCAGATAGCCATTTTGTCTTATATGCCTTTCATATTTTCTAAAAAAGCGGTTTATGTTGTCTGTCTTCTTCAGCTCATCACGCAAGAATTTTGGCGCGCCTACTTCAGGAACCGCAATAAATTTTATACCACTTTTTTCCAGTAGATTTTTCAGGAGGTTCCTGCAGAAGAATTTTTTGAAGCTAAACCCGTTATTGCGCACATCCACCAGGCATTTAATTTCGTTTTTCTTTAAGATTTCAATAAACTCATCAATGTTTTTTCCTTCATAACCTATTGTAAATAACTTATGCTTAAGCATAACAAAATGCATAATAAAAATCTGCACTGTTCGGCATATAAAACTTCATCGAACCCTATACCGCCTTTTCCCCTTTTTTCTGAGCCTGTTTCGTAAGTGGTTTGGGCATATTTTTGCATAAGCCACATAAGACAGAAGGGTTTTTAATACTCCCTAAAGCTTCAGCTCTTTCTTTACCTTGGCCCAAGGGCTGCTTTTTGCAGTTCTGGATTCAGTAATCTGCTCCATTAGTTCCTTAT
>JACRMX010000011.1 GCA_016219485.1 Candidatus Aenigmatarchaeota archaeon | reverse complement strand
CTTACTCAATAACAAAGTATATTTATGCAGGAAGTAATTCGTTGAATGTAACCTTAACGCCTGTGCAGAATCAGACAAACCAAACAGGTTAAAATATTTCTAGGTAATTGTAAACCTACTGCCCCTTAATAAAATTTGCTTATTCTGACTGAACTTTGTTTACAGAATATTTTCGTTTTCCCCTCATTTTAGTGGGGAAAACTGAAAATATCATAGGAAGCTTTGTGAAAAATTTGGAATATGAGCATCGATTATATGTTAGGGGCAGTTAATTGATAATCACCTATTTTTATTCTACTTAAATTTCTGTCCTATTTTTATATCCTTTCCAGTCCTCATCCACGCGCCTCTGTATTTCTGATATCTCTTTTTCTGCAAGATGCCTGAACCTGCCTTGTGCCTTGAGATAATCAGCAACAGGCTTTCCTTTCGGCTCCATATTAATTGTAAGCTTCCCGTTCTCAATCTCGTATAAGACCCACATGCCTGTTTCAACAGCAAGGCGCGCTCTTTCCATGTCTTTCAGGTAGCCTATGGAAGCTGTTGCAACATAAGGCGCGCCCTGAACTGCCATCATCTCTGCAACAGGCTTCGGATTTCTCTGGTTACCGATTGAAAATTTGCCAACAGGTGTTGTTGTGGTCCATGCGCCATACGGCGTAGCAGAGCTGCGCTGCACGCCAGTATTTGAATAGCTTTCATTAGAATAGCATATATAAAGCACGTCATGACCACGGTCCACCATGCCTGACAACGACTGAAATCCAATGTCAAAAGTGCCCCCGTCGCCTGCTAGCGCAATGACCTTTGCGCTGCTCTTAGTCTTTTTTAGCGCAGCCTCAATGCCTGACGCAACAGCAGCAGCTGTTTCAAACGCAACATGTATATAAGGAACGCCCCATGACGTTTCAGGGTAGCATGATGAGATAATTTCAGAGCATGATGTGGCATTTGATATTATGATATTGGGTCCAGTGGCTTTCAGCATATTCCTTATTGCTATCGCTGCTGGGCAGCCTGCGCAGCTTGTGTGCCCCTGATAAAATAAATCTTTATCTGAACCACTCTGCAGCTGGCTGATATCTGCAACATCTTTGTTTTTCATATTTACACCCAATTAATTTTATCAGTTTTTACCCCTTTCTTTAGCCGGGAAACGATGGCTTCTATATCCTTTGTTGTTATGTCTCTTCCACCCAATCCGCCAACAAAACATGAAACAGGTTTTTTAACAAAACCGCGCAATTCTGTCCACAATGCGCCGCCGATGCCCAGGGAAATATCCTTTTCAATAACAGCCACTGCCTTCACATCAGCAAGCGCTTTTTCAAGCTCTTTTGCAGGAAAAGGCCTGTATGAGCGCAGCCTGACCAATCCAATGCCTTTTTCTTTTTCCAGCACGTACTCCACTGTTTCTGACAAAGTACCCATGGTAACTATTGCGCATTTTGCATGTTCCATCCCTATGCACTCAACAAGTCCGTTGCCATAGCTCCTTCCTGTATTTTTTTCAAATGCGCTGTTAACATCCTTAATAACGTTCAGGCTGTGACACAGGATGTTTTGGGTCTAACGTCACATGCGGCTTGTACAAACCGACGAAGCCTTTTCCATCAAGCGCAACAGGCTCTAGCGTATGTGAGAGGAAGAATCCGTCTATGCAAACCATAACAGGCAGCAAGACTTGCTCTGCAATGCGGTAAGCCTGCAATGTTGTGTCATAAGCTTCCTGCGCATTCTTGCAGTACAGCTGAATCCATCCGCAATCGCGGCAGCCTATACTGTCGCTCCAGTCATTCCATATGTTAAGCGGAGCTGATAGCGAACGGTTGGCAACAGCCATTACTATCGGCAGCCTCATGCCTGAAGCTACATGAAGGAGCTCCCACATGAGCGCTATGCCCTGCGAAGACGATGCTGTAAACGTGCGCACGCCTGTGGCTTGTGCGCCTATGCACGCAGCCATGGCAGAATGCTCGCTTTCTACGTTCATGAACTCTGCATCCAGCTCACCATCAGCAACCATCTCAGCCAGGCGCTCTGGTATATGTGTGTCCACGCGTCGTGCTCAGCACAAAACGCTTTGTGGTGTGATAGGATAAGATGCTATCACTTTTGGTGCACATAATTTGACTGCTTCGGCGATTGCATGCGAGCCTTCCATAACAACCCGACGACCAACCGATTGACGAGCTTCGCTCGTCTTTTCGCTTTTCGTCAATTCGCTTCCTTTTTTCATTTTGTTTCCTCCTCAATCCATTTCAAAAAATCTTTATTTCCTGCCTTTACATCCACAGCAACAACACATGGAACTTCATAGCTATGCAGCTCCTTTACGCGGCATATTGCAGCACTGGCTTTTTTATCGCTGGTTTTTGCTATAATTGCGATTTCTTCTGCTTTTTCTATTTTTCCCTTCCAGCGAAAACATGATTTTATCGGAAACATGTTAACACATGCTACCAGCCTTTCTTTTACCAGCATCTTGGATATTTTTTCAGCTTCGTCTGTGGCAGCTGTGATGTAAACAAGCTTCATTTCTCCCGCTCCTTTTCTATTGCCTTTGCAGGGCATTCGACCATGCAGATAAGGCAGCCTTTGCAGTAATCATAGTTTATCTTCGCTTTGTTCTTCTCCAGCCTGACGCAGCCTTCAGGGCACACCTCAACACAAAGCGAGCAGCCTATGCATTTATCTGTAACTTTTGGTTTGAAAGTTCGCCAGCTTCCTGTCTTGTTGTCCAGTGTGTTATTTTTCGCAGAAGCGCCTTTTTCTAACATTTCAACACCTCATATGCCTTCCTGACAGCAGCTATGTTTGAATCTGCTATTTTTCCGCTAAACCGCCCGTAAATAGCCTTTTCAAGGCTTTTCAGCGTAATGACGCCTGTTGCCTTTGCAAATGCGCCAAGCATCACTGTATTTACTATGGGCTTTCCGATAACGTCAAGGGCAACCTGTGTCGCATCTATGCTGCATGCCCTGAATTTCATCTTTACACTTCCATTGGCATTTATAATTATAACCCCGTTTTTTTTCATTCCATTTGTAATGTCTATGTTTTTTGCAAGCCCCTGGTCAAGAACTATGAGACAATCCGGCTCGTATATCTGTGTCCTCAGCTTTATTGGTCTGTCATCAATGCGACAGTATGCCTCAACAGGCGCGCCTGTACGATCTGGCCCGAACTTTGGAAATGCAAGGCAGTACTTGCCGTTGTTAAAAGCCGCCTTTGCAAGAAGCTCGGCTGCAGTTACAACGCCCTGGCCGCCCCTTCCATGAATTCGTATTTCTATCATGAGAATCTAACCCTCTCTTATGCGTTAAATATATATTGGAAAAAGCGTAGCTTTTTCCATACATAGAATTGCTTTGCAATTCTAATGAATACTATTTAAACACCTTTTTAAAATTACTTCAATAAAGGATAAACCATGATAGTTGCAGTCATACCAGCGTATAACGAGGAAAAAACTATTGCATGGGCAATCAGGGAAACAAAGAAATACGTGGATAAAGTCATAGTTGTAAATGATGCGTCCTCTGACGATACTGAAGAGCTTGCGAAAAAAACAGGCGCAATGGTAGTTTCCCATCGCACAAACATGGGGCTTGGCTGTGCACTCAGAACAGGGTTTAAGGAGGCTATGAAAACAAAGGCTTCTATTATTCTGACGATGGATGCAGACGGCCAGCATGAGCCCAGGGACATACCAAAATTCATCAAAAAAATAAACGATGGTTATGACTTTGTTCTTGGCGAGCGTGACCTCAGAAAATATCCGCTCATAAAGAAAATGGGCAATTTCTTCCTGAACTGGATAACGAACTTCATATCAGGAACAAGCCTCAAGGATACTGAGTCAGGATTTCGCGCATTCCGTGCATCCCAGTTGGAAAGGCTTTACCTAAAGTCGGACAAATACCAGATAGCAACAGAGATAGTTTTTGAGGTGGGCCATAAAAACCTCAGGGCAGCCAATGTTCCCATAAAGTCTCCGATATACGTAAAGGGCGTTGGCGTAATGGATGGCGTGCGAAATTTTTTCTTCCTTATGCACAGAAAAGACAGGACGCTTCTCTCATATATGGAAGACTTGAGGTATGTGCTAAAGAAATATATTTGAACAATACTAAAATATCATTTAAATATATCAACAATTTCTCCGAAAGCCAAAATTGTGGGTCAGAGGTACATGCCACCAGAACAAAATCTTTGATTTTGTGAGAATGTAATAGTGTAAGAAAACTGAAGGTTTTCTGAGAGTTGCAAGAAGGTAAATTATTTACTATAAAGATGGCACTTCAGGACACTGGATGTTGTTCTCTATTATAACAGTAAGGTTTTTTATATACCGATTAGCATTGGTATTATATGTGGACAATAAAATTTCGGTTTGAGGGTAGTAATGTATTTTTTGGAAAAGCGGCCAAAACCTTTAATTTAAGTCTTACGGGTTACCCCGTTTCATGTTATGAAAAGAACAAACAGCTTTTCTTAAATTTAATCGGAACAATGCAAGGAGGTGAAAAAGATAAACAAAAATTCATAAGATTTATTAAGAAAAGCGACTATGCCTTAAAATTAGAAGCAAATAATGATTTTCTTAATATTTTAATTAAGGAGGATAAAAAATTTAAGCCATTTTACAGCCCATATTTTATTTATCTTTCACCAGTAAAAATTGATAAATCCGGGGCATATTTCTATCATTTAGGAAGTTGGCAAAGAGAAGAGATTACAAAACTTCTAGATTTTATTGGGAAAAATTACAAATACAAACTTCAAAACTTAAAGCAAGAAAAGATAAACAATATTTCAATTTTAGGAGTCCAGCCAAACTTAACTGAAAAACAAAGAAAGGTTTATGAGCTGGCTGTAAAAGAGGGGTATTATAAATATCCTAAAAGAGTGAAAATCAAGCAGTTGGCCAAGATTTTAGGGATATCATACTCAACTTTTCAGCAACATCTAAAATATGCTGAAAAGAAAATAAGTGAATTCTTTGTAGGAAAATATTGATACCGATTTTAATCGGTAAAAATTATAATTAGGGGTAATTAAATATAATCTTAATTAAATGGGAGGTAAAACAATGAGCAAAGAACATTTCAGAGAACTTGCTAAAATTGCAAAAGAAAGAGGTATAAGACATGCTTGGACATATGATTGGACTGAAACACATTCTAGAGCAGAAAATAATCTAGCTAATTTAAAAGATGATTTCTTATATAGTATGGATGGAGTAAGGGCTCAATGTGTTTTAGCAACAGGCGCCTTGTTTGGAATAGGCTATGGAATATATCATTTATTGAAGACGTATCATGTGTTGGACTAGGTTACAACTAGAAGCAGTGTCATAAAACTTCCCAAGATTTGGAATAGAAAGAGCAACCTTCTGATTACATTTATCTATTTTTTCTTCGGCTTGTAGTCTATTGAACTGATAAGTTCTTTTATGCCGAGCTTAAGGGAAATTTTAGGGCTCCATATTGCTGATATCCGTGCGATGTCTGCCTGGCTGCGCTGTATTTCCTTTTTTGGCATTGCAAAGCTCTTATGCGTTCTTATGCCGCTTATTCTCTGTATAAGGTCTATTACGTCAAGGAGATTGGTCTCTTTGCCTGTTCCGACATTATAGATGCCGCTGTGCTTGAAGCCGAGAAGCAATGCTTCTATCACGTCTTCAACATGAACATAATCCCTTGTCTGCATGCCTGTTCCAAATATTTTTACGTCTTCGTACTTTACTGTCTTTTCAGTAAAAATGTTTATCACACCGTGCCCTCTTGGGCCGTATACATTGAAAAACCTCAATATCAACGAGCCTTCAGGGCATATTTTTTCTGCCCTGAGCTTGCTTTTTCCGTACTGGCTTATAGGCTTGCATTCTGCGTCGTCCCTGTGAGGCGGGGGTGCATCTCCGTATACAGCAGCGCTTGATGCGAACACGACCTTTGCATTTATCAGCTTTGCTGTATCGAAAACGTTCTTTGAGCCAAGAAAATCAACAGCATAGATATCGTCAGCATTGCTTGACCGGGCGTCTGCTATGGCTGCAAGATGGAAAACCATTTCACAGCCTCTCATAGCCTTGCGCACATCAGCAATATCCCTTATGTCGCCTTTTATTAATTTTGCGCGTGGGTCAACCCACTCTTTTCTTCCTGTCGAAAGATTATCCAGAATGGTGACGTCATGCTCATTTGCCAGCTTCTCCACAAGATGAGAGCCTATGAATCCTGCGCCTCCGGTAACGACTATTTTCATATGCAATTATTTTACTCTGAAGAATAAAAATGTAATTGAGAACTTTGAAAAACCCCATTTTTCAATTTTTCATATTTATTTTTCACATTTTATCAAAATCGGTTCATTAAGATAAAGTTTATAACTTTATCTTATGCATCAAATTCCTCTCGGGAATCAAAGGAATTTGCTTGTTTTCTCTTTCCCCCTAATATTTGAGGGGAAAGCAGAAAAAAAGCTCTATAACAACATCTCTTCAATTGTCTACGAGCTAATGGTTTTTCAAAACTCTTAATTGTTCGTGAAACGGATAGTGTACGATCATTAAAAATCAAACTCATAGCCCTGTTTTAGTATTTGCTTCATTTTCAGCGAATCCTTCCACGTAACCGGAGATTCGCTTATTATCGTAATGTCTGTTTTTCTTTTCAGAATTTCTTTTGCCAGCGGCTCGAAAGCCGGCTTTCCCATTGCAAGATGATTGCGCTCGCCTGCTTTCGTAAAATTAATGCCTGAAAAATGGCAGTGAAGATTTTTTATGTGCAGTGGTGCTACTGCATCCAGTACTGCTGCATAGTCTATTTTCCCTGCATTGCGCGCATAAATATGGGCGAAATCCACGCACAGCTCGCATGCAAGCTCCTTTGCTATCTGTACTGTTTCTTCGAGCGAACCAAAAGCGCTGTGTTTGCCGGTAGTCTCGGGCGCAAGCTCAACATTCCATTTCCTTTCCCGGATTATTTTCTTTATTTCATCCAACGCATTCTTTATCATATCATGCGTATCCTCTTTGCTGCGCTTTCCAAAAAAGCCGGGGTGAAAAACAACAAGCCTCGCGCCCATGTAATGCGCGCGCTCGCATGACTCCAGAATGCGCTTTTTACTGGCAGCTATTTTCTCTTTCTCGCTGGAAGCAAGATTTATGTAATAGGGAGCATGAACAGAAAGCCGTATGTCAAGCTTTTTGGCAGCCTCGCCGACCTGCCATGCCAGTTCATTGCTCATCCGAACGCCGTAGACAAACTCGACTTCCATTGCATTCAGGCCAAGCTCCTTTACAACTCTTATGCCTTCCAGCGTGCTTTTTGCAGGAGAGCCGGCAGGCCCGAGGAAGATGTTCATGATTAATAATTTGGTTGCTGAAGTTTAAAATTCAATCTATTTTCTTCAAACCATGCCACCAGTCATTAAAGCTCGTTTTTTCAAGCGCAGAAAGAAGTTTTTTCGCAGAACCGGTTTGAAGCTTCTTTGATATATTGTTTATCCAGTTTTGGGCAAACTTATGCCCTTTTTCTATATGTTCCTTTGCTATAGCAGCCTGCTCCAAAAGGTCGGCATCCTTTGCTATAATATCAGCCTTCGTTCCTCCGTGCCTCCATAAGGCAAAAATATCTTTTCCGATATCACCAAGTTTTTCTGTCTGATCCTTCACTGCCCTTTCCTCATCTGATTGTACATACCTATTAGCTACTTTGTGTATGTCACCTATCCTTGCCTCGCCCATATCATGAAAAACGAGTATAGCAACAATCTCGAGTGGATTTTCATATTTTTCCATTTTTGCGAGAATGAACCCTATCTGGGCAGCGCGCAAAGAATGATCTGCAACGCTTTCCAGATTATCAATGCCAATTATCCGCCATCCTTCATGCTTTATTCTTCGTAGCTGGCCAAGCTCAAAAATAAAGTTCCAAACATCCTTTTGTTGCATCAATGATCACGCAAAGAATTTGAGAACGGCAACAACGCCTACGAAAGCGATGCCTAGCCATATAACTATTTCCGGCTTTATCTTTATGCCTTCATCTGTGCTGAAATAGCGCACGAGACCTGCCTGTCCCATTGGCAATGACCTGTCTTCTTTCTCTGCCATATTTTTAGTTGGCTACAAGACTTTTAAAGCTTCCATATACCAGCAGATGATTGTATGAAGTTGGCAAAAAAGAATGAATAATTATGCTTACCCCTACCTTTTGTCAAAAATCGATAACTTTATATATAAGTAGAGGTAAGGATATTGTATGGTTACAATTCGAAAACGTAGAGTCGGAAATACAGACTTTTACTATCTCGAGCACAGCATCAAGGTTGGTAAAAAAGTGGAAAAACGGGAGAAATATTTAGGTAAAACCATACCGAAAAACATAGATGAAGTGAAAAGACAGTTTCTCAATGCGATTTACCAGGAAAAGTGGTATTACAAACTTGATGAAATAAAGAAGAATTTCAAGAGAGAAATGCAAAAATTACCTGAAGAGATTCGTGAAAAATACATGGAACAGTTCATGATAAAATTCACGTATAACACTAACAGAATTGAAGGTGGATCGCTTACATTAAAGGATACATCAAAACTTCTCCATGAAAATATTACACCATCCGATAAGCCGTTAAGAGACGTTAAAGAAGCCGAGAACCATAAGAAAGTATTCTATATGATGCTAAAGAACAAAAAAGAAATAAATCTCCATATGATTCTAGAATGGCATTATAATCTGTTTAGGGATACCAAACCTGGAATTGCTGGTAAAATACGAAATTATCAGGTCGCTATAACTGGAACCGATGTAGAATTGCCATCACCGGTTGAGATAACTCCTCTTTTAAGAGAATTCTTTAGCTGGTATAATAGAAATAAAGAAAAAATGCATACGGTTGAATTGGCGGCATTAGTTCATTACCGATTTGTATCTATTCATCCATTTGGCGATGGTAATGGTAGAATAAGCCGGCTTTTGATGAATTTTATTCTTCATAAACATGGATTTCCGATGCTGGATATAAGTTATAAAAATCGAGACAGTTATTATACTGCACTTGGAAGATCACAAAAGAAAAAACAGGAGTATATTTTCGTGCAGAGTATTATCAAAAGATATATCAAGGATTATAAAAAATACATGAAAAAATCTGACAAAAGATGATCCTATCTTCCGATCCAAACCCGCACTCGCATGAGCATATTTTTATATTTTTAAAGCTTTTTCTGCTGTAAAAATAATCAGGAATGACAAAATCTGCCAATGCATTAGAATTGCAAAGCATTGAAAACCTACAAGGTTTTCATGTGTCGGGCGTAGCCCAACACATGAGGAAAAGCTTTCAGCTTTTCCGATGCAGGAAAACTTTGTTTTCCTGATGCTATGTACATTCGGAAAGCCGAGCTTTCCGATGCAAAGAAATCCTTTCAGGATTTCTTATGTGGAAAAAGCTATGCTTTTTCCAATAAAATCCGGATTCTGCGGTTTCAGGATGTTTTGGCTTACAATGCATCCATTATGAATTTTCTTCTATCTGATATATGGCAGGCTTGCAGCTGCCACAGCCTGGCCTAGCCGCGCTTTTTCTGTTCCTGGCGAAGGGAATATAGCAGCCGTATAAATGTCAGGGACTATTCTTTCTAAAACTTCCATTTGTTTCTTATAAGCTATTTCCCCGCCTCTGCCTGACATAACCCTCCCTAAAAATGAAACAACCTTTGCACCAGGCCAATGCAAAAGGTAATAAGGAATTGCATAGCCAAGATAGACTCCGACACCCTCAAATACCTTTTGTGCTCTTGGGTCGCGCTCCTCTGCCATTGTCTGCACTAGTTTAAGCTGGTCCCCTGGGTTTAAGCTTGAGCTCATTTCATTTTCAGAA
This sequence comes from Candidatus Aenigmatarchaeota archaeon, assembly GCA_016219485.1. GTDB lineage: Archaea > Aenigmatarchaeota > Aenigmatarchaeia > GW2011-AR5 > JACRMX01 > JACRMX01. The sequence continues at coordinate 17,009 of JACRMX010000011.1, read as the reverse complement.
ATTCCCGCATTGCGCGCTAATCTTATAACGCCAGACTGGGAAAGGTAACGCTCTGCACAATTGGCCCCGGACCATGGGTCTATTGGCGAGTCTTCTGCCCTGCAGTCTATAGGCATGAAAGCACCTTCATAAAGTTCAGTAGTTAAATTGCCATGGGGATTTGTTCCACCCAAAGCAGTGCTGGTTCCCAGCGCCCCTGCCAGAACCTGTGGTGATCGCTCATCCATTGAAATAGCCAAAGCAGCAACAGCTCCGTCATTCGCGACTACCATCGGGACTCCAAGCTCCTGTTGTATCCTGAGGAATGTATTCCTTGCCCTTCCTGCCCGCTCTGCATCGTTTATAGCCCTGGCATAATCCTGCGCTTTCTTAAACAGGGATGCAAGACGAAGCTCATTATCAACATAAATGCCTGCGGCACTAACACCGACAGCATCAGGCTTACCATAATTATGCTTGTCCAGATAACGCATGCCCTGTAAAATAATCTCCCTGAACACGCGAAAATGATATTCAGGGTCGTCAATCTCTTTTGGAAAATAATTCGCATTATTTTCCGCAGTCATCAAAACGTTGCCATCAACGACAACTGCCAGTTTTTCATCAGTTCCGCCGTAATCAACCCCAATTCTTTTTCCATTTCTATACCCTCCTACAGGTTCGGCTATGTTGCTTTCAGGAGGAACATCATCAGGGTCCTTCACTTCAACGGCAAAGCCTTTTTCTCTTCTGTATATAGGACCTCCCATCATAGCTGCATCAAAATTCCTTGCGCCTCCGGTAGAATATACATGTTCCAGATGGTGCCCTATATCCCTTGCCTCTCTCGGCACACCTACATGAAGTATTCCTGCGCCATAACCCCATACTCCGCCTTGTGTAAGAATTTCTACAAGCGGGAAATTGGCCGGATAATCCGGGTGATTAGGAGAGAAGATATCAAATGGAATTCTTCTGACAAGCCCGTTTTCTCTTTCAAAACCAAGCACTATTCCAGTTCGTTCTGGAGTTTCCTGCACAGCTCTCTTAAATGTGCATAATGCATCATATGTAGGAATAAAACCTTCATCCAGCTCGGCCCGTTGTTCCGGCTTTGTTAAAAATTTTTTCATATCGGCAATCTGGTGTTCCTGTTCTATATCTATCCCCATAATTTACTGGTAGTAAAATTTTTATATCTTATTTTTTCATTTCACTTTCCAGGCTACTGGGTAGTGCCTCCTTAGGAATCCTGCTAAATTCTTTAAATTTAGTCCGCCACAACTGTTTCCAGCTTCTTGAGCCCGCAGAAATCCGTGGCAAAGTTATACGCACCTGCATTCAGGAATATAATTTTATCGCCTGGCTTTGGGCTTTCCAGAAGAACTTTATAGCGCAATATATCCATGGAGTCTGGTGTCATGCCCTTGATGGTATATGGCTTTCCCTTACCGAACTGACGAGCTTCGCTCGTCAACTCCCCTTCCACTTCAAGGCGAACGTGCGCTACAAAGGTATCCATTGCAGCATTGTACACAGAACAGTTTACTACTATGGTATTATCGTATACATTCATGATAGTTGCCTCTAATTTTATTGCCTGACCTGCAAGGAACCTGCCAGGCTCGGCTATCATCTGAATTCCTCTTGCATTCAGCCATTTCCTGAATGCATTGATGCTGGAAAAGATGCCATCGTAAAGGTGGCTTGCACTTGTGTTATGATAATCAACAGGAATGCCACCGCCGATATTGAACAGGCTAATGGAATTCAGCGCCTCTTCATCCAGCATCTTTTCAATATCGCCTTTAATATTCCATTCGCTGATATTCTGTGTTTTCCGGTGAAAATGTATGCCGAGTTTTTCTATATTTTTGTTGTAGCGCAGTTTCGGAATTAATTCATTTATTTCTTTTGAATACATGCCAAACACAAAATGTTTGCCTGTGCTCACAGTGTATTCTTTCATGCGCATCCGAAGAAACAGCGTTATCTTATCTTCTTTGTTTTTCAGGTATTCTAAAAGCACGTTAAGGTCCTTCTGGTTGTCAACAACAAATTTGTTTATGCCCTGCCCCAAAGCCTTGCCAAGCTCTTCATTGTCCCATGCCTGGGCAAAGAATATTACCCTGCTCTTGTCTTTTATTGTTTTTGCTGTATCGGGAGTATGCATACTGAATAAACAGCTGGTCTCTGACTCCAAAACCCCTGCAACAACAGGATTGGTCTTTACGCTATAGGAAACAATATCAGATATGCTCTTTACTTTTTTGTATTGTTCCAAAAGCTTGGACCTGCTTAAAATGAAACGCGCTGCGTCTAGCATTAAATCACAGCCTCTTTTGAAAGCGCTTCCAGCGCAGAAGCCATGGCAACAGGAAAAGTAATAGTCACATCGCCAATCACTGTCACTGCATCGCATTCGTCCTTTATTTTTCCCCAGCTTTTGGCCTCGTCTGTTGTTGCACCGCTGGCACTGCCGGATGTCTCACTTGAAGTTGTCATGTACACCGCATAATCCATTCCGCCATTTAGCATGGAAGTGAAAATGGCAAAATGCTTTGAAACACCGCCGCCCAGCGCAATGATGCCTTTCTTGTCGTCGTGCGTTGTGCTGTTGGTAATTATCTCAAAGTCCTTTACCACATCAATCACAAAATCATGGTGCTCCTGCTGGAACATGAACAGGTGGAAACCCAAGGCTCCATCTGTTATCGCCGGGCAAAAGACCGGAACGCTTTTTTTAGCTGCCTGATATAATATAGAGTGCTCATCTTTCAGCAGTTTTCCAAGCTCGTTCAGAAACTCGGAAGCAGCCCAGCGTTTTTGCCTGATATAAAGCTGTTCTATCGTCCTGTTCATGAACTCCTCGAAAACAGCGTAGCTTTCGTTTCTTATGTATATGTTGCCAACACGATTAATGCCCTGCTCGTAAAGTTCAGTGTCATCCGGATGGAACTTGCCGATGGAAAATTTTTCTCCCAGAGCCTTCATTATATCCTCTTCTATGCCTCCAGCAGTTGTAACAATAATATCAGCCATTCCCAGCTCAATGAGCTGCGCAAAGAAGCCGCGAAGCCCTGATGTTACCATGTTTGACGTAAACGTGAGAAATATCTTTGCTCCTGATTTTTTCATTTTTACAATATTATCCGCTGCTCTTCCCATCTCTGACGACTGGAAGCCAATGCCTGCCAGTGCTTCGCTCAGCTCAGCAGCGCTCATGCCTCTTTTCCAGCGAAAATCCGATACGTGCATGCGTTTAACATAGAAGCAATATTTAAAAAAGAAGTAAAATGCTCTTAGCGGGTGCAGGGCTTAGATTGAATTTCAATACTACACTATAGCTAGCTGATGCGTGGACAGCCACAGCTTCCGCCTGCATATAACATGATATGCTACCTGTACCCCTGTTATTGATGCTTTTTTCGGAATGTCCATTTTTTGGCCTCTTTCAGAACGAGCTTTTTTGCCCCGTCAAAGCCCGGGACATTTTTCATAATCAGACCAAGTTCCTTTTTCCATATGGATCTCTTGGCTTCAATGCTTTTCTCAAATTCATGCAGTCCCCATTTTTGGCTATAATATTCAAGCTTCTTCCCGATAATATTCTCATCTGCGGCCACGCCTTTGTTCAGCAGGAACCAGAGGTCGTAAACATCACGTGCCTTGTTTCTGGAAAACACTGCCCTTATCTTTTCGGCAACTATTTCATTTTCCTGCATCACTATCAGAGAAAATCGCGGTATATCAGAATACCACGAAGAATAGTTAAGGGTTAGGGGCTCTGCGTCTACGCCGGATTTAAGATTTATGTCAACCCTTACCGTTGCATATGACTGGGGTGTGCCACTATAAAGCGGGCCTTCGCACCTTAACGTCATCAGAACGGAGTTAAAAGGCTCTTTTTTCCTATGAAGGGTGCAGTTTATCCCAAAAGCTTTCAGGTCACTTATTATGCCTTCTGCAAGCTTTTCTGCATTTATCGTAGTAATTGCTGTGAAGTCTATATCTTCACTGAACCTGTCCAACTTATAGAATTTGTACAAGCATGTGCCGCCCTTGAAAACAAGCTCGCTTTTCGTCCTTTTCGATATGGAAAGCAGTATCAGGTCTATAAGGTAGTCTTTTTCTGCATTGCCCATGCTAAGGCTTTTGAGCCGTGCCTTTTCCCTAAGTTCTTCCAGAAGTATCATATCTGATCCAGCCTTGTGTTTATTATGACTTTCCACCGAAAGTCTTTTCTGCCCTTCCTTTTTGACGACCAGTCAAGAGGTATATAATTGCTGTCTGCCATATCAAGGAGGGCACTGGCGTCTCTGTCGTGCTTTTCCATCAGAAACCCTATTCTTTTTGCCAGTGAACTGCTGCCTGTTTTCTTTGCATATACAACAAGCTTTTCATAATCCAAATCACCGCTCAATATTGCTTTGGCCGCCTCGTCAAAGGGCGTGTTTTTGGCTAGCATACAGTCTATGACAGCCTTTTCCTTCTCTGCAATGAATATGTCAGAATCCATGTATCTCATTTTAGTATAGCCCCAGAACTGGCTTACTTTTGTAAAGGATATTTTTTCGCTGTTGAACATAACTTCTTTTCTGGGTTTTGCTACTGCGACCATTGCTCCCATAGGAAGCTGTTCAGTAAGGTGATGAATCATGAGCGCTGTCCAGAAGCTTATATAAGAAGGCGCAGCCAGGTAAGATGCAATCTCTATTGCATCGTCGCGGACAGTGTATTTGCCTTTCTCGATGCGCCTTATAAATCCCATTCTACCCAGCCTGTATGCCACAGTCTTCACATAGCTGTCGCTTCTCCGCAGGATGCGCGAGAGGTCGTTTATGGTAAATACGGGCTGTGCGCTCAGTATACCCAGAAGCTCGATGGTCTTCATATCCATAATTAATGCACTTAAGTTTAAATAGTTTATCATATCATAGTAATCATATTTGATTACTATAAACTAACAAAATACTGAAATTCATAGTTTATAGTACCAAAGTAATCATATTTGATAACTTTGAACTAATAGAATAATATGAATAACGTTTTGCAACAGTTTGTAACAGCGCAAAACAAACCAGTTCATTGGGAATGCGCAATAAACAAAACGATAAGCTAAAGGACAACAAGAACCGGAGATATCTGAAGAAAGATCAGATAATGTTATCGTTGCTATTTTCGTCTGAAATTTTCAGACCTGAATCCCTTTCGTAAGCTATTTCTAAATGGTCTTTGTCCGCAAGCGCGATGCAAAGCACATTGAAGGGCTGTGCCCTTCGTTTCTCTTTGCATCCTTTTCGCCAGCCTTTTGTTCATGGATTATACTCAAAGACATTAAATTTGAACTTGTTAATGTCTTTGAGTATAACTGAAGGACATTAAACGTGTTCAATAACATGTCCTTCAGTATACATTGAAAAGGCTATATGCTCCCACCGGGATTTTCACAGTCTGACGCTGATAGCGCGTCACCCCAAGCCAATTGACGAGCAGAGCTCGTCTGTTTTCTCTTTCCCAGGGGTTTCTTTCTTGCTAAGAAAGAAAGGCCTTTTGAACCCGAGTCTTCGGCTCACATTGTAATACTTTTCCGTTAACGCTTTTGCATTGCAAAGCAATGGAAAAGGGTTACTCGAAAGGCCGACATCCATAACCGGAGACGAAACAACGTTTCGTCGTGTTTGGCCGGATTTTCCGAACCCCTTTAAATTTTTTGAAACGCCGCCTGTTTCTTTTGAACCCAGGGGCCTTTTCTTTTCAAAGAAAAGGGGCCTCTAGACTATGGGAGCGACCACAGGTCGCTCCATACCCCAAGCATAGCTCAGGATATGGGAGCATCTTCTTTTGCTCCATACTTCAAGGTTGGCTTAAGATAAGGAGCATAGTTTTTCTTACAGCGCAGGCTTAAAAATCTACCGCTTTCTCCGCTTCTGCCTGGCAGTCAATGCGTTCATATATTTTTTGAAGTCCTTGGTCTTTAAAATTTTCTGAACCTGTTTATTTATCGATGGTTACCATAAAAGCTATCAGGTATTTGTAGAACAAACCCTCACCTGGTGGCAGCGCAGTGTCAATGGTGTCCTGCACAGCATCCTTCCAGAAAAGGCCAACAACAAGACTGAATGATGTTATTAGCGATGTTACTATGAGTCCATGAAAATCCAGCTTTTTTGCAGATTCCTCAAATGAACCCATACTTTATCCCAGTTATTAATTACAATCCGCTCTTTAAAAGCCACGCCGCAGGCGCTTTTTCGCCAGCGCTCATGCGCCAATTAGAAAGAATCGCATAGCATTGGAAATTAATTTAAAAATAAAAAGCCAGAAAAGCAGGGCTAAGCGCTTTCATCTTCTGCCATGTTAGGCAACTCTTCTCCTTCTGTCATGACAGGAGACACGTGCTTTATTATCACTACATCGCCTATGGTCTGGATCATCTGGAAAGGTATTATTACACCCTTCTTGCTGCCTACAAATTTCGATAAAAATGATCCCTTTACAGCGTCTACTACAAGCGATTTTATCCTGAAGCGGTCAAGGTCGACTGTTATGTCAGCCACTCTTCCACCGTAGGAGCCTTTGCTTGTGAAAACATCTTTTTCTATCATGTCAGAAAGGCTTTGAACATTTATAGCCATCGGAACCCTCCATTTGTTTAAAACATATTATTAATACATTCTTAATACATTCTGGGCACTCAAACATTTAAATCTTTAGTAAGACTTTTCATAGTTATGCGCAGTGAGCAAAGCTCACTGGCGTGCTGTTGCATAAAAAATCATGTGCTTAGCCCATGAAATTAATGCAACATCATTGCTGGGATGGCCGAGCTAGGTTAAAGGCGCAGGTTTGCTAACACCCTTTTTTGCTTCGCAAAAAAGCGCGTCCGGAAAAAAGCAAATAACCTGTGGGTATTGCACCCACGGGGGTTCAAATCCCCCTCCCAGCGCTCAAGGATTTGAACCTTGGTTCATGCTCAAAGAGCAAGAGCTCTTTGGCACATGAAGAAGCTTGGCTTCTTCAAAGAATCCCCCTCCCAGCGTCGACCCAGACGCAGCTGTAAAAAATTAACACAAAGTTGCGTCAATTTAGTGTTGGGCCGGTGGTCTAGCGGCTATCAACAACCGTATATGACGCCGCCCTTACAAGGCGGAAATCGCAAGTTCGATAATGAATTGACACAAAACGAAACGATGAGAAACTGATTGACGAGCTTTGCTCGTCTGTTCCTTTCTTGTCAACGTGTTTTGTGTCCATCGAATGTCTTGCCCGGCCCATACAGCCCCTTTAATAAAAGCAATAAATGCATTGGAAAAGCATAGCCTTTTCCATACATAAGAAATCTTTTCGGGATTTCTTTGCACAGGAAAACAAAGCATCAGAAATGCGAAGCATTTCTGTGCATGGAAATTCTTTAGAAATTTCCAATGTTTTCCTGATGCATAGGAAAGCAGAACTTTCCTAATGCATTGAAAAATATGTAACAAAAAAAGAAAAATTATGCTCCTGCTTCTTTTCTCAGAATACCTGCCTTGTCAGTGCGTTCCCATGTGAATTCAGGCTCATTTCTTCCAAAATGGCCGTAGCATGCTGTCTTACTGTATATAGGCTTTCTCAGGTCAAGCTGTTTTATGATGCCGCTTGGCGTCATGTCAAAATGCTTTTTGACAAGATCGCATATTTTCTGCGGTTCAACTTTGCTCGTACCAAACGTGTCTATGAACAGAGATATTGGTTCCCTGGACCCTATTGCATAGGACAACTGGATTTCGCACCTGTCAGCAAGACCTGCAGCAACGATGTTCTTTGCAATGTATCGTGCCATGTACGCGGCTGATCGGTCCACTTTTGTGCAGTCTTTGCCGGAATTGTGGCAAACAAAGCCATTTGCAGTAAATGTATGAGAACCCGGAACTAATAAATCAAAAACTCTTGTAGCTGATGGCTCGATGTGACTAATCCTGCTATAGTAATGATTCATTTCGCAAAGAGTTTTGAGATAGTCGAAATCAATGTCTCCATTAAATTTATTGTCATAGGTTGACACAAAGCCCTTCAATTTGTTATAGGTCAGCTCCTTTGTCGCCTTACCTCTGCAAACCCTAGTAAACCTTCCAATTCTGGATTTATCCCGTTGTTTTTCCTTTGCATCTAATTTTTTGAAAAGTCTTTTTATTCTGTCTCTTTGATTTGGAATTATAAAAACATCTTTTTTTCCTTCCAAATTCACAGAGTCTAAAATTTTTTGTTTTCTTTTCAGACCAAATCCTATCTCAGAAGCAAATATCCTTACACTTTCTATTCCTTTTATTCGTAACTTATATCCCAGCCTTCTGACTATTCTGCCACCACATATCTCTTTTCCAATATTGTCAATAATACCTATTTGAGTTATTATGCCAAAATTAAGCAATAACTGTTGAACATCCTTTACTAGGCTCAACGAAGATGAGTAAAAGTACATATCTGGAAAGTTTTTATTCCTACCATGAACTCTGACTCCACCATCTGTATCGAATAAACCTCTTAGAAATGCAGCAACAACATTTTTTTGGGCTTTGAAAATTGTATAGGGAACGTTCTTATTCCATGCCCTTTCATAACCCAACCCTAAATGCCCTAAAAATGCCCTTAATTCTACACCACCCATGAACGCCCAATGACCAAATATCTTTCCTTCTTTGCCGAATAATTTTTTATATAATTTTTGAACATTTTCTTTCATTTCATTTTCACAAATACATATAGAAATTGCTCCATCCATCATACAGTTGCCATCGCCGATCAATAAACCTAACAGGTATGCATAATCTTCTGTCAGTTCCTTTGGGAATGTGAATTTATTTTTCCTGCTCTCAATCGTTCCTTCTTTATATTTGTATTTAAAATTGCTTAAATCTACTTTCCCGCCAAATAACCTATTTTTTCTCTGTATTGCAATAAAATTATCTTTTTTCAGCTGGTCAAATCTTCTCCAGACATAATTTCCATTTTCATCTATTATACGTATGGATTGATTTCTTGAACCTTCTAAAGAAAAGCCATCAGCTGTTGTTATCTTAATAGTTTCCATTTCCTTATTATCATACCATTCACCTGCCTTTGTTGGATGCACGTCTGTTTTAACCAATAAACCCTTTTCAACGTGAGTTTTCATATCCTTGATTTTCATAAGCCCATTCTCTGTGCTTATCAGCGCATTTCCATCTATACAAAATGCCCCGCCACCATGGTTGCCTACACCGCCATATGTGTCAACGATTATCTTTCTTCCTGTGCAGCCCGAGTCTGCTACTGGCCCGCCGATTACAAAACGACCTGTATTGTTGATGAAATACTTTGTTTTGTCGTCAAGATATCTGCTGCATATTGGCTTTATCACTTTCTCCTTTATGTCTGCTCTCAGCTGCTCGATCTCTACGTCCGGGTCATGCTGCGCTGCAACAACAACTGCTTCTATTCGTTTTGGTTTGCTGCCATCGTATTCCACTGTCACCTGCGTTTTTCCGTCCGGCCGCAGATACGGCAACGTTCCGTTCTTGCGGACTTCTGCAAGTTTCATTGCAAGTCTGTGCGCAAGAAGAATAGGCAACGGCATAAGCTCTGGTGTCTCGTTTGTTGCATAACCGCTCATCATACCCTGGTCTCCTGCACCTGTTCCGCCTTCCTTTTCGTCAACTCCCATTGCTATATCAGTGCTCTGTTCATGGATAGAAGTCAGAATGCCAACGCTCTGATAATCAAAGCCGTATTCAGGCTTTGTATAGCCGATTCTCTTCAATACACCCCTCACCACATTCTGAATATCAACATAGGTCTTGGTCGTTATCTCTCCTGTCACGACAATGAAACCCATCCCTGCCATTGTCTCGCAGGCAACGCGCGCATAGGGGTCGTTTTTGTATATCGCGTCAAGCACTGCATCGGATATCTGGTCGCACACTTTGTCAAGGATGGCCTTCTGTCATTGCTTCTGACGTGAATAAGAATTTTCCGCTTCTCATAGGCTCATCATCACCTCCCTAGCCGCTATGGCTATAGAAAATTTTATAACCTTATCTATGGTCATAAAAGTATAAATATTTTTCCCTGAAAAATATGCAGATAAGCATAAAAATATTACTATGGTAATAATTTCATGCTTCCAGAAGCTTTCAGAATAAAAGATATCAGAAAAAGCAGGGGTATGACACAGCAGGAGCTTGCAAAAAGTTCTGGCGTCAGCCAGTCTTTTATAGCAAGGGTAGAGCGCGGCGATGTGGACCCCTCGTACTCAAAAATGATAAAAATACTTTCAGCCCTTAAAAATAAAAAAATGCCAAAGGCAAAAAACATTATGATCAGAAGGGTCGTGATGATCGGTGCGAAAGAAAGCATCAAAAAAGCTGCTGGAAAGATGAAAGCCAAAGGCATATCCCAGCTTCCTGTCATGAAGAATGGAGCAATGGTCGGGGCAATAAGTGAAAAGGACATAGCATATGCAATAACAGAAAATCCAGGCGCAAAGACCGTGGAAGAAATAATGAGCATCCCGCTTCCGATAGTTGATGACAATAGCGACATAGAAATGCTGTCATCCATACTTGAGCACGTTCCCGCGCTGCTTGTATCAAGAAACGGGAAAATTGCCGGAATAGTTACGAGAGCAGACCTGCTGGGACTTGCATGATTTTTATATGTCTTTACTCGTTTGTTCGGGCTCTGCAATAAGGCAGGGCTAATTTTTCTTTAATAAGGTTAAACTCGTTGCATTCCATTACTCGTTTGTTCGGGCTCTGCAACTCGACAAAAATTGTGCGGAATTTATCACTTTTATAGAATTTTCGATTAACATACCAAGTAAGTAGAACTTTTGCAGTTTGCCTTATAAAGACTCACCGAACAAACTCTGAGTGATGCCCAGTCAGATAACTTTGTGCCGAAACACTAATTATCTCTCGGAGTACAGGCCTCCATTTGGACTCGCTACATGCAACTGCAGCTATAACCGAAGCATTTTATCAGGTATAGCCCCCTGACGGCATCTGATTAAACGCCGAACTTGCTCGTATAGAGCTCGGTCATCTTACTTCTTAACAAAGTAAGCATTTACATCTAGCCCATTCTTTTTGAATAGGCTTTCATCGTTATAATCTAATTAGTATTGTTTTTAAGGCTATCGTAAAATGCATTGGCGATATTTATGGACGCATTAAGATCTGCATTCATCTTATGACCACATGATGTGCATTGAAAAAATCCTTGAGTTTTTCTATTTTGGCTATCTGTATTTCCGCATTTATAACATTTTTGAGACGTATGTCTGGGGTCAATATAAACTACTGGCACGCCTGCTTCATACGCCTTGTATTCAATTGCTTTCTGCATCTGCCCATAGAGGAAGTTAGATATCATAAATCTGAGTTTGGCTTCCCTCTTCCTTTTTATACCGCCCTTAGGCTCTTTTAACCCCTTTAGCCCTTCCATTACAATTACGACAGGCATTTTTTGTCTAGCCACATCTACTATGTCTCTTGAGATGTTCTGAATAATGTCTCTGCTTACGTTTTTAACTTTACCACCGAAAAGTCTCATTTTTCTATTTTTTCTCCTAACACCTCTTAGCCTCTTCATCATTGTTGAGTATTTAATTCTAGATTTCCAAACCTCATCTCCTTTGAAGAAGTTTATGTCGTGTGGTTTCCCATTAGGTTCGTCTATTATAGAAATAACGGCCAGTCTCTTTACACCTCTGTCAATACCAAGAGCTCTGAAGTTTTTGTTCGGTTCAGGCACATCTACATCAAATTTCATTGGGTATTCGAGATAGAAATCTCCATCTTTCTTGATTAAATGAGAATATGTAATAGGTTTTTTCGCTATTAATTTTAGTGCTTCTTTGTACCTTTCTGCGCTTTTTGGGTTTTCAACGTCAGTGCCATAGAATTTTAATACAGATTTATTTCTCCCAAAGGATAATCTAATTTTATTATCTTCTAGGAACGTAAGCTGGTTGTTATGAAGCTGTATTACATTACTGTTGAAATAAGGAAATGAAGAGACTCTTGTTATTAGTTTGTTATTCTGGATTTTTAATTTCTCAATCTCTTTGTTAATTTGGTAAATAGTTTTACCTTTGTATTGAGGCTTATCGTCATAATGTTTGTATCTTTGGTCTCTCTGCTTACCACTCTTTGGCAAAGTTACTCTAGCATCAACACTTTTATTGTCCCTTTTAATTTTTTTGTTTTCTAGAATCTCAACATTTTTCTGTATAAAGTACTCATTCTTTTTTATTAGAGATTTCCAGAAGGCTTGCTGTTGTTTTCTTGATTTTAAAATAGCTTTAGACTGTTCAAATGCCATGGCAAACTCTGTACCAGATAATCTTGCCGAGTTTTTTACATTTAGAGAGTTCTCAACTTTTCTATCACCTGATGGGTATAGCTGCTTCCTTATGAATTTATCATTTTGAACAAATCCAAAACAATAAGAACAAACAGATGCTTTCGGTTTTATCTTATAGATTTTAGTGTCAAATTTTATTTCTGGGTCATTCATCTTCTTTAGAGTCTTTTCATCTACAGAAAAGTAGAAAGTTCTATCAGATATATTTTTCTTTATCATCTTTATCCTGTTTTTGCAACAAACACAAATACATTCTTTCTGATTATTTTTAGGCAGAGTAATAAAAAATTCATTTCTTATCTCATGCATTCTTTTGAGGAAAAAATTTGTCGCTTTTCCAAACTCAATAAAATATGTATCTAGATTTTTTTCTATTTCTTTGTCAGTTTTAAGTTTGAAACTTATGGTCTTCGTGAGTGTTTTTTGCACACAACCACATCCAAATCAATTTTACCAACAAATACTTTTAAAGCAGCAATCAACGCACCTTTTGCGGTATTTTGTAGGTTTCGGGAACGATTCGGTAGCCATAATTTTTTCTATGCTTTGGAACGCTTCCAGAACTTCCTGCCTTCTTTTCTCTGTATCCACTTTGACCAGCTCGCCGGAACGCAGAAATTTTATGAAACCAAATGGTGATTTGTAGCCAAGGCATTCTTCTATAAGCATGGATTCCATAATAATCTGAAACAACTGAGCCCTGTAAAGTTTAGATGGCTTGAAGCTATATTTGGCCTGTATGGGATAAGCTTCGTTTTTTTCTTTATCTACCATTATCGAATCTACAATAGTTTTTATGCCAAGTTTTTCCTGAAAGTCTGATTCCTTTTCCCTACCTTTATATTCTTTGGATGTTGTAAACTGCGGTCTTTTTAGAACATGCACATAATAAATTATTCTCGGACAGTAGGAGTAGTTCATTAAATCCGTTGCCGTCAGAAACTTCTTTTCCATGCTAACCACTTATTATCCAGAAATCTTTCTTTTTTATTAATTCTTCATCAAATTTGCCTTCTATCCGCTTTTCTGAAAAACAGGTCTTGCAGGTTGGGAAAATAAAGACTGCATCGCCTTCTTTCTTTTCAGCTTCGTTTGATTCTTTGATTTTTTCTGTTTCATCGTTATTTTTCTTTTGTTTGAGAACATCTTTCAGCTCTATGGCCAGCATATCGAGTTTGTTTCTTGAAACATTGCCCAGAAAAGCGCTTTTCTGGACTCTGTAAAGACCATAGTTCTTGCATTTTTCTGATATTTTGAGCCTTTTCTTGTTGTCGCTTATGTCGTAAATTATCCAGTAAAGCATGCCTACCACCTGTAAATGAATGGCTCGTATTTATCTTTCTCGCCCAAAAGCACTTTGACAAAAAGGCGTGCCTGCCTCTTTACTATACTGCTGAAGCTAACTTTCTTGCCTCTGAATTCTATTTTCGTGTGCAGCCTTTCCATGACCGCTTTCACGACCTTTTCCTTGCCGGATTTTGAAAGAATCAAAACATTTGAAATGCCTTCAAAATCCTTTTCTTCATCCACCTGCTTTCTTACGAAGAGGGTTATAACGGCCCTGTCCACTATAGGCTGCCTGAATTCTTCTATAAAATCCAGAACCATGGATGGTTTGCCATACCTGTCTGTATGAAGAAAGCCTAGGAATGGGTCCAGGCCTGCCAATATGCAGGCTTTTTCCACTTCAGAATAAAGCATGCCATAGCCATAATTCAGCATAGCATTGAAGGGATCCTTTGCTTTATGTTCCCTTTCCTTAAAAGGCAGTATTTGTGACAAACAGTAAAAATATTGGTTTCCTGCATACCCCTCTATGCCTAACAAATCTTCCCTTATTTCATCTATGGAACCTTCCATATCCGGCAATTTCTCAAGAAGTTTTTCCATGGAATTGACGCTATCTTCAAAATTGATGTTTTCTCTGGTTTTCTGCAGGGATTTCAGCATGTATATCTGGTTTCTTACCTTTGCTTCCACCACACTCTTTACGCAGTCAGCCATTTTTATGCTAGGATATTTTGTGGCCTGCATCCTTCTTGTAAGGGTAGTTCCGCCTAGCTTGCATGGATATGTTCTTGCATAAGGCATACCAAAGTAGTTTGTATAAACTATGTCTATCCCGTATTCTATAGCCAGCCTTATGGCATTCGTTGAAATGGAAGAAGCTGTCGATATTATTATCTGGCTTACGTTTTCTGCAGCCACCTCTTTCTTTTCATTGCCATCTTTCAGTATAAATCTGCTTCCTTTTTTCCCTAAAAACATCCCAAATTGGTCTATGATTAATTGCATTTTAACTACTTAATAGTTAAAAATATAAACTTATGTTGTCTCTCGTTCCTTATCTGGAATTTAACCCAAAATAAGCATATGAGAATTCGGATTGCTTTGATTGGTAAACAGTTAAAAACCTTCCCCGCAAATTCTATTCATGTTCATAAAAAACGAGCCAGCCATGAAAATCAGAGACTGCCTTGTGATAGCTGACCTGCATTTAGGTATAACAAGGGAGTTGTGGGAATACGGATTTTCTATGCCCAGTCAAGTTGAATCACTGGCAAAAAGAATAAATGATTTGCTGGCCAAAACGGGGGCGAAGTGCCTTATAATATTAGGGGATGTAAAACACAAAGTACCTGGCGTCTCATTCCAGGAGATGCGGGAAATACCTGAGTTTCTGTCTCTCATCAATGCAAAGACGACGATAATAAAGGGCAACCATGACACGTTTCTTGAAAAGATCGCTGACGTAAAAATAAAAAAATCCCTTGTGATAGAAAATTGTTTTCTGACACATGGGCATAAAAACGTGAAAACAAATAAAAAAATAATAGTAATTGGGCATAATCATCCGCAGATAAAGTTCAAAGATAAAATGGGAGCAACATATGTGCAGCCTGTCTGGGTACATGGCAGAAGTGAATTGACGACCGAAGGTCGTCGGTTCGGTTATGGAAAGAAAAAAATAATAATAATGCCTGCATTCAATGAGCTTGCCGGCGGCCATGCAATCAACGAGGACTTTTCTGTTATGGGACCGATAGCCAGAAAAATGGACATAAAAAATGCCAAAGCCTTTCTCCTTGATGGAACTGATATTGGAAGAATAAAGGATTTGATGGTATGAATGTATTTGACCTTCTAATACCAAAGCTGGGAAAGCTTGTCAAACAAAGGTTTGAAGAGCCCACATTAGCACAGGAGAAAGTTTTCAAAAAAATCATAGACGATGAAAATGTCCTTGTCATTGCTCCAACAGGCATTGGAAAAACGGAAGCTGTTATGCTTCCGATATTCAACAAGCTTCTGGAAAAAAAGCATAAGCCCATTTCAATTCTTTACCTGACCCCTATGCGCTCGCTTAACAGAAATATGCTGGACAGATTATATTGGTGGTGCGACAAGCTAGACCTTGAAGTAGCTGTCAGGCATGGCGATACCACACAGGCAGAAAGGTCTGCACAACGGGAGATACCACCGCATCTTCTCGTTACAACGCCTGAAACACTGGGCGCAATACTGCCAGGCAAGGTCATGCGCGAGCACCTGAAAAACGTAAAATACGTTATTGTGGATGAGATACATGAACTCATTGAAAGCAAAAGAGGTGTACAGCTCTCGGTTATTCTGGAAAGGCTGGAAAAACTCAGTGGCCCGTTCCAGCGCATAGGGCTAAGTGCAACTGTCGGCTCTCCTGAAAGGGTGGCAGATTTTCTCTCCAGAAAAACCAGGATAGTGGTCGCAGAGGCGAAGAAAAACTACGAGCTTAAAGTAGAGCTTCCGCTTCCAACTGACAGGGACAAAAAAATAGCTGATGAGCTTTTTGTAGGGGAAAGCACAACAGCACGGCTGCACAGAATAAGGGAGCTGATAAACAAGCATCAGAGCGTACTGACGTTTACAAACACAAGAGAAACTGCTGAAGTTATCTCCTCTCGCTTCAGGGCAATAGACAAAGAGCTTAGGCAGGAAGTGCATCATGGCTCGTTATCAAAAGAGGCGAGGATTAAAAGCGAGAAAGACTTCAAGGAGCAGAAGCTTAAGGCGCTCATATGCACCAGCAGCCTGGAGCTTGGCATAGACATAGGCTCAATCGATTTTGTTATTCAGTACCTCTCTCCCAGGCAGGTTTCAAGATTAATACAGCGCATTGGGAGGTCTGGGCATGGTGTTGGAAGGGTTAGCAGTGGCATACTGCTCACAGACGAGGAGGATGCATTCGAGTCAACGGTAATAGCAAGAAAGGCGCTTAACAGCGAGCTTGAAGAAATAAAGGTGCATGAGATGGCGCTGGACGTCCTTGCGCACCAGACAGTTGGCATGGTTCTTGATGAATATGAACTATCAGCGAACAGTGTTTTTGAAACTGTAAAGAAATCATACCCGTTCAGAAATATGGAAAAGGAAAAATTTCATGAGCTGCTGAAATTTCTAAGTCAATTAAGGCTCCTGTGGGTAAACCCTGTATATAGAGAAGGAACGCTGGAGATTCTGGACTACAAGCTTCGCAGAAACAGACAGGGATGGCAATATTACTACGAAAATCTCAGCACCATAGCTGATGTAAGGCGAATAAGAGTAGTCAGCATTGTAGAAGGCGAGCCCATCGGCTATCTGGATGAAAGCTTTGCAGCAGAGCA
>JACRMX010000033.1 GCA_016219485.1 Candidatus Aenigmatarchaeota archaeon | reverse complement strand
TGCTGTTCGGCAGGCTGAGCAGCAATCAATATACATTCTGCCGTCATAAGGAGGTTATTATTTCAGAAGCGTCTGTTGCTGGCACTGATGTTCTAAAAGCCATGGAGTACGCAAAAGCAAATAGCGTAGGCACCGGGGAAGGCAGCAGAAAATGCAACTGCGGAGACAAATGCGCACAATATGCTGCATGGATAGACCAATATTCAAAAGCCTATGGTGTGCCTGACCAGTTGCTTGTGCTTTCAATAATGATGCAGGAGTCAAGCTGCACGCAAGATTCTACATCATCTGCAGGCTGCAGAGGACTGATGCAGATATGCGACTGGGACATATGCAAACCCATTGGTATAAACAGTTTTGATGATGTTATAGGATCAGGAAACGAACAGAACAATATAAAACGCGGCATCTATATTTTAAAGCAAAAGTACAATGCAGTCAAAGACGAAGACGGCTCGTATGACCCATATAACTGCGGCTATAAGTATTCTGATGCTTGGGACAGAGCTGTAAGAGGATACGTTGGATGGAAATGCGGACATAAAAACTATGTTGAAGAAGTCAAAGAAAAATATAATATATTAAAACAGCATGCTGCTTGAAAAATTACTTCCTAACCGCCTCGTAGACCAACAGCCCTAGGATCTCCATGAAATGCCTGTCATCGGACGTCCAACTGCTGAAAAACATTTATATTTCTCAGCACCAAATAGTCAACGTAAACTACCACCTAACACATTGGAAAAAACTTTGTTTTTTCCATGCATAGCATCAGGAAAGCTTTGCTTTCCTGTGCATAGAAATTCCTTCGGAATTTCTAATGAATTGCAAAGAAAACCCTTTATGTTTTCCTGCATCGGAAAAGCCTGCTTTTCCTCATGCTTTGCAATTCTAATGAGTTAGGCGGCTTTCCATAGGTTGATAATTATGGTTCACAGAACACAAATCATCAACGGCATCGGAACGCAAGAGTGCGTTTACTGGCACCCGAGTCTTGGAAATCTGGATAGAACCCAGAATGGTGAGTTCGTGAGCCTTAGTCCGCTCCAAGACAGATTTGACAGCAATAGCCAGAGAGGCTTTTCTGTCGCTATTTACAACCAAACCACACTTCCATAAGGAATTTTGCTAATCTTCTGGTTAACTTTCCTGTTAAACTTTCCTTTTTTACCTCTGATATTTTTCAGTTTTTCAACAGAAATGTAAGCATCATAAGACTTGGCAAGATTTACAATTTCTTTAGCAATCTGACCGCTTCTTGTCTTGACAAAATTTCTTTGCATGACTTTAAGTCTTTGAAGGCTCTTTCTTGCCCTGTGAGAACCTTTGTCAGCAAGGCTTTTGAGATAAGCCCTTCTCTTGATAAATCTTCTTTGTCTTTTGGCAACATCCCTGCCAAAATAAAGCTGTCTGACAACTTTGGAAGTCTGTATGTCAAAAACAGTCGCAGCAGCAAGCGTAGACGAGCCGATGTCAACGCCAATAACAAAACGTTTTTCAGTTTCAGATTTCTCAAAGTTCTTTTCAAGAACTACAGAAATTCTGCTATCAGAAAGAAGGGAGATGTTATCAAAAGTCCAGCCATCACCAAGAAAAGTCTGAAATCTCTCAAACTGCCTATCAGTCTCAACAGGAATCACAAACGATTTTCTTGGAGAATAGGTAATCTTAAAGCAGGGGTTTCCTCTTTCAGATTTGACATATTTGAACCATCGCTTATTGAGGCGTATGGAGCATTTTTTAAATTCAAAGTTTCCATTATATCCAGATTGTTCAATGCCTTTTCGGTTTTTCCAAGCATCTTTTCTGGCTTCTTGAACAATGTCGCTTGGCAAAAAAGAGGTCTTTCGTATGCTTGAATATGTTAAATGGTGCAAGTCAATAGAAGAATCTGCATCAGGCAGATGCAGGCAATGGGCATCAATGGCACGAAGATATTCAGAGAAAAGGCTGTCTAAAATGTTAGATTTTCTGGATGTTAAATCCATGTTGTTCAAGACAACACATTTTCTCACGAACTCACCAATTATAGTTATGGCACAGAGATTATTTAAGGTTGTGCCTCAATTCCCCCTCTCATCACATCAGGAAACCATAGGTTTCCTGTGCATGAGAAAATTTATAATTTTCGCAATGAGATGGAAGGTCTCCTTGAGGCGACTATTATGAAAGGATTAGACAAGCTGCTCAGCGCTGCCGGAAAAGACAAAAATATATTGGCGGTGATTTTGTTTGGCAGTTATGCAAGGAAGAAACAAAGAAAAACGTCTGATATAGATGTAGCTTTGATTTTGAAAAATCCTGACAAAGCGTTTGAAAAAAGAGTGCGGTATTCGCTGATAGATGAAAAAATAGATGTGCAGGTTTTCCAGAAGCTGCCTGTTTTCATAAAGATAAGGGTGCTTAAGGAAGGAAAGATTCTGCATTGCAAAGACAAAGAGTTCCTGTATGATGTAGCATTTGATGCTATTAAGGAATACGGGCTTTTCAAGAGGCATGTTGATAATTACCTGAAGGCAATGGTGGTGAGGTGTCATGGACAAAGAAAAAGTGCTGCTAAAACTTGCTGAAATGGAAGGTTATCTCAAGGAGCTTAAAGGAATAATTCCAAAATCTGTCGGTGAATATAGAAATGAGAAAAAAAGGGCTTGCGAGAGGTTGCTGCAAATAAGCCTGGAGTCTGTGTTTGATGTCTGTAACGTTCTTGTTTCAGGGTTAGAGCTTGGTGTGCCATATAGCGAAGATGATATGTTCAAAAAACTGAAAGCAGCCGGCATGATATCCGAAGAGCTGTACAAAAAGCTCAGGAAAATGAAGGCATGCCGGAATATCCTTGTGCACCGCTATGGTTTGGTTGACGACAGAAAAATATTTTCAATCCTTAAAAACAACGTAAGCGATTTTGACCTGTTCAAAAAGGAAATTGTAAGGCATCTTAATAAAGCCTGATTTATTTCTTTCGCCATTCGTAGATGAGCAGGCCCAGCATGAGTATAGCGAGCTCTGCAAGCCAGATAACAGGCTTGAAGTAGAAGAGCATGGCTGCTGATGTGACAACGCCAAGGAGCGCGAGCACAGGGAATTTGCCTATGTTAAGAGGCATCTTGAATGGGCGGCGCGCTTTGGCAAGCTTGTAGCGCAGAACAATGGCAGATGCATTGACAGCAATGAAGGCTGCAAAAATGCCTATGGTTGTGAGCTCGGCAACAATGCCAATGTCGCCTACAAGCGTCATGATTGATGCAGTTATCATCACGAGAAACACAGCTTTGTATGGCGTGTGCCTTTTCTTATGGATCTTTCCCAGCAACTTTGGCAGTGAGCCCTGGCTAGCCATGCCATATATCATCCTTGACACTGCGATGAGCATTATCAATACTGTGTTGCTTGTTGAGAACAGCGCGATGATAGACATCACAAGCGATGCGTTCTGCCCAAGGGCCTGGTTCATAACAAGGGACAGTGGAGCTTTTGATGATGACAGCGCTTCCCAGCCTACAGCGCCTACAGCAACAGCTGCAACAGCTATGTATAGTATTGTCGTTATAGCAATCGACAGCAGCATTGCCTTTGGAATAACCTTTCTCGCTTTCTTTGTTTCTTCAGAAATATTAGCAAGGTTCTCAAATCCAAGGAATGCGAAGAATACCAGCGCTGTTCCAGACAGTACGCTGGTAATGCCAGCAGGCGAATAGAAGTAATCAACATTGGGCCTGAAAAACAAAACACCTATTGCAATGATTATAAACAGGCCAACCATTTCCAGTGTTGCAGCTACAATGTTGAAGTGGCTTGATTCTTTCAGGCTCCAGAAATTAAGCAAAGAAAGCAGTACGATAAGAATGACAGCAACAGGTATGATAGGCGTGCTAAAAATATGGGAAAAGTAGCCGCCAAAGCCCATTGCTACTGCAGCAGCGCCTATAATATTTGCAACAATGAGCGACCAGCCGACGATGAATGCAAGGCGCTTTCCAAACGCTTTTTTTGTATAATTGTACTCAGCAGCCTCTTTTGGTATCATGCTAGAGAGCTCGCAATAGCTTAAGCCGGTAAAAGAAGCAATTACAGCACCAATGATAAAAGACATCCAGATGGCATTTCCGGCAATGCCAGCACCTTCACCTATAAGCGCGTATACGCCTGCGCCGATTATGATGCCCAGACCATACATCGTGACCTCAAAAAGGCCAAGCTCGCGCTTCAGCTTAGGCTTTTTCATAGAAATAAGAATGGATTGGGCGGTTTATATAAATTTTTGTGATTGTAACTTAACTGCTCCTAACATATAATCGATGCTCATATAGCAAATTTTTCACAAAGCTTCCTATGATATTTTCAGTTTTTCCCCACTGAAATGAGGGGAAAACGAAAATATATTGGAAATTCCGAAGAAATTTCCACATAAGAAATCCAAATGAACCGACGAGAAACCATTTGACGAAAAAACAGACAGACGAGCAGAGCTCGTCAATCCTCTTTCGTCTTTTCGTTTCTCGTCAATCGGCTGGATTTCTTTGCATTAAGATAAAGTTTATAACTTTATTGCACAACCTGAAAGGTTGCGCAAATTGCGTAACTCTTTAGAGTTACGCAATATCTTATGCATAACATCAGAAAAGCA
>JACRMX010000010.1 GCA_016219485.1 Candidatus Aenigmatarchaeota archaeon | reverse complement strand
GAAGTCAGCATGCTCAGCTCTTCCAGCTGCAAGATAAGCTGCAATAACA
Source organism: Candidatus Aenigmatarchaeota archaeon (assembly GCA_016219485.1). GTDB lineage: Archaea > Aenigmatarchaeota > Aenigmatarchaeia > GW2011-AR5 > JACRMX01 > JACRMX01. The sequence continues at coordinate 6,626 of JACRMX010000010.1, read as the reverse complement.
TGCGGGCAAAACCTGTATACCCCGGCAACATACTTAAAATGAACATATCCGTGCCATATTTCATCTGCGCAATCATGCTCAAAGAAAAGGTCCCATAGTTCTCCATATGAACGCTCGCCTATGGGAATATGGCTTAGCCCTATGTCATAGATGTCAGCTCTGGAGCGTGATGGCACTTTAACAACAGCTATGGCATAATCGCCTCTTCCTTCATAAGAGCGTACGTTGCATGCCTTGTGACCATGCCATTCCCCTGACCATGCAGAATTTACAACCTCCTGTAACTCATATCCTTCTATAAGGCTGACAAGAGGAACAGCCCGCACTTTTCTTGGAGCAGTGCCCCACCACATATAGCCTGCAGATATTCCATCTGGAACAGAAAAAAGCTGGCTGAAATAATCAACTGGGTTTATACATTTTTCAATGGCTTCATTTTTTTCTGGCCTGTTTATTCTGCGAAATGGCCCCCTCTTCTTAAGCCTTCTCTGGGAAAAATCAGCCGGCAAAATGAGCTGCTTGGAAACAATCAGCCCGCTTTTATCATCAAGAGATTCTACAGCCTTGTCAAGGTCATAACTACTGCCGTCATATTTTTCAAAATCATACTGCTTCCTTAGCTCTTTGAGAGTTGGCTGTAGAAAAGGCGCGTCAGGCCTGGAAACATCAAATATCATAGCAATCATATGTTGGAAAAATTTTTATGCAGATTCTACGGCTGTCAGACGATGACTTTGATAAACCCCTGTTTTTCAATAGATCAGAATTTGTTCTGCAATTCTGTGCATTTGGAAAGCCGAAAGCTTTTCTAATATATCCGATACGTATCCGAACGGTTTTTTCTCTTTCCCCCTACTATTGAGGGGAAAGCAGAAAAAATCCTTCTAACAATGCAAGAAAGTCACTTCGTGACAAATTTTACAAATTCGAAGTGACTTTATGCATAAGATAAAGTATCTGGTAAATTTTTATACTTTATCTTAATGCAAAGAAAAGTTTCTAACTTTTTCTTATACAAGGAAAACATTGTATGTTTTCCTGTATGGGAAAAGCGAAGCTTTTCCCTATATTGCAGGACTTGAAAAGTCCTGCAAACTGCAGGATTCCACGGAATCCTGCAATATCCCTTCAATTGTAGTAGATAAAGGTCTTTCAATCCTCTCAGTCTTTACAATGATTGCCTTATCTCATTCTCAAGAATGGCGTGAAATTTTCTTCTGAGTTCCTCGTATCTTTTTTCTGTTTCTGCCTCAATAGTAAGCCTTATGATAGAAGCGGTGTTCGAAGCGCGTATGAGTACCCAGGCGTCATCGAAATCTACCCGCACGCCGTCCATTGTATTGGTATTTTCATATTCTTCCTGAAGCCTGTGTTTCAGCCGTTCTACAACGCCAAATTTTTTATTATCCGGGCAGCTGGCTGCAGTCCGCTTTAAAACCAAAACAGGCAGTTCGTTGACAATATCTGAAAGCTTTCTATCTGACCGGCTCAGCAGCACGGCAACAAAAAGGCTTATTGCAAGCGAATCATCATAAGGCACAACAGAAGGAATGCAGTAATGTCCGCTAACCTCAAGCCCGAAGCAGGCTTTTTGTTTATGCACAGCCTCTACAAGGAACGTGTGGCCAACCGGAACCCTTATTACTGTTCTTCCAAACTGCTTTGCAGCTTTGTCTATGACGCGTGATGCCTCGACATTCGCGACTATGCTGCCTTTTTCTGTTTTAAGCAGCTCTTTGAGTATCATATATGATGTCTGGACAGAATCCAGAATGCGGCCTGTTTCATCTGCCAGAACCATGCGGTCGCCGTCTCCATCGTATGCTATGCCAATATCGCTGTCCCTGACCTTTTTTGAAAGCGCTGACAACGATTCACTTGTAGGCTCAGGAGCCCTGTTTGGAAAACTGCAGTCAACTTCTTCAAAGACCGTTTCAACCTCAAATCCTGCCTTTTTGAACATACCAGGCGCAACAGGGCCTGCCATGCCATTGCCACAGTCAAGCACGACTTTAAGGGACTTCTCTGCTTTGAACCTTCTGAGCAGATAGTTCTGATAAACTTCAATTGCTTTGTTGGTGTTTATTTTTTCAAGCCTTCCTTGTTTTATAGTTTTTATTTTTCCTTTGCCTGGCACTGGGCTTTTCAGCACCATGTCGCGTATTTCAAAGTTCTCATCTTCCATGAACCCTAAGCCAGAAGAATGAAAAAACTTTACCCCGTTCCATTCCTTTGCAAGATGAGATGCTGTAATGTAAGCATAGCTCTTCTTATGCTGCCATGCCATAAACATGCCAACGCCCAGAGGCACGTCCGTGATTTCTACGACGTTTTTCCCTCTATCCACAACGCCTTTTATAAAGGCTTTGCAAAGGGATGGACTAGATGAACGGGAATCGCTGGCAACAACGCAGTCATTTTGAATTTTCGAGCCAAATGCATTGCCTATGCTCTCCATGATTTCTTCATTCAGGTCTTTTCCATAAATACCACGAACGTCGTAAGAACGGAAGATATGCGGTTCCATGGCCTAACTTAGGGCCATGAATTTAAATTTATTTTCAGGCGACGAAATTGGACAAAGATGTTATTCAAAGATGCTATTGACTGATTTGATTATAAGCGAATAAATCTTAAAATATGGCTGTTGCCCTTTTATGTTAAACGATATTCTATTTTTCTTTATCAGTAAATACTTTTTTGGAATAGTTTGCAGGAAGGCTGCAAACTCTTTATGGACTTGTTCGGCATATCTTTTATCATTGCTCATATTAAATACCATAGTGAATGATTTGTAGTTGAATTTAGAATAATCTTTGCCTGTAAACCCACCTTCATCTGCTTTTTTGATTGCAAGCTTAACGCCATATTTTATTTTTGAGCGCACATCGTTAGCATCGAATAATTCATTTCCGTCCCTTGTTGGAACGGCAACAACTTCAGGAGCAAATTGTGTTAATTCATCTGTTGCTGCTTTCGAGCCAGAACAAAAAATCAAAGGGGTATTCAGCTCTTTTAACACATGCGCATAAATAACTGCTTCTCCTCTTGAGACGCCATTAAGGAGCATTTTATCAATGGTGAATGCGAACACATGAGCAACGCCTTTTTTCTTCCCTGATTCAAATTCATCTTCAAACCATGGTGGAAGACCATCATTAGAATCTGTTTTTCCATGAAAACCAATTAAAGCAGCAAAGCTGGATCTTGATGAATATTCTTTTAAAATTTCAGGCGTCTCTGTTTTAAGTATAACTTTCATTCCTTTGGGTATTTTTAAGTCGCCCTTTCTTATGTTATTCCCGGAATAGTGCCAATCAAGAACGTATGCTCTCTTTATTCCTGCACCATACGCTCCTTCAAGAACTGCACTTATATCTTCACCCATGGCTTTCTTTAATTTTTCAGAAGGTCTTGCACTTGAAAAATCAGCAACGACATCTTTCCATTGTGATATGCCTGTAATTCCTTCAGCATCAAAAACTATTAAAATAGCCCTGTTTTTTTGCATATTTTAAAATTTGGATTAAACCTATTTAAGATTATGTTCAATCCTCGTACAAGAAAGTCACTTCGTGACAAATCATTAGAATTGCAAAACAATTCTATGCATGGGAAAAACTTTGTTTTTCCCAATGTTTACAAAACCGAAGTGACTTTGTGCATAAGATAAAGTTATAAACTTTATCTTAATGTGATGAAAATTTTGATAATCTATATCTTGCTATATCTTGCCCTGAGAATTCATAAAATCATATGATATTTGAAATTAACCCGGTTTACTAGACACAGCCATTTATATAGGGGAAGCACCCATAACTATTATCAATGACATAACTATTATCAATGATATACCTGCGCTATCTGGCAGTGGCAGTGTTTTTGCTACTCTTGCCCGCAGCATTGGCAAATACCTATATTGCAGACATAAGTTTTGTCAGCTCGCAAACTGTTTACACGACTAACGAAACTATTGAGCTGAAAGGTACACTCTATCTTTCAAACTACAGCAATAGCGTAATAGTATCAAACCATACTGGCTTGGAAAACGCTACAATAAATATCTCTGTTATCAACATGGGAACAAACACGACCTCGGCTTCTTACAGGCTGAACACAACAACAGCTGGTGCTTTTTATTCCAGAAGCAATTTTTATCCGTCAGCAGTGCTTGTTGCCACGCCATCAGTAGCAGGCAATTATCATATTAAGGCCAGCTACGCAGACCCTGCTGGAACAGCATGGTGGACACAGTCTGAAATGCAGGTGATTAATCAGACCGTTGACAGGCTGGAGGTAAGCGCAGACAAAGTAGCATATAGCCCGAATGAAACAATGACTATCCTGGCAGAAGCAATCAGCCAGATAGGAGACAGAATCAGCTATACTGCCAATGTTTCAATAAACGGCTCTATAAGGAACGCTGCCAAATCCGTCCTTAGTTTGTTTAATTGCACAACAGGCTCAAGCGGAAAATGCACACTAACAGCAGCAGCACCAAGCAGCTACGGCGATTACTTTATTGAAATAAACAGTTTCAAGGCTTTCAGCTCATTTAATGTAAAAAGATTTGATGTGGGTATTGCAATGAAAGATGAACTGGGAAAATCTATCAAGCATGTTTTTGCCACAGGAGAGCAGGCATCAGTTGATATTACGGTTGTAACAAACAGCACAGCAGAAAACTATACCTTTGTAGGCACAATAAAGAGCAGCTCTGGCCTGGTGGTCAAGAATATCAGCTCAACTGCGCTGAACTATAACAATTCCTATTCAAACAGATTCACATTTACGCTGGATGCCCTGAGTTTCCTGGTTGGCAGTTATTTCGTAGACGTGAATGTAACCAAACTGGCTGACGGCATAGTAGAAGCATCCACTTCATTTGAGGTAAGAGGCTGGGACCTGCTGCTCAAGAAAAAAGACACTGACTCAGGCTTTGAATACGAATACAGCACGTTTCCAAACAGGACTGTTAGCATGGAAATTTATCCGACATGGAGAGCAAACGGCTCTGTAATAGATGGCATTAACACAACAAGTTCCATGGCTATTTCTCTGACTGATAAAATGAGCAATCAACTAGCTACGTACAATGCCACATGGAATGCAAGCTGCGGAAAGAGTGGATGCTACGCATTTTCTATGGCATCACCAGCCAGCGCTGGTGAATATTATGTGGCAGCAACTGTCACGCATAGCGGAGCAACGCAGACAGCGAGAAAGGGGATTAACGTAATTACCAAAACTATTTTTGCGCAGTCTACTGACAAAGATGGAGCTTTGAAGGACTTGTTCGGAGCAAATGATTATGCCTACATCAGCTTAAGCGCAAAAAATATCACGGGAAATATTAATTTGACTGATGCAAGCATACTGTCTGTAATTTATATGAACGGCTCTGAATACACCTATCTTCAGGTAAGCAGCTTCAGCGCTGTCAATAATACAAACAGCAATATGGAATGGGCATGGAACGCAACGCAGCAGATGCTTAAGCTGGACACTCCAGCTATGGGCGGGATCTATACAGTGTACATCACTGCGGAAAACAATACAATAGCAGCTTCGGTAAAATTCATTGTCAACCCATATGATGTCTGCCTTGTGGCAAAGAATACTGCAGGCCAGGCAGGAGGCTCGTCAGGATACTACTATGTTTACCAGTTTAAAACCAGTGACACAGTCTATTTTGAGCTCAAACTCACCCAGGCAAACAATCCCACAGGCAGGGCATCATTCTACAATTCAACAAACTCTTCATATGGCATGGGCTCTGCCTGCGCTGACATGTCCGGCACAAAGCAGGTGGTCAATAATGCCACTATTACAATTGAAGAAGTCAGAAACACGCAGACAGGAAAGTCCTTTGCGCTGAATGCAACAACATCAGGCTGCCAGGCAGATAACAATAAAGGAAGCTATACATGCACGCTTAAGCCGCTGATGAACTGGGATGGCGGAAGCTATGGCGTAAAATTCAAAATAGTAGGCACAACTGACCAGACTGACATTGCTTATGGCGGCTTTGAAGCAAGGGCATTTTATTTATATGCCTGGAGCAGCAACTGGCAAAATAAGCCTGCGAGCAGCCTGACACTTAATGTGTACATGTATGAGGCAGGAAACAACTGGTGGGGAAGTTATGGCTCTGGCGGATTAAGCGGGACAGTCAAACTGGAAAAGGTAGAGTACCAGGGAAGGGATGGAGAATGGTTATGGCCTCCGATTGAATACAGCAGTTATAATGTTTCCAGAGTAAATACGTCCACCATCACAAATGGCCAGGGAACTATTACATTGTCAGCCAACCATACAACAGAAGGTGCATGGAAAACCGGCTCCTATCGCGCAGTGCTGAAAGGAACGGACAATGGTGGAACCAGTGATTATGGCTATGCATGGTTCTCTATCAGGCAATGGGAGGTTTATGCCTCGCCTGTAGACTGCTCCAGCGGCAGCTGCACCTCAACTTATAATATCAATTGCTCTGTTGCACAAATATCCGATAGCTCAAGCTAACTAAGATTTTACGCCCGCGTTTCTGCATATGCTTTGATTGTATCATACGCCCAGAACTTCCTTCTGACTTCGCTACAGGCGTTTTCGACCTTGTGCGACCTTGT
>JACRMX010000015.1 GCA_016219485.1 Candidatus Aenigmatarchaeota archaeon | reverse complement strand
GTAACGTCGATATTATGGTTTCCTACAGTTAAACCAGAAACTGTGTAGGATGTTGACCCTTTGTAAGCACCATCTATATAAAGATTAGCGCTTGGAGGACTTGAAGCCACAGTTAAGCTACCTGTTTGGTTTGTCTGGTTTCCGGGCGGTATAGGTATAAGCTTAACATGCACACTTGTTGTTTGTTTAGCATATACGTTTACAAGTTTATTATAAGGATAGTACCCAACTTTTGTAAGTATAATTATATGTCTTCCAGTTATCAGGTTTTTTACAGTTATTGGAGTTCGGCCCTTATAGGCTTTGTCCACATAGAGGTCTGCTAATGATGGCGTAGATGAGACGTAAAGATTACCTGTTTGGCCTATTTTTGCAGCAGCTTCTCCAGTGAGTTCACTGGATCTACGCAAAAAGAAATATGACCCAGCCTGATAGCTACCGATTAAAACCGTCATTACAAGAAGTATAGCAACATAGTAAACAAATCGGGATCTTGGCGCATTATTCTTTTTAACGTTTTTGTGTCTTTTAGTCATAATAATAATTATACCCCTCCTTTTATATATTTTTTACTGCAAAATTTCCCCTCTTCCTGACGGTATTCTGCTTACCATCTCTCCTGGCTTTATTTTTTTTATGCACTCTTTCATAACAGCTGATGACATAGTTTCAAAGCGCCGCTTTATTTTCTTTCCCAGATCATGCTCATTTCCCGGGCACAATGCAACATAATATTTTGCATGCTTTATTGCAGCGTCTTTTGGAGACACGATGATTTTTCCATTTTCTGTTATGCCGACGCATAAGCCAAGCCTGACATTTTTTATGTAGTTTTTCTTGCCATGTATCATGAAAGCGCCCTTTCCAATGTGCTCTCCGGAAGGCGCGCTTTTGCTGACCTGCTCAGGCTTTATCCAGTAAACATCCACAGAGCCCAGACCCATTGCCCACGCCTTTGAAAAGCAGGCAGCAAATGTTGCAGCTTCTTTTATCGCCTGTTCTGAAACCTCTTTATCCGCTTTTATAACAGTGAAAGGCGCGCCTGTTATTTCTGCATGAAGGATGATATCAGAAGGCATTACATGCTTTTTTATAAGGTCTTCGTTCGTCCTTTCGTCCTTTCCCGCAACAACAAGAAATCCGTCTGAAGTCGTGAAGTAACGATATTTATGGTACCACATTTTCTTCTCTTCGATACGCTCTTTCTTTTCAGTTCTTTCTGTCATTTTTCCGGCGTGCTTTGCCGCGCTTATCTTCTTCCTCCTTATTTTTTTCAGTCTTTCATACATGCCATTCAGCGCTTTGCTTAACGGCTCATTAAATTTCAGTTCTATCAGTTGACCTTCTATTGTAAGCGATATTACTCCCCTGCGCATGTCTATGGTATATTCGTCTGCAGGCTTTTGGATTTCACTAAATTGACGCATCTCTGATGCGTCAGTCTTTCGGCTTTTTTTTGCGCTTAGCACTGAATTCAGAAGCATGTCCACGTGCGCATAGTTGTTATTCAGCAGCATTATTTTTCTTTCAAGCAGCTTTTCCTCTTCCCTGAATTTTTCTATTGCTTCTTCCTGTTTTTTAATTATGACCTTAGCCTTTTCTTTCACCGGATCCTTTTTCTGCTTTTCATTTTCAAAGTAGACATCAAGCGCTTGGCTGAATGTTTCAAATCTCTGCTTTTCATGTTCTTTGTAAATGCTGATATCAAACGGGATGGCATCCACAAGATTCCCTTTTTCGTAAACAACTTTAGGCTCGCGCCTTCTTTTCAGCAGTTCCTGTATTGCAGCATAAACCCTTTCTGCTTCTTCATCGCTAAGCTCAGAGCACGGCTTATTTGGAACGTTGCTGGACTGAAGGATTTCTTTTGCATAGCTTCCAAAGCCGTTTGTATGAAGCAGGCCTTCTATTTTTTGTTCTGTTTTTAACATATTGAATATGCCAGATTCCCTTATGTCGCAAGAAAACGGAAAGATGTATTTCTTTCTGGGCAGTATTTCCCTGTCCTTCCATTTCTGGGACACCATAGGCATTATTATCATATAGCTGCTGTCGCATAGTATATGGTTGCCCTTGTGGAAAAACTCTGATATGAGGATATGCCTGCCTATTTTCATTTCGACAATGCGGTCAAATTTATACTGCTGAAGCGATTCCAGCCTTTTTCCTGTCAGGTATTTTCTAAGCACCATTGCAAAATTTGTCGCTTCAGGCATCTCTCCCTTTTTTTCTGTCAGGTAAAGCCTTCCCGGAGCAGCAAGCAGCGTGCATGTCCCTTTTTGCAGAGCATAGAGCTTTATCCTCAGCTCCCTGCCGCAGTGATATATTTTGTCTATGCGGGATCCATTCAGAAAGCCGAGTTCATCAATCAGGTGCTTTAGCTCCAGGCTTGTCATTTCTTTCATCATTACCGCGCTTTTTTGCAAGCGCCTTCAGCCTTTCCTTATCAACACTGAAGTATTCTTCGAAATGTGACGTCGTCCTTAAGTTTTTTGTCCTGCCGTGCTTTTCCGATTTAATAAGCCCCCTGCCTGTGAGGTCTTTCACATATTCATACGTTCTGTTGCCAACTATTTTTACAATATCAGACTGCTTTATGGGCTCATGATAGACTATTATGGAAAGCACCCTGAGCAAACCTCTGGACAGGTCTGCATGCGGAGTTCTATGCGAGACTTTCTGGGTGAAATCCGGCTTTACGACAAGCCTGTATCCCCCTGCGTCTGACAGGTATATGCCTGATTCAGTATTTTCGTATTTTTCTGCAAGCTGTTTCAGCATTTCTTTTATTATTTCAGGCTTGGTTCCGAGGTCCTCTGCCAGCTCCTCTTCGCTGAGCGGCTCGTTTGAGGTAAACAACAACGCTTCCAGAAGGGCAAGTTTCTTCATCATGCTTCATACCTCCTTGGTATCAGATAAATCTTTCTGTTCAGGCTCTTTTATTTCAGGCGCTTTAAATTTTATATAAATATCATGGAAGGGCTCTTCCTGCTCACATTCAACATCGCCCCTTTTTGCCAGGTGAAGAAGTGGGACAAATGCTGTTATTATTGCAATCCTCCGCCACTTTGGCACGATTTTCGAGAATTTTGTAACCCCCTTTCCTATTCTTATTTCCGTGACTATTTCCTCAAATATTCTTGTCATCCTTTTTTCTATATCCTCCTCGGGCTCTATCAGTGTTTCAACAGCCCTTCTTATCCTGAGCCTTCTTTCTTCCTTCTTTTCTTTGTAGTCCATCGCCTTGTTCAGCGCAGATATAAGCTCGTCAAGGGTAACCTTTCTCGTGGGCTTTCTTACCATAGGAGGCTCAAGCAGGGGCATATTCCCTATGTCTATATTTGGCATCTCTGCTTCTTTCTGGACCTGCTCTTTTTCTTCCTGAAAGAGCAGCTCACATTTCATCCTCAGAAGCATGGCTGCTATGAGAATAAATCGCGCTGGTATCCTGAAGTCAAAGGTCTTGAGCCTCTGGAGATATTCTACAAAAAGGTCTGTCAGCTCGACTATATTTATGCTCCACGGGTCAAGGCCCTCTTCTGCAATTATGTTTGTCAGCACTTCTGTCCAGTCGCTTCCTTTTACTATAGTCTGCAGAAGCTGTTTTTCATCAATCATGGTCTTAATTGTCATGCCCAATACTTAAAATATAAATCTCTGAAATACAAGCCACAGTAAAACAAAGATTTCAAGCATTTTAACAAGCGAGAATGTACCATAGTCGGTTCTTGGTTTTAAATAAGGCCACTGCCCCATAAAATTCATGAAGTACGGATACATGCCTACTTTTAAGGCAGACATATTTTCAGAAATAGCTTTTGCGAAAAAATATTTTGATTTCATTGAAATTACATTGAAGCCAGACCTTTCAATATATTCTCCGGAATATATCACAGAAATTAGGCAGGCTCTGGATAGTTTTACTGTCATGGGGCATATGCATTGGGAAATCAACCTATCAGGGAAAGATATATCTGAGATAGGCAAAACGATAAAATCAGCGGAAATATTTGAGAAGTTGGGCGCTAAAAAGATTACGATACACCCGTCTTCTGATGAGAATCAAAAAACGGAGCAGGTGAAGGAAAATAATATTTATGCCCTGTCAGAACTTACCTCTAAAAGAAAGGCTCTTTTTCTCTTGGAAAATACGGCTCATGCACCTTTTAATCAGGCACGAACTATCTTAGGAATTACAAGCAGAATTAATAGTCTAATAACATTAGATACAAGCCATGCGGGAGTTTCCCGGGCAGAGCTGGATAACTTCATAGCATTGCTTGGAAAACAAATAGGACATGTTCATCTCAGCGATAGCACAGCATCCACACACCATTTGTTCTTCAGAGACAAAAAGAAAATAAAAAATATTTTTGATGCATTTGAGTCCATAAAGTATAATGGAACCTTGACACTGGAGATGTTTTATAAAAACAGTAAAAAGGAACAACTCCCTGTCGTGAAGAGAAGAAAACTGCTTCTGGATCAGATGAAAATGATAGAAATATTGGCTTGAGGATTATCAGGAAGCAGTTAACTTAAGTAATTGTAACTTACTGCCCATTGACAATATTTTATTTCTTCACATTAAGATAAAGTTTATAACTTTATCTTATGCATAAAGTCACTTCGGTTTTGTAAAATTTG
>JACRMX010000003.1 GCA_016219485.1 Candidatus Aenigmatarchaeota archaeon | reverse complement strand
CGTATGCTTTCATAAATTTAATATGTCATTCAAAGCAGCTGCAGTGCAAATGGAAATTAAGCAGGACTGTATTGGAGAGAACCTTGCCAGAGCTGAAAAATTTATAAAGAGGGCTTCAGGTCTTGGAGCCCAATTAGTGGTTTTACCAGAACTTCTCCCAACAGGTTCTCTGCGCGCTTTCAGGGACAAAAAGGAATTTATGGATTCTGAAAAAAATTATCTGTCATATTTTCAGCAACTTGCTAGAAAATATTCAGTTTCCATTGTTCCGGGCTCGTGGATGGAGATAGATAAAAGAGGCTGTTATAACACTGCTTACTATATAGATTCAAGCGGAAAAATAAGAAGCAAGTACAGAAAAACAAACCTCTGGATTACTGAAAGAAGATATGCTGCTGCTGGAAATGAATTTTCAGTATTTAATACAGCATTCGGTAAAGTCGGATTGGTTCTATGCTGGGATTTGATATTTCCAGAGATTTTCAGAAGAATGGCAAAAAGAGGGGTTGACATTGTTATTTGCCCGAGCTATTGGACATCAAGCGCCGATTGTAAAATAAAAGAACACGATAGAGAAACTGAAGCCAGAATGGTGGATTCATTATGCGCTGCAAGAACTTTTGAAAACAATATCATTCTAATATACTGCAATGCAGCTGGCATTGTGAAATCTGCAAATGGGAAAACAGATCACCTTATTGGCCATACACAAATAGTAATGCCGTTGAAAGGAGCTGTTAAAAAATTGGACGATAACAAAGAAGATATTATTTTGCAGGAAATGGACACATCCATTTTAAAGAAAGCCGAGCTATTATACAAGGTCAGGGCTGACCTGAAAAAAAGAATTTTCTGAATCATGATAATGCGGGAGGTAAAGCAAGTAATGTGGCAGGTTATTCATTGTTAAAACTTTAGCTAGACAAAGCTTTCAATAACTTTTCATCTTCTTTTATGGATTTTTTCATGATTTTTCTGAATTCTTTCTCACCCATTTATTTCACCACAATTTCTTTTATCCATTCCAGTGTTTTTTGGTAGGTTATCTTTCCTGAAGCCATTTTGTTGATAAATTTCAGGGCTTCATCATAATCTATTTTAATTTTAATGTTGTTAGACCTTAAAAAGATTTTGGCAGCCTCAAATGCTGTTCTTTTATTTCCACCCCAGAATGGATGTTTAGTATTAATTTCATATAGTAAAATTGCAGCTTCTCTGTAAATATCTTTAGCCATGGACGCTTTATCAATTATGAATTCCAGAGTTCCTATGTCTTTAATTTCGGCAGGACCGTCTCCAAACTGATTTATGAGGACACGGTTAAGTTCTAATATATTTTCAAATGTAAGATGTGATGTCATATACGATTATTGGCGGGTTTATTATAAATGCTAAATCTTTGTCTTTACTAGTCAATAAACCGGCGGCATTCAGCTACTCATTAGAAAGTCATGGACTTTCTATGCATAGAAAAATCTAAAGGTTTTTCCAATGAGCAGTTGATTATAATTTTATATGCGGGGGACGAGATATTCGCAAATCCCTGATATTTTTAAATTTTTTGAAAACGGATTTGTTTCGAACTCGCGTAGCGATACGCCGAAGACATAAACTTTATTTATGTCAGCTCTAACGCACTAGGCCCTCAACCTAGCCCCTTTGGCCATCCAAACCGTTTTTCCGTTAACGCTTTTTTCTCAAATTACAATGGAAAAAGGGTTACTTGGGTACCCCCGCATTAAGAATAAGATTAGTTGCAATCTATTTTAAGTTTTCTTTTCCCAAGGGGTTTTCTTTTGGTAAAAAGGCTTTTAAATACGTCTTAAAACTTACTTTCACAGTGCTTAATGTAGAAAATACAAACAGGCTGCTTGCCGGAGCTTTTCTGGGAATGCTGGTGATTTCGCTGTTCATGCCGGTTTTCATTGTTTTCGGCATCAACACGGCAACATCTCTGATTCTGTTCTATCTTTCTCCGCTGACTGGCGTCCTGACAGCGTATGTTCTGGGAGAGAAAAGCACAAAACCAGTGCCTGAGAAGACCGCAGAAGAAAAAACCAGGTTTTCCTCATTTCTTGGAAAAAACATATCTGTCTATACGTCTGATGGCATGTTCAGGGGCAGGCTGCGTGAGATGACTGATAAAATGCTCATACTTGACAATGCCTCTCGTGCAGAAGATGCTGCAAACAAGCTGGATAGAATCTTCATAGAACTGGCAGATATAAGAAGGGTAGAGACAAATGAGACACATTTTTAAACATTGTATTCAAAATTAATCCATGAAAATTCTGATTACAGGCGCAGCCGGCTTTATAGGCTCGCACCTTGTGGATTTCTATATTAATGAAGTTGTTACAGCTGTTTACTGGGAAGCAGATAAACTGGATAATCTGGAACACGTCAAAGATAAAATAAAACTCGTGAAATGTGACGTGAGAAAAGAAAAAGACATGGAGAAACTTATTTCTAATGCACAGCCGGATGTCATTCTGCATATGGCTGCACAGAGTTTCGTTACAGTATCATGGAAAGAGCCAAGAAGGACCCATGAAACAAACTACATCGGCACATTTAATCTGCTGGAAGCTGTTCGCAAAGCAGACATAGCCCCAATAATAGCAATAGCCTGCAGCAGCGCTGAATACGGTTCCATGAAGAAAGAAGAAATACCTGTAAAAGAGACGAACCAGCTCAGGCCAACAAGCCCCTATGCAGTCAGCAAAGTTGGTCAGGATATGCTGGGGCACCAGTACAACAAAAACTATGGATTAAAGACATTGCGCATACGTTTCTTCAATATTAGCGGCCCGAGAAAAGTTAATGACGCCTGTTCGGATTTCGCAAAGCGCGTTGCCAGCTCTGCTGGAAACATAGCTGTTGGCAATCTTGAAGCTGTAAGAGACATAACTGATGTGCGCGACGCTGTGCGCGCTGTCGATACGCTTGTAAAAAAAGGCGAGCACGGCGACGTCTACAACGTTTGCACATCCATGCACTATAAGATGAAAGATATTGTTGACAAATTGATACAGCTCTCCGGAAAAAACATAAAGCCGGTTGTTGATGAAAAACTGCTCAGGCCGCTGGACGACCCTATTTTTGTCGGCGACAATTCCAAGATGCGCGCATTGGGATGGGTTCCTGAAATACCAATAGAAAAGACGCTTGGAGATATGCTGGAGTGGTGGAAGAAGAAAACATAGCGGAATATTTTACGATCTTCAGTACATTTATGTTTATTTGAGGCATAGCGTAAAATGATAAGCTTTATATACTAGTATCACAATACTTAGTAACATGTTACTAAAATTCGTAGATAGGAGAGAGGAACTGAACTTCCTGGAAAATCAGCATTCCTTGAAAAACGCATCTCTTGTGATCATTTATGGCAGACGAAGGGTGGGTAAGACCGAACTAATAAACAAATTCATCAGGGCAAAGCCATCGTTTTATTATCTATGCAAAAGGCAGAACATGTCATTAGAGCTTGAAAGATTTGCAGAAAAGTTTTCCGAAGCGTTTAACGTGCATCTAAAAGCTCCTAAAAACTTTGAAGAGCTGTTTTCTGACATCTTAGAAAAGATTGACCAGAAAAAAAAGTTTGTATTAGCGATAGATGAGTTTACTTATTGGATTGAGCAGGACAAAGGCGTACTTTCGGCTTTTCAGGCTGTCTGGGACGAGATGCTTTCAAAGAAAAATGTAATGCTCATACTTTCGGGTTCTATAGTGTCATTGATGGAAACAGAAGTTCTTGGTTACAAAAGTTCTCTTTATGGGCGCAGAACCGGGCAGTGGAAAGTTAGTCCGCTAAGCTTTTTTACATTGAAAGAATTTTTTCCGAAATATTCCCCCGAAAGCATGGTAAAGGTATACTCCTGCACAAACTGTATGCCGTTGTATTTACTACAATTTAACCCGAAAATATCATTCGAAGAAAACATAAATTCGACATTCTTCCAAAAGGGAAATATCCTTTATGAAGAAGGCGAATTCCTGCTAATGGAAGAGCTAAGGCAGATTGAAACGTATCTGAACATCATTCTTGCAATATCTCAGGGTGCAACAAAACTATCCGAAATAGCTTCAAAATCAAAAGTGGATATTACCAATATATTGAAATATTTAAATGTTTTGATGCGTTTAGGCATTATTAAAAAAATAAAGCCGGTTACCCTTAGAAAAGAAAAAACCAAGCACGCAGTTTTCAAAGTATCTGACAAGTTTTTCAGGTTCTGGACAATGTTTGTTTACCCTTACAAGGCAGAAATAGAAAGAGGCATAATAAATTTTGCCAATTTTAAAAATGAATTTAACATATATCTTGGAAGTGTTTTCGAGGACGTCACGGAAGAGTATCTTGTTGAGCTAAATAAAAGAGATGCCTTGCCATTTGCCTTTACAAAGATAGGAAAAGAATGGGGCAAAATTCCATTGAAGAAAAAAGGCGAAAATGCATATGACATAGACCTCGTTGCCTTAAACGAACAGACGAAAGAAATCCTTTTCTGCGAGTGCAAATGGCATGACAACGTGGATGCAAGAAAGATTTTGGCAGAATTGAAAGAGAAAGCGAAATTCGTACAGTGGAATAACGAAACGCGGAAGGAGTATTTCGTAATTTTCGCAAAGTCATTCAAGAAAAAGATAAAAGAGCCAAATACGCTGCTTTTTGACCTGAAGCAGATATGTTAATTTTTCATGAACCAAGCATGCTGGACTGGTGGAAAGAGAAATTAATTTACCCCTAGCCCGAATAAACAAATTAATTAATGTAATAGTCTGCTGAGCTGGCAATTACCACTATTTTATTTTTCTCTCCACGGTTTGTTTTAATTTGCCGATTATTTTCAAAATAAGCTCCCCATTTCTTGTCAGATAGTCTGGTTTTATTTTTGCACCCCTATACGAGATGTCGTTCCTAGTTTTTCTCAGCTGGTCAATTGCGTACAGTTCTGCCTGCGAAAATTCCTTGTAAAATCTTGCCAGATAGCCTATCAGCATTTCATGGCTTACAGTTTTCCAGCCATCGACCGACATAATGGCAGTTATCAGCTCTTTCATTATATCATAATAATCTTCGACTATCAATGTCGCAAATTCGCCCGTATTCATCAAAGCTATGTTTTTCTCCCGCAACGCTATGATCTGCAGCAGCGCCTTTGCTTTTTCCTTGTCAGGCGCAATCTTTGTTACCTGCTCTGTCATCTCATCCCATTCCAACATTCAAAACACCTTCATGTAGCCGTAAAGTACGTCTCCATTGATTATGTTGTTCAGCAGCTCTTTGCTCAACTTAGTTACTTTAGTCTCAAAAACCAGGCTTATCTTTCTATTCAAAGCTCTTTCATATTTTTCCAGCCTCAGGCTTGTTTCTTCTGCCTGAATAAACATGTCGATGTCGCTCGATTCCGTATCCTCGCCTCTAGCTGCTGAGCCAAACAAAACAATGCAGTCTGGCCTTAGCTCTTGGTCCAAAAAAGAAATTAGGCCGCAATTGTAGATGCGCCATGCGAGGTTTTGTTTTTTCAACAATTTGAAATCATCACTTTCCCGGTTCGCACGGAATGATGGATAGATACCGCGCTTCTCCTTTATTACCAGCCCTTCTTTCTGCAGCGCTTCAAGATGATTTATTACCGAAGGTTGGGCAAGCTTTACCATTCTGGAGAGTTCCCTCATCTGAAAACTCTTTCTTGGGAAATCGAAAAATTCCTGCAACACTTTATATCTGCTATAATTTTGTAGCATATGCTATATTTATAGAGCAGCAGATATATAAATGTTTCGGTTCGTGCTCGCAACTAATATGTGCAACTATACAAAGTCAGCAATATCGGGTTTGGGCTGAGGCTCTGCAAGAGCCGAACCGTAAAACCCGTTTTAAGGGCGTAAAATTTATAACTTTACATCTATTATTCTAATTATTATGTTTTCAGAAACTGAGCAAAAAGCTATACAGGAGAAACTCGAACAGTTACAGAGAGTCAAAGAAGGAGAATTAACTCCTCAGGAATTGGCAGATTTAATTGCACAAAGGAGAGTTGGATGGATTCAAGAAAATCTGGATGATATGCTAGTAAAATATGAGGGATTAAGCCCTGAGGAGCAAGCATATAGAATTGTCTTCTTTGACCATATGCAAATTAATCCAGAATACTCAAAAATAGTGAGAGTTTCTCCAAGAAAAATTAGGATAGCATCGTATAATTTCTGCCCATATCTAGAGGCATGTAGAGAATTGGATTTGGAAACAAGATTTGTATGTAAGGATATAGGAGAACTATCAATCCAAAGAATGATGGAAGTAATAAATCCAAATCTAAGATTTAGCAGAAATTATGCAAATATTAGACCTTATAATGGAGCTTTTTGCGAAGAGTATGTTGAACTTTTAAGCCGAAGGCAAAAAAGGTAAAAGGCAATTAAATCACTCAACTTTGACTGTATTTAAATGATTCAGAGCCATTTTGTTGTCTCAATCTCATTAAATGATTCAGAGCCATTTTGTTGTCTCAATCTCAAAGGAAGGTAAAAAATGACTGAAAAATCTCTATATTTCACCTTTTTCTTTGTCTCTGTAAAGGATGGACAAAGAAAAAGTATATAAACCGTCAAAGTTCAGTAAATCAATAATTTTATTATAGCAATCAAAGCAATAATCGCCCAAATAATATTAAGAACGCCAGGTTGATATGCTTTCTTTTTTAATGAGATATACACAATCCCTAAAGCGCCTGTGCCATTCAAAATTTGGTATAGAAATGTTGAAGGAGACATATAATTGAAACTTACAAGAGCATAAGCGAGAATTATTGCACAAGTGCCATACCAGCCGATTGTTTCGTCAATAATTTTTTGTTTCATCATAGAAGTATAGGGTAGATGAAGTTTATAAAAATCATTATCTTCCATTTGGCGTATGTTATGCGTCTATCTTTTCACGTTCTTTATCGCTGTGATGATTCCTTTTATTGCATCAAAGTTGTCTTCTGTGACGTTGCCGGTTACAATGATGTCAGCGCCGGCTTTCGTGGCGGCCTTTGCCGCTGCTGCGTCACGAATGCCTCCGCCAACTATGAGCGGTATGCTTACAGCTTTTTTCACTTTTTTTACCATATTGACAGGAATAGGAGTTGCTGCACCAGAGCCTGCTTCCAGATAAACCAGAGACATGCCCATATACTGGGCTGCTAATGCATAGCCAATAGCTTTTTTGCTGTCTGTTCTTTTTATGAGCTCAGCCTCGCCAACGCGGCCTGCTGCGCCGCCAGGTTCGACAATTATGTAACCCATTGACAGGGGCTCAAGTTTGGATTGCTTGACCGAGATCGAGCTTTTTGCCTGCGCGCCTGTAATCCAGTAAGGGTTTTTTGAGTTCATAAGCGACATGAAGAGAATAGCATCAGCATATTTTGTTACGCCGTTTATGTCTCCGGGATAAAGAATAACAGGCATGGATGTTTTCTTTAAGATTTTTACTGTTTTGTCCAGCACGTTTTTTCTGATGTTTGTTGATCCTCCAACAAGAAAAGCGTCAGAGCCCATTAGCTTCAGTTCTTTTGCTTTTTGTTTAAGATTGTCTGGTTTTTCAGGGTCTATCAATGTAAAATGCAGAGTTCCTTTTTTTGTTTCACGATTTATCCAGTTAAGGATTCCTGACATATAGGCTAATTGGTAAAAGAAGGTTAAAAAACTTTTCAGATTAGGTTTTCTGGCATCTTCATGATTTTTGAATCTCGCTTATTATTCTTTTGACCAGATCATTTGTTATGAAAAGTGTTGAATCTGAGCGAAGTGCCTCAACAGCTTTTATAGCTTCCTTTTTAGTTATTAATTTTTCCTGAAAACTTCTTAGAAGAATGCCTACAGTGCCATGAGTTTCTATTACAATGCTCTTTGCAACAGTTCTTGCATCAAGATCATCTGTGAGAAACAACGGGATTTTTTCCTGCTTGCAGAGTGTTATAGCTTGCGCTTCTCCCATATCAATTGAGTACCTCTTTCCTAAAAGAATTGCCAGGTCTTTTGAACAGGGAGAAAGCTCTTTTAGTTTTATAAAGCTGGTTTTTTGGATTTCTTCCTTTCCAGGTGCATTCTTTATAAGAATTTCGTGTCGGACTGCTTCAGGAATAAAAATTTCATTAAAAATTTTCAAAGCCCTAAATTTTTTAATCTGGGCAAGATGTATAAGAGGCCCAGAATTTGAGACAGCTCTCATTTTTTTAGGCCCCATTTTATATCTTCTTCTATAGCAGTTTCTAGCCTTTCTATTTTCATTTTTCTAACCATTTCTCTTATTGCATCCCGTATAAACTCAGATCTGCTGGCGTACCACCCTTCTTCAATAATTTCATCCATTTCCATTTCCAATTTTTCGGTTATTTTAGCAGGTATGCTTTTCATTTAATCACCACATATATATACTATGGTATACTATTTAAAGTTATTGATTGTATTACTATAGTATACCTTACAATAAGCTTCCAAGCAGGAAACCAAGCATTACAAAGTACATCGCAACCTTTACCATTTTCTGCGATTTTCTCGGGTTCTTGTGCTTTGCTATGGCATACAGGCAGGCCAGTATGCCAGGTATGGCGCCAATCAGGTAATAGGTAGACAACATTTGATATGGCCATATCAGCGAAGCGCAGGCAATGACCAGAATAGCATAAGCAACTGCTTTGGCTATTTTCTCGCCAACAACTATGGGCAGCGTTCTCATGCCTAATTTCTCATCGCCCTTAATGTCTTCCACGTCTTTTATGATTTCCCTTGCTATCGTACCAAGAAATGATACAACAGCCAGCATGAATATGGCAGAACCCCATAAGCTGTTGAAATTACTGATGATAAGCCCTGCTGCCAAGAATGACGAAGCTGCAAGATATGCAACAGCAGCATTACCTATGAGCGCAACAGGCTTAAGCTTCCACGAATATATGAAAAGGACGAAGATATTGAAAACTGCAATTACAAAGAATGGCAATGACACAAAGAAAGCCAGCGCAGCACCTGCTATGGAGAGAACAGCAAAATAAATCAGCGCAGCCTTTCTGCTTACTCTGCCTGACGGTATGGGGCGCTTTGGTTGATTGATTTTGTCGATTTCGTAATCAAAATAATCATTGATAGCATTGCCGGCGCCGCAGATTATGAATGCTGCAATAAGCCCCAGTGCAAGAACCGGAACCAGCGCCTGCGCTACTATTGCACCAACGAGAAGGCCGAAAGCACTAAGCAGGCAAACAGTTGGCCTTAGCAGCTTGCAATAGGGATTCATTAAAAGAAATAGGTATCCAAGCAATTTAAGGTTTTTGAAGAGCCAAAATAAGATATTCGATAATCGAAGACGTTGAAAAACCCCGTTTTTCCAATATATCAGAATTACAAAGTAATTCTGTATGTGGAAATTCTTTCGGAATTTCCAATATATCCAGTGCGGTTTTTTTTCTCTTTCCCCCTAATACAAGGGAAAGCAGAAAAAACCTTCTAACGATACAAGGAAAAGTTTCTAACTTTTCCTTGTAGCTGGGAGTAGTTCACTAATAATTATTTCTGAAGCAGGATACCTAAAAACTATTAAAATCTGTCCTGCCAACTAACTTGTATGGATATAGAATCAAAATTAGAATTAATTAAAAGCGTAGGCGAGGAAATCATAACAGAGCAGGAATTGCGAGAACTATTGGAAATGAAGCAGCACCCAATAGCTTACGACGGCTTTGAGCCTAGTGGATACTGATTAACGTTCTGTTACTCAGACACAGTAGCTCATTTGCCTTTCGGCGTATTCCGTCCCCTATTGCTTAAGGATATGCAGAAAGCTGGCATTAAGTTTAAGCTATGGCTTGCAGACTGGTTTGCGTGGATTAACAACAAAATGGATGGAGACCTGGAAAAAATACAGAAAGTCGGAGAATATTTCATAGAAGTATGGAAAGCAGCAGGCGTAAAGGATGTTGAATACGTATTCGCGAGCAAAAGCATGGACAGCGAATACTGGAAAAAGGTTATTCTGATAGCGAAAAATACTACCGTGAGCCGCGCTACCCGCTGCCTTACAATAATGGGCAGAAAGGAAGGCGAAATGGCAGAAACTGCGCAGTATTTTTATCCCATGATGCAGTGTGCTGATATTTTTCATCTTGACGTTGACATAACGCAGCTTGGCTTGGACCAACGCAGAGCAGGGATGCTTGCCCGCGAAGTTGCCCCAAAACTAGGCTGGAAAAAGCCTGTTGTTGTAAGCCATCACATGCTTATGGGACTTGAAGGTCTGAAAACTCCGGAAGGTTTTGAGCAAAACAAGGAAATGGATGCATCCATATCATCAAAGATGAGCAAGAGCAAGCCAAATACAGGCATTTTTGTTCATGACAGCAAAGAGCAGATAAAAGAAAAAATATCCAGAGCCTATTGCGCGCCTAGAGACATAGAAAACAATCCTATGCTGGATTATTCAAAGCATATAATATTCCGGGCTTTTGGAACAATGAAAATCACTAGGCCGGCAAAATTCGGTGGACCGGTTGAATTCGAAAGTTATGAAAAACTGGAAAAAGCATTCCGCATGGGCGAGCTGCACCCAATGGATTTGAAAAACGCTGTGGCTGAAAACATAGATGCGTTAGTAAAACCTGTTCGCGAGCATTTTGAGAAAGGAAAGGCCAGCAAGCTGTATGAATTTGTGAAGAAACAGAAGATTACAAGATAACTATAGAATTTTATTTTTTCTCACCCTCTTTGCAATCTTTTCAAACCTTTTTAAATATTGCAGGGCAAATTCAAAACTATGATTGATGTTAATATACTGAGGAATAATCCTGAAGTCGTAAAGGAAAATTTCAAAAGGCGCGACAAGGATGACAGCCTGCTTAATCAGTTTATCAAAGCAGACAGGCAGTGGCGCGAAAGCCTGGGCGAGCTTAACGAGCTCAGGAGGAAGCGCAATAACCTGTCCAAAGAAGTAGCTGAAATGAAGCAGCAGAAGAAAAGCGTTGAAAAAAAACTTGCTGAGATGAAAGAGCTGCCAAAAAAAATCAGTGAGTTTGAAAAAAAGACAGAAGAGCTGAAAAACAAGCTTGATAACATCCTGCTTCTCATGCCTAACATACTACACGACAGCGTGCCAAAAGGCAAGGATGAAAATGACAATGTCGTTGTCAGGAAATGGGGCAAAAAGCCTGACATAAAAAATCCAAAGGACCACATAGACCTGGGTCTTGCATTGGATTTGTTTGATATTGAGCGTGCAGCAAAGATATCAGGATCGCGCTTTTATTTTTTGAAAAATGAAGCAGTGACGCTAGAGCTTGTTCTTGCGCAGTTTGCTACTGACCTGCTTAAGAAAAAAGGATTCACCCTGCTTATACCGCCTTTCCTCATTACTAAAAATGCTATGCAGGGCGCAGGATGGCTCCCTGTTGGCGAAGAAGACATCTACATGATACAAAGAGAAGGGCTGTGCCTTATAGGAACGTCTGAACAACCCCTGGCAGGTTACCATATGAATGAAACGCTTACAAAAGACCAGCTTCCGAAATACTACTGCGGATTCTCGCCTTGTTTCAGGACAGAGGCAGGCTCGCATGGTCGTGATACCAAGGGCATATTCCGCGTCCACCAGTTTGAGAAGATAGAGATGTTCATTTACAGCTCGCCTGAAGATTCATGGAATGAGCATGAAAAGCTGATAAAAACAGCCGAGGAGTTTCAGCAGAAGCTCGGCATGCACTACCGCGTCGTTAATGTATGCAGTGGAGAAATGGGCATGGTTGCTGCAAAGAAATATGACATTGAGGCATGGTTTCCCGGACAAAATAAATACCGCGAAGTCGTTTCCTGCTCAAACTGTACAGACTACCAAGCGCGCAGAATGAACACAAAATATGCTGAAAAAAAAGGCGCAGAACCCAAAGGATTTGCTCACACGCTGAACAGCACAGCACTTGCTCTTGGCAGAACGATTGTCGCTATAATCGAAAACTACCAGCGCGAAGACGGCAGCATAGAAGTGCCAAAGGCTCTGCAGAAGTATACAGACTTCAAAGAGATTGCGAGATAGAATGTTAGCATACAGTATTATATTTGGTATGTAGCAAAATTTTAAAACTATAATCACTTCTTTCGGAATTGATATGCATAACCTTCGCGCAAACAATAATAACACGAGGACTTTGAAAAACCCTGTTTTTCCAATCACATACGGTTTTTTTCTCTTTCCCCCTAATTTTGAGGGAAAGCAGAAAAAAACGTTATAACAAATCTATTCAACTGTTTACGAGACATTGGGAAAAACAAAGTTTTTCTCATGCATAGCATCAGGAAAGCCGAGCTTTCCGATGCATAGAAATTCCGAAGGAATTTCTAATGAATTGCTTTGCAATTCTAATGTAGGGTTTTTCAAAACTCTAACATATTTAAAAAGCTCATCTTATATTATAGAAAGTGGTTCTCTATGTCACATGCGCTTATTATATGCGAAAAACCGTCTGCTGCAAAGGCAATAGCTGATGCGCTGGCTGAAAATGGCATAAAAAAATACGGCGAAAAGAATGCTGTATGGTACGAGTTCCAGCGTGATGGGAAGAACTTCATTGCAGCGCCTGCTGTTGGTCATCTCTTTACTCTAAAGCAGACAGGCAAAGGCTGGGACTACCCGCGTTTTGACGTGGAATGGGTGCCAAGCTTCAAGGCAAGCCGTTTTGCTGCATTCTCAGAGCCTTATTTTAGGAACATGGAGCAGCTTGCAAAAGGTGCAAATGACTTTTTTGTTGCAACTGACTATGATGATGAAGGCGAGATAATAGGCTACAATATTCTTAGCCTGATATGCGGAAAGAACGATGCGGCCCGCATGAAATTTAGTACCATGGTAAAAGAAGAGCTCATAGAAAGCTACGAGCATGCCGCGACATCACTGAATAAAAATCTTGCCGAATCCGGATTTACCCGGCATTATCTTGACTGGTACTGGGGCATAAATTTAACAAGGGCGCTGACCAATGCAATAAAGGCTGCGAACAAAAGATTCAGGATTTTATCTACAGGCAGGGTTCAGGGTCCTGTGCTACACATGCTTGCCAGACATGAAAAAAAAATTCAGGCGTTTAAGCCCAAGCCGTTCTGGCAGATTGAGGCGCAGATTGAAATCGGCAAGGAAACACTGAAGGCACAATATGAAAAAGACAAAATATGGGATAGGAAAGAGGCTGAAAAGCTTCTGGAAAAGGCAAAGGCAAAGGACGCTGTTGTTACAGATATCAAAACAAGAAAATACACGCAAAAACCGCCAATACCTTACAACACTACATCGCTGCTTGCTGATATCTACCGTTATTTCGGCTATTCGCCGCAGCAGGGCATGATGCTTGCAGAAGAATTGTACCAGAAAGGTTACATCTCGTATCCGCGCACAGCTAGCGAAAAATTGCCGGCTGACATAAATTACAAGCGCATTATTACCAGCCTTTCAAAACGCAAGGAGTATGAAAAAGGCGCCAGCCTTCTTTTGCAGGGCTCATTAAAGCCCAACGAGGGCGCGAAAAAAGACCCTGCGCACCCTGCTGTTTATCCAACATGGCAGGTTCCTAAACTGCTTGGCAACAGGCAGAAGAATGTTTATGATTTAGTTGTGCGCAGGTTTATGGCAGTCTTTGGCGAGCCTGCAAAGCGCGAGTCACAGAAAATTATTTTTGATGTCAATGGCGCGCTGTTCAGCGTTACAGGAAAGCGCACGCTTGAAGCAGCTCTGAATGAAAATAGTTTTGATGTTGAATTTCATAAGCCGCAACTGATATCAAGAAGAAAACTCATGAAAAATGAAAAATTATTCTGTATTAGCATAAATGGAGGAGAACTGAAAGCAACAGGAGACCACCCTATCTATCTCTTTGATGGCGGAGTAAAACTTAAGGCTGCAAAAGACATTTCCAAAGGCGATAAGCTTCTCAGCATAATATCCAAAAACAAAACAGGTGCGCCCTTGGCAGACGAAAGCTGGTTTCTTAATAGAAATTTCAAGCTATACAATGATATGTATCTTAACAAGTTTTCTTCAAAAGGTAATTTAGGTATAAACAGAAATGCCCTGCCTATTAAATGGACAAGTGATTTGGCATGGTTGCTGGGTTATTTTTATGGTGATGGAAGCTATAGCTCTCCAAAATATAACGGTTCTCATCAGGTTTACTTCACCACTACAGAAAAAAAAGCTTTGAATATTCTGAAAAAACGCATAAAAAGAATATTTGGTGTGGAACTAGGCGTTTATCTAGTCAAAAATAATCAATATAAGGTTCAGTGTAATGCTTTGATTTCAAGATTTATGGCAGAAAATTTTCCTGAAATTAAAAGCAAAGCACGGTTTGACATTCCTGCAGAATTTTGCGGAGACTTTTTGCGGGGGTTCTTTGATGCAGATGGCAATGTTCATTTTAGAAATATAGGTCCGGTAAAAATACAAGGCACTGCATGCATGGCTCATGGCGTGCCAAGAGTTAAAATTTCATTAGCCAGAAAAGACCATATTTTATGGATAAAGGATCTTCTGGCTTCTATTGGGATTGAAGTCATGGTCCATGAACAAAAGGCAAAACTAAAGGAAAAATATTTTGACTGCTTCACAATACGAATTGGAAGCAGAGATAATGTAGATAGATATGCATGGAAAGTAGGTTTTGATGTAGACCACAAAAGAAATATTCTTTATAAAGGTCTGATGGCCGATTGTTTAAGGTATAAGAGGCTGCAAGTATGTTATGCTCTATTATTGGCATTGAAAAAACATGATCTTGATGCATGCCAGCTTAAGCATATTACAGGATATAATGCTTATGAAATAGAAACAGCTTTGAAGCGGTTGGTTAAACTTGGTATCATAAAAAGAAAAAGACTTTCGCCATATTCCAGACCGCCTAACAGAGTTTTATACGAGATTCTGGACAAAGACTATTTTATACATGCGTTAAGGGCCAGCTATGAGCACATTTCTGGCGAGTTGTACGCCTCAGAGGTTACTAGTATTGAAGAGCTTAATGATGACAATTTGTTTGTGTTTGACATCTCCGTGTCGCCGGAGTCTCCTAATTTCATAACTAATGGTTCAGTATTGGTTCATAATTCTACGCGTTCATCTATTCTGCAGATACTATATAACCGTGGCTATCTCATAGGGAGCAGCATTGAAGTTACTGAACTTGGAGTAAATCTTGCGAATATACTTGAAAAAAATGTTTCAGAAGTTGTTTCAGAAAAGCTTACGCGCCACTTTGAAGAGGAGTGCGACCTTGTCGAGCAGGGGAACAAAAAAAGGGAAGATGTTCTTGAGGATGCAAAAAAAACAATAGAAAAAATTTCAGCAGAGTTCAAAAAGAAAGAGAAAAAAATAGGCGAAGAGCTGACAGATGCTGTCATAGCAACGCAGGATAAGCAAAATAAACTGGGCGTATGCCTGAAATGCGGCGGGACGCTAAAAGTCCATAAGAACTGGAAAACGAAGAAAAGATTTGTCGGGTGCTCTGGCTACAAAAAGGGCTGTAGAGTCGGCTTTCCGCTTCCGCACGAAGGGCTTATCATGAGCACAGGAAAGACATGCAACGAATGCAAGACGCCTATTATACAGGTAAGGCGGCAGGGAGGCAGGCCATTCCGGATGTGCCTGGACATGGAGTGCCCTACAAAAAAAGACTGGCTTGACAAGGCAAAGCTCGAAAAAGCAAAAAAGGAAAGCAGAAAGACAAGCGAAGAGGCGAAAAAAACAGTTCAAAGCAAGATATCTTAATGCATTTAAAATTGCCGGAAAATGTTTCTTCTATGAGGTTTTTTCCGTTTGACAAAATACGCGCCGGGCAGAAAGATTTTATGGAAGATGTTGCAAATTGCGTGGCTTCAGGAAATCATCTGCTTGCAGATGCGCCGACAGGAATAGGAAAAACAGCTGCTGTCCTGGTGCCTGCAATGGAATACGCTGTTGACAACGGAAAGGTTGTTTTCTTTCTCACATCCCGCCACTCGCAGCACAGGATTGTAATAGAAACAATAAAGAAAATGAACCAGAAGGGCGCTGGCATAGTTGCTGCGGACATAATAGGAAAAAAATGGCTGTGCAACCAGCCTGCTGTTGACACGCTGCCGATGCCAGACTTTTTTGAATTCTGCAAAAGAATGAGGGAAACAGGAAGGTGCGCTTTTTTCAACAAGACAATTGAAAACCAGAAGTTTACAAAATCTGCCTACGCTTGCCTGCATGATATAAAAAAGCAGCCAAGGCATGCAGAGGAAATTAAGGATATGGCAAGGCTTCACTGCTCTTATGAGATTGTGCTGAGGCTGGCAAGGGAAAGCAGCCTTGTAATCGGAGATTATTATCACATGTTTTCAATAATAAGGGAGCAGCTTCTGGGAAGAATGAAAAAGGAGCTTGGTGACTGCATACTTATTGTGGATGAGGCGCACAATCTGCCAGAGCGCGTGAGAAAACTTCTTTCGCAGAGAATGTCCACGCTTGGCCTGCACAATGCACGAAAGGAGGCAGAGGAACTTAAAGACGATGAACTGACTGAAAAAATTGACCTCATAAAATCAATCGTAAACGAGCAGTACTCCGGAGAAGACAGGTTTGTCAAAAAGCAGGAGCTGATATCAGGGATAGAAAGCAGCTGCGATTATTTTGACCTTATTACAAGCCTTTCAGAGGCAGCTGACATAGTCAGGGATGAAAAGAGAAAGTCCTTTATAGGCGGCATCGCAGGCTTCCTGCAGGCATGGCCTGGCGAGGACGAGGGCTTTGCAAGAATACTGAAGTCAGAGACAATAAGAAAGAAAAAAGTTATAACACTGCACTATGACTGCCTTGACCCATCGCTGATAACCCGTGATATATTCACGGCAATTCATTCTTCTGTGCTCATGTCTGGAACGCTCAGGCCTGCTGAGATGTACAGAGATGTTCTCGGGCTTGAAGCCGGCAGGTCTGTTTACAGAGAGTACAAGTCAGACTTTCCTAGGGAGAACAGGCTCAATATAGCATTGCCTGATGTCACGACAAAATACACGGAAAGAAATGATGAACAGTACAGGACGATGGCATCGTACATAAACAAATGCGCTTCAAAAATACCGGGAAATATAGCAGTATTTTTTCCAAGCTACAGCATGCGGGATATGGTGATGAACTTTCTGACTACAGACAAAATGCTGTTCATAGAAGAGCAGGGCATGACCAAGAAGGAAAAAAATATTCTCTACGAAACATTCATATCAAGCTACACGGAAGGCGGCATGCTTCTAGGAGCGCAATCCGGGTCCTATGCAGAAGGCACAGATTATCCTGGTGAAGCGCTGAATGCTGTCATAGTTGTCGGTGTTGCGCTGGAAAAGCCCACACTGAAGGTTCAGGCGCTTATAGATCACTACAATAAGAAATTTGGCAAAGGCTGGGAATACGCTTATGTTTATCCGGCTGTTCTGCGCGCTCTTCAGACAGCCGGACGATGCATACGAAGCGAGACAGACCGTGGTGTTTGCATATTCATGGACAAGCGCTTTTTATGGAACAACTACAGGAAGCTGTTTCCGAGGGACATGGCAATCCATGTCACAAAGAGCCCTGAAGTCCTGATAGAAAATTTTTTCAGACAGAATTTTAAACTTTATAAAGATAACGCCTATATCAATTAGAAACGATGACAAGGAGGAAATAACATGGTAGAATTCGAAACGCTGAAAGCAAAAGAAATCGAATTTGGAAACAACAACTTCATTGAAGTAGCAAGAAAGAAGGCAAAAACAGAGGAAGGCGAAAATACCTTCATATCGCTGAGCAGAGGTTTCAAGACACCAACCGGCGAAAAGAGATATAAAAAATCATTCACAATACCTCTGGACAGCTCAGTTGTGAAATTTGTTTCTGAAAACATAAAAGAAATGGGCAAAGAATGAGTGTTGAAAATGAACGTAAAAGATGCTATTAAAAGGGTTCTTGATGAAGGCGGCATCAAAGCCAGAAAGGATTATTTTTTGGCATCTTGTTTTACTACGCTAAAAGGCGCAGAAGAGCCTTCGGAATGGATAGTCAACTTTTACAACCCGAAGAAAAAAACCATCGTGGATTTCTATGTTTCTTCGGATATAAAAGAAGGGGGAGAAGCCCCTGCACTGAAACCAACGAAGCCACTTGAGCCGGACAACGTAAAAGTTGAGCTTGCGGAAGTGCTTAAGAACGTCAGTATAATGAAAGGCGCGATAAAAACCCTTGTTTTTCTTCACAAAAAGCATGTATGGACTATTAATGTTATCGGAAGGTCGATGGACGTTGCTTCATGGGAATTTGATGCCCGGAACGGGGAGCTGCTTGGAAAAAAGAAAACCAGTCTTATCCTAAATCGAAAATAAGATTATCAGCATCAGTGCATGGCCTGCCAGCAAAATGATTCCTGCTATCCTGTCAAATTTCATTCTCATGCTCAATATAAGGAATAGAACGTTTGCAACGAGTAGCATAGAGAATGCCGCATGTTCCAGTCCGGTAAGCAGAGTTACTGAAAGGATGGAGCTCAATCCAAGTATGAGAGCCAGGTTCGTTACAAGAGAGCCTATGGAGTTTCCTATTGCAAGGGAGTAGTTTCCTCTTCTGACAGCAGCGATGCTTACAGTAAGCTCAGGCAGCGTCGTACCGAATGCAATAATGCCTGCACCGATAAGGGTTTCAGCCAATCCGAAAATTTTTGAAATTTCTATCGCTGCATTTACAACAATCTGTGCGCTTATTACAACAAGCGTTATGCTTACTGCTACAATTAAAATGGCTTTCATAACCTCGGCTGTTGGCAGCATAATGTTCTTGTTTCTTCTGGCAACAGGAATACCCTTTTTCATAATGGTGGCTATTGAGAGCCAGAAAAGAATCAGGCAGAACATGCCGAAGTACGCATCAATTCGTGGCAGAAAAATGGCGAATACAGCGATGACCGATGTTATTGCAATGGCGTTGTATATTTCTTTAGCATCTTTTTTTACGATTCTGAAAACTGTAAACAATGCTACCGCACCAATTACTACAGTCATGTCAGCAATGTTGGCACCTATCAGTGTTCCTACACCCAACGCGCCTTCCCCTTTGAGCGCAGATGTTATTGCCACAGCCAGTTCAGGCAGCGACGTAGTTATGCCAACGACCACAAAGCCAATAGCCATGTGGCTTATTCCTATTATGCCTGCAAACTTTTCAACAGACCTCACGCACAGATCGCTGAATCTTGATAGCAGGAACAGGCCAAGCAGAAGAAGCAGCACAATTGCCCACATAGATTCACACCACATTTCTTATTTCTATATCTAAAAAATCCGCGCCCGCATATAAAGTGTAGTAAACGTCGTATTTAACCGTTGAATTGACAAAGGCATGGGCCCTGCATAAAGACCTGCCTTGTGACACAAGTTCAGTATAGCCTACGCCACTGCTCGTCTCTTCATTCTCATCAATGGCTATGGATGAATCTGCAAAAGCGATGGAACGCCCGGATCTTTTTTCAGTAATATTTGCTATTATGCCGGATGTATCAATGACAGCCATGGGGCTAGCCTGTGGCGTATGCCTGAGAATTACTGAAATATAACTGTTCCCCATTGCTATGGCGCTCGTCGTGTTTGTGCAGCTCATGTCATTTCCAGATACCTGTATGATGTTTCCATGGATGCTCCGGGAATAATAATCCATCAGCTTTGCAGCTGTTCCCATTTCAACTTCTATGGAATTGTCCTGTGATGAAACCCTGAAGTTTTTGGCATCTGTCCTGAACTTCAGTATGCGCGATGCCCCAGGACCTTCGTTGGCCACTTCGTTTATGCAGTTGTCTATGTAGCTGAAGATTTTTTCAGCTTCTGAAAATTTTATACTGTCCAGAGATTTTTCTATAAGAGGAACGCCGGCTGTCAGTACGATGGAAAATGATGTAACGGCGATGAGAATTACCACAACCGTTGATATTAGCGAATCCATGCTACCACGTCCTGTTGAACACATCTTTGCTTCTTAGCCACAGGTCATTCTCTTTTAGTTTTACATCAAAGAATGACACCATAGAATTATTTGCTATGGCAAGGATGATATTTTCATTCACTATTTTATTTTCAGCTGTGTAGCTCAGAGTCAGCGTTATGCTGCCATTTATCCCGGAAACAAAGCTGGCTGTTAAATTGGTTTTGTCTTCCAGCACCCCGAATGCATATGATGCCGGCGTTGAGTTTGTTGCATTTACAGTTGCGTTTATTCTTTCTCCAAGAAAATTTCCGACAGTAACATCATACCGCGTTCCATTGGCATAGGCAAAAATGTACAGGCTCTCTATGTCCGTATCATTTCCCAGAAAAACAGACAGCTCATTCAGGTATTCTGCATTCACACTTTTCTGGACTGTTGCTATGCCGGCAGAATAGCCGTACTCCCTGATTATATTTTTTATTTTCTTTTCAATATCACCGCTTTCAACCCACCTCTTTTCTTCCAGCGTGTCGTATATGCTGTACAGGTTCTTCAGCAGAACTATGGCTATGAGTATTATAATAGCGCCTATAAGAAAGACCTGGCCTTTCATCAGTAGCCCTCCCACATATACAGGCATACTTTTTTGATATCCAACTTGTCGTTCAACCCGGAGATATATCTGGTAACAACTATAACGGTCCTATTTTCAGGGACATTTTTGGAGTCGCATTCGCGGCTTAGCGAAATCTCGAAGTCAACCGACCTTGGTATTACATTTCTGAGCTCTGACTCGAATATGCTTTCATTGTTATAGTATGCCCATATTCTCATATCGCCTTTTTCGTAAAAGTAATCCAGCGCATTCGAGCCTGTTTTTTCCATGGTGCTCAGCTGCATCTCCGGCTTTATTGGAGGAGTTTTATAGATGAGGGCAAGCGTTACGAATATGAGCGATGCTGCTATCAGGACCTCAAGTGTGTAAATATACCCTTTCATGCTATCACCATATTTTTACTATCAGATCTCCGCTTCTTATTCCACCAGTCTCGTTCTGGAAAATGACACGCCTGTCGAGCGCCACGACGTTGGCTTCCTTTGGTACCGTGCCGCCGAAATCCAGAATATTCTGGCTATCCGAAATGTCTGTAATTGTTATTCTGAAATTTTTCGCGCCTGTTGTATTCCTCAGGCTCTCATAGCCAAGGGATTCAACTGTCTGAATTTTTTTGTACTGTACAAGGCTGATTTTATAAACAGGGAAAATTTTTTCCGTGATATTGCTGCTTCCTGATACATTATCCGAGCTTCTTGTGAAATTGGAGTCGTCATCAAAATAGACAAGAAACCATTTTTCTTCGCTGGCATCAATAGCTGTTGAAAAGCTTACGGTATTGCCTGAAACCTGCCTCGCTATTTCATGCGTGCCATTTTCATACACAGCTGTTGAGTTGTAGTCTACGCTGCCAAATCCAAGCTGTGCATAGCTGAATGTCACAAGCTCATTTTCCAGCCTTATTGGCGCGAGGCTCTGATTGACGAGATTCTCCTGCGTGTTATTTACCAATATCCATAACCTGTAGGCATACGAATGCAGCCCGATTCTCGTTGTCTGCGGAGCATATTCAAAGTCCCTGTCAGCAAGCGACAGCAGGCTCATTGCATCAGAGCGGAGTTCAGCTATTTTGACTGATGTTCTTATCGTTTCCAGATAGTCTGTTGTAAAAAAAAGCACAAACCCTGTTATGAGTATGAAAACTCCTGCAGCAACTATGAAGTCTATCTGGGTTGCCATCAGATTTCCCTTTCCATTATGATTTTATTTTTAGATTCTGCAAGCCATTTTATGACGGTTCTCCCTCCGTCAGTCCTTCCACTGAAACTTATATTGAAGCCCATTTCACATGACCTGTTTATCGCAAGCTCATTCATCTCAACTTTCAGCGACGTATTATCAAACCGCGCCTCATATCCGATATCGCCGATTTTTTCAGGAAGTTCAATTACAATTCTGCCCATTGTTGTATTGATTGGCATATAGGAGGATGGCCAGTATATTTTTTCAACGGAATTTTTTACCATGTTACATACGTTTCCTATTTCGTGGTCTATGGTGAATTCCCTGTAGTTAGTCTGCACTGAAGAAAGCGCCACAACAAGCGCTGATATCAGTCCTATGCTTAGCGCAAATGCTATTGTATGCCCTATTAATGATGATTGCCCTTTCATTACCTCACCTTTTCTATTTTTATCGTATTTTTTCCATTCAGTCTTCCAGTATTCTTTATCAGAATCTCATGGGACCCGCTTCCCCACTGCTCATCGTTTATTATGTCAATATAGCTGTAGTGAAGCTGCAGAAAAACAGATGACGGGTTTATGAGCGAAAGTGCCTGCCCAAAAGTTGTGCGCATGAGCCTTCCGGCTGACAAAATCCTGTTATCCGCAAATGACCAGTCCGTTTTTGTAAAGAACAGGGAAAATTTATTTTCATCTCCCTGCTTCATTCTGAATATACGTTCGCTGTCCAGAGAAACCTGAATAAAGTCTTCGCCTGTAAACACCATGCCTGCGCTGTAGCCATCATAGGAAGATCCTATATACTTTTTTGTAAGGTTGGCCCATGACTGGTTTGCGCTCTGGTTTATTCCGTAAGATGAGCTGTTTATGTAAACAGTGTCGCTGTCAGATATGTTGAATTTTACAGTTAAAGTCACCGTGTGCGCGCTGACGGCAACAGGCAGCAGAAGCATTAGCAGTAAAATAATTTTTTTCATTATATCACCCAGATATATGTCTTACCTCCATTTCTATGAAGTCTCTGCCTGCGCCAAGCGTAAATACAGCTTCATAGTCATATGTTGAATTCATAACAACACGTACGCCAGATGACATAAGCGCATCGCCACTTCTCACCAGCTCTGTATACCCGTTTCCATATGAGCTGGTTCCGTCTATGAATATGCCGCTTTTTGGCACAGCGTCTGTGCCTGTTTTTTTGTTCCTTATGAGCGCTATAATAGTCGTGGTATTGAGCTCATCAAAATGCGTTGCATTTCCTATTTTTCTTATTGCGAACAGCACAACGTCATTCTCAAGCACGAGGTCTGATTCATTGTTTCCGTCTATGTCAGATTCGTATGCATCCATGAAAGGCCCGCTTGATATTATCATGTTTCCCTCCCTGAATCTTGTGCCTGGCTCGTATATTTTTATATCAGGGCTGAGCTGGTATTTTATTTTATCCTCTTTTTCAGACACTATAAACATGCCGTCTCTGGCTTCAAGCTTGATGACCCTCTTGGCTCCTGTTGATTCGTACATAAGCTCCCTTACATTCATATCCACGGATGACATAAGCTGCTTTGCCATGTTGAATTTGCTGGCATCGCTGCCTTCCCTGACAACATCAGTTATCGTATTCATTACCATTACAGTTGAAGCCACAACTACCGCTATTGCTACTACAGCACCAATTATAGGATTCATGTTCTTGTTTCACCTCACTTTGGCGTCTATCGTGCTTCCATTTTTTTCAAGTGTCAATATGAAGCTTCCCTTCAGCGACTCTTCGCCTCTTATATTTACCGGATAGTCAAGCGAAATCTCCAGCGGGTATGTATTGTCATTAAACCACGCATATGGCTGCGTAAGAAACCTGTTGTTTTTTATCAGGTCTATTTTTCTCTGTATTGCGCTGCAGCCACCATAGGTTACAGGCATTATGAACATGTTCCCTGCCTGATACTGGGACATTTGCATCTTACGCGAGCTTATGTTCAGCGTACTAAAATCATCCCCGGAGAATACGATGCCGAATACAGGAATTTTTTCTATTGCAGCATCTTCTACGCATATATAGTACTGGGTGGTTTCCCCTGATATGAAAAAGGCATCACCAGTTCCTGCCGATGTTCTGAATACGTCATCTTCTGTTCCGCTTATATTCAGCTCAAGTACGAAGGTTATTTCATGCATGCATTCCACGCCAGGGTCTATTATTATATGGCCTGTTGTGGAATTAACATCAAAATAACACGTGTCATTGTATATTCCGCCCCTGAATTCTCTTGCATCACCCTGATAGGTGCAGTCCGGGTCGAATGTTATGGTACAATTGCCATTGCTGGTTGTTGTGCACGGCTGTCCGGTGTTCCACAGCGTACTATTCTTCATTACCCATATTCTGCCTCGTACGCCTGATGTTACAAATATATTTCTTTTTGAATCATATATGGATACAGTTATGTGCGTACTTTCAGTGCCTCTTGTACCTACGCGTGTGCCGTCGCCCTGTGTTATTACCATATTACCCTGATTTAGCGTGCTTTTGAGCAGTGTAAAGTTTGCACTCCATGAGATATTTGTAGCACCATATTCATCTGTTGCATTAATTCTGAAGAAGTTTTGACCTATGTTGGAACATGTGAAATCAGTCTTTGTAATATTTATTTTAGTTTTCTGAAGGCATGATGTGCAGTTTGTTGTCCGGTCATATGACCATGTTGCATTATTTGATGAAAGCCAGAGCGATATGTTTACGCTATCATTGTCTACATCGCTGACATTCGTAATGAACGTGAAGGTTTCGCCCCACCCGTCTGCAGACGGGGTTACATTTATGAAATAAATGACAGGCAGGCTGTTTTGTATTTCTATTGTATCATTTGCAGATGTTCCATTTTCTTCTGTATCGTACGGCATAATCTGGCATGTGATGTTGTCGAAGTGGTTGAAATATGTGCCTGTCAAATTCCACGCGACCTGTCCTATTTCGCTTCCGTTCCTGTACCACTTGTAGAATAGCGTTATCGTATCATTATCCCTGTCTATTATTGTACCATTTGTGCAGTTTAGCACCGAGGTTTCATACGCAATTTTTGGCGTTATATTTGTTAACGTAGTGATGGGCTTAGCATTTAGTATAGTTACCATAGTGCTGTTCGCAGCACTGCCAAAATCATAACCGTCCTTTGGCCTGTACTCACAGCTTACATTTTCATGCTTGCGTATGACATAAGCGCTAAGCTGCCTGTTCGTCTGGCCGTCAATTACAGTTCCGTTCCTGTACCATTTGAACATCGAGCCAGCCTCTGCATCGCTGTCCACATCTGTAAACGTCCCGTCGCATGTCAGCGTATCATTTGTATACGCAATGCTTGGCGTAACAGCAACGTTAGCTATCACAGGCGGTGTATTAAGTATTGACACAGCTGATGCATTGACAGGCGTTCCGCTGTCATAGCCATCATAAGGCGTTATTTGGCATGTCACATTGTCAAAATGATTAAAGTACGTTCCAGTCAGATTCCATTGTGTCTGGCCGCTTATGACAATGCTGTTTTTGTACCATTTGTACAGCAGCGTTACGCTGTCAGCATCCACGTCACTCGTCGAGCCATTGGTACAGTTCAAAACAGAAGTTTCGTAAGCAGTAGCTGGAACAATAGATGCTGAATCCAGCGTTGGCGGTGTGTTTGATATTTGCAGGGTGCTGGAATTTATAGCTGTCCCATTCTCGTCATTATCGTATGGTGTAATCTGGCATGTTACATTATCGAAGTGGTTGAAATATGTGCCTGTCAAGTTCCACGCGACCTGTCCTATTTCGCTTCCGTTCCTGTACCACTTGTAGAATAGCGTTATCGTATCATTATCCCTGTCTGTTACTGTGCCATTTGTACAATTTAACACAGAATTCTCGTAGGCAGGCGAAGGCAGAATTGAAACAGACGATACAATAGGCTTGGCGTTCAGTATAGTTACCATAGTGCTGTTCGCAGCACTGCCAAAATCATAACCGTCCTTTGGCCTGTACTCACAACTTACATTTTCATGCTTGCGTATGACATAAGCATTAAGCTGCCTGTTCGTCTGGCCGTCAATTACAGTTCCATTCCTGTACCATTTGAATGTTGAGCCAGCCTCTGTATCGCTGTCCACATCTGCAAATGTTCCACTACATGTCAGCGTGTCATTTGTATACGCTATGCTTGGCGTAACAGCAACATTGCTTATTGCTGGCACTGTGTTCAGTATCTGCACAGCAGTTGCATTGACAGGCGTTCCGCTGTCATATCCATCATAAGGCGTTATTTGGCATGTCACATTGTCAAAATGGTTAAAGTACGTTCCAGTCAGATTCCATTGTGTCTGGCCTGATATCACAGCACTATTCTTGTACCATTTGTACAGCAGCGTTACTACATCGCTGTCAATATCGCTTACGCTGCCATTGGTACAGTTCAAAACAGTGGTCTCGTAAGCCACAGCAGGCACAATCTCTGACGAGGCAACAGCTGGCGGCGTGTTTGTTATCACAACAGATACATTTCTGGCACTGCCATTGATGTAGCTGTCATCAGGCATTATCTGGCATGTTATATTATTGAAGTGCGCATAGCTGTCATTGGTAAGATAATTGGTTATTGCGCCTGTTATCACAGCGCTATTGTTGAACCATTTGTAATGAAATGTTACGTTATCGCTGTCTGCATCTGTTGTTGTTGTGTTTGCACATGTTATGTTTGCTGTATTTTTGTATACTGTAGCAGGCACGAGTGCTGGCGTACTGGTTTCAGGCGCCCTGTTTGGTATACTATTCGATGATGAGGATGTATTCACGCTCTCAGCTTCATCAAAGAATTCCACTTTTATATCCACACTATCGTATACAGCAAATGTTCCGCCGCCATCGCTGTCTGACGTATTAATCTTTGCTGTACAGTTTCCAGTTGCTGAGATGTATATGCCAGACTCGGAAACATGGGCATCGCTGCCTGTTCTTCGCCACACTTTGCATGACGTTATGTCCGTCAGTCCGTCTGCATCAGAAGCAGTTGCTGTAACATTGAATGCGTGCTCGGTTGTGTAGTCTGTGAACGTGTTGCCTATGGATATGGTTGGCGGGCTGTTTACTATTGTTTCGTTTGTTGAGTTTATAGCACTGCCTGTGCCGCCATACTGGTCAATAGGAGCTATTTCGCATTTCCATGTCTCGCCCTCTGTTGTATAGCTGCCAGAAACTGTTGCTGAATTTAATCCTGCCTGGACAACATTGTCTTTATACCATTTGAATGTTGAGTTATCAGCATCGCCTTCTAGATCAGAAAACGTATATGAGCATGTCAGTGTTTGTGTTGTATTCGGGCTGCTTGGTAAAACATCGCCGTTACTGGCAGAAGGTGGCTGGTTTGGTATAGCATGCAAAGAGGCAGTTGTGTTTGTACTGTCTGATGCATCAAAAAATTCTACCATTATGCTGATGTTGTCATTTACAGCGAATGCACCGCTGCCATCGCTATCAGTCGTGTCTATTTTTGCAATACAGTTGCCGCTGGAAATTTCACCTGCTTCAGAAACGTAAGCGTCACTGCCGGTTCTTCGCCAGATTTTACACGACGTTATATCAGCTAGCCCGTCTGCGTCTGTTGCAGTTGCTGTTACATTGAATGCGTGCTGTGTTGTATAGTCTGTAAATGTGTTGCCTATGGACACAACAGGCGGAGAGTTTTTAATCTGGATGGTTGTTGAGTTCCTGGCAGCACCAGCATAATTATGGTTGTCTGTTGGCATTATTTCGCAGGTTATGTTGTCATAATGATTGAACGATGAGCCTGTAAGATTCCACTGTGTTTGGCCAGCTATTTCTGCGCTGTTTTTGTACCATTTGTATGACAGCGTTACTGTATCGCTGCTGTCATCTGTTATTGTTCCATTTGGCCGCACCCATAGCGGTTGCCATCATCCTGTTTGCATATGTAAACTGTTGCATTATCGCTGTCCGCGTCTGAATATTCTGCTGTAAACCTCACAAATGTATTGTTATTGGTCGGGTTTGTTGCATTACTTATCACGCCTGTTGCGCCAGATGTCGCATTCTGGTTAACTATGCCTGGAGCATTATTTTGCACAAAAAAAACGCTGCCAGAGCCTGTGTTGCCGGCAGAATCATTCATCCATAGCGTTATGTTGTTATGCCCATGCATAGCTGTTATTGCTGTGCCATTGGCGCATCCGGTGATGGTCGTATTGGCACCATTGTTAAGGCTGTACCAGCAGCTGTCTCTGTTCTGCTCCGTGAAGGTGAAGTTCAGATGCAAGGATGTAGTCGTATAAGTGGCGTTTTGCGGGTACACTATCTGCACGACTGGTGTTATCGTATCTATATT
The DNA here is from genome assembly GCA_016219485.1 of Candidatus Aenigmatarchaeota archaeon. Lineage (GTDB taxonomy): Archaea > Aenigmatarchaeota > Aenigmatarchaeia > GW2011-AR5 > JACRMX01 > JACRMX01. The sequence continues at coordinate 21,745 of JACRMX010000003.1, read as the reverse complement.
GATGGTTTTTGCTGTCGTGTTTGTGCCCTGATTTCCAAGCTCATCTGTACAGTTTACTGTCCATAGGTGCGTTCCGTCTGCCAGCCCTGCTGCCATGGTATTTGCAGTGCCTTTTGAAACTGCACTTGCATTCGATTGGTTATATGCGCTATCAATAACAAGCGTACAATTTGCTATGGTACTATTATCATATGGTGTATAGTAGAATGTATTTGACGATGAGGCTGACCAGCTGTTGTTAGCAGGATTTCCCAGCAATATAAATGGCCCAGTGAGGTCTTTTGTGAAATTTATTTTAGCGACGTTTTCATTTCCTGTCGTATCATTTGCCCATAACCACAGCTCATTGAAACCTTCTGTTCCGATTGATGAAAGATTGCTGCAGCTGGGCAGGCTGGTGTTTGTTGTGCCCCTGTTCAGCGAATACCAGCATACTCCAAAAGCCTGGTCAACAGCTGTGAAATTCATCGTCATGTTTGTATATGATCTATTCTGCGGCAGCTGTATGGCAACAAAAGGTGGCGTAGTATCCCTTACTATATATGTTTGTAACGCAGTTACATTTACATTTCCAAGGCTGTCATTTGCATACCATTTATAACTATGTGATGCAATGGGAAGATTAGACCTGTTGAAAGAGTATATGCTTCCGGTGTTATAGATGCTGGTGTAGTTTGTGCCATTCCATTCAATCCACACGCTGCTGACTGCCCTCTGCGCATCTGTTATTGTTGCATTGAATTCGTAGAATTGTGATGCTAAATACTCTGCTGGATCTGTTGGCATTTCAGTCAAATCTTTTATTACAGGGCCCTTGGAATCTAGTGTATAGTTAATTTCGTTCATGCCTATGTTACCAGTTGTATCATTTGCATAGACACGCAGCCTGTTGAAGCCCTGCTGCTCGCCTGTTATAGAAGAAATATTTGCGCAATTTGACAGGCTTGTATTTCCAGCACCCAGTGAATACCAGCATTTGTCTACAGCTACGTTATCTGTTGCTGTAAAATTTATGCCCTGAGTTGTCATATTAGTTGCATTCAGCGGCAGCTGTATATTTACAACAGGGTTGGTTGTGTCCAATATCAGGACGGTATCAGTGGTATTCAAAAAATCATAACCCAAAGATGTTCCATTGCACGTAACATTCCAGCTAAATGTTCCTGGGGCAGAGAACGACGTGTTGTATTCGTGCAACAAAGAGGTGGCATTCCATCGCATTTCTTTTTGTTCACCGAATGCAATCGAACAGTTCACACCTGTTCCATTTATCGGTTTACCAGACGTCGCATTAGTGAAGTTTGCATAGAAATAAACATTCTGGTTCTCGCCTACAGCTTTTTCATCGCTATCATCCCATACAGTCAGGTTTGACTCGTAACCAACACCGCCGGCATAGGCTGTGAAATGGTCTACAGTGAAAACAATGTGCGTGCTATTGGCAACAAGACTTAGGTTGGTTTTTACCCATTCTGAACAACTAAATTGTTCCATATTCCATCCGGAACAATAAAATATTTTGTTTACAAACCCTGTTTTCATCAGAGTTATCTCGGCTTTTTCAAATGTCACAGATTCGTTGACTGCTATTATTGGTGTATTAAAATCAGCAAGCCCTGCTTGTACATGCATTTTTTTAGGATTTCCTTTCATCCCGTTTATTTTGACATGACCATAATTCTCTGCGTATATTTCTACATCGTCTCCGTTTTTACCCTTTTTAATTTCATAGGTAGCAACTACGTTGTTATTTTCGCCATATATTTTGTGTTTTCCATACTTTACGTCTATTTCTACTATCGGATGCCCTGTCTCTATGCACCCGCTTAGCAGCACCAGCATTAAAATTATAATAATAAAGATTGAGGACTTTGAAAAACTCTTTATTAAAATCGGTTTTTTCTCTTTCTTCCTGAATATCGAGGGGAAAGCAGAAAAAAAACGTTCTGACAAAACATTGGAAAAGGCACAGCCTTTTCCATGTACATTGGAAATCCATAGGATTTCCATGTGTCGGGCATAGCCCAACATAGAAAAAGTTTCTAACTTTTTCTCATACCTATTCAGTTGTCCACGAGCTGATGGTTTTTCAAAACTCTCAGTTTTCATTTCTTCACCACCGAAAACAGCTTTGCATTTCCAATCATCCTGCATTTGATTAATCCACCCATTTCCATGACAGCAAGGTACTTGGAAGCAGTGGCTCTGTTTATATTGAAGCATCTGCTTATTTCTTCCACGGTCATTGGTTGTTTTAATAGTGCCCTTTTAATTTTTTTCATAAATTCTTGGCTATTTTTTATTTTTGTCCTGTTTTTTTGCGTTCGGTTGCGTAGCGAATCAATAAACGCAGAATTATTTTTTCTTTTAAAATCCCCCTTCAAAATTATTTTAACATCACTTTTGCTGCATCCCAGTAATCCTATGCTGTTTGATTTCAACACCTCCAATGTACCATCAGAAATAAGAGCGTGTTCTTGATAGGGTATAGCTATGTATGCTTCATTTGCCTCGACCAGATAGAATAAGCACTGCCCCAATGCAACGGGAATCTCAAGAGCATTGTTCTTAACTTCTACTGCTATCAGTTTCCCATCCTTCAAGGCTACAATATCAGGAAATTTTCCACCTATCGATGCATTGTTAAAGCACGCATAGCCTTTTTCAACGAGCCATTTTTCTATTACACCCTCACATGCATCATGATCCATAGAATCATTTAATCATTTATATGATAATCACTTAAGTGATTATCAATGATATACTATTATTTCTCACGCTATTTAAAGCTCAGGTCACAACAGCGTTAACACAGAATATCCCATTACAACAAGAAAGAACGAGTGTTTGAACCCTGCTGTTATAGTGCCTTCAGCCATTTTGCCTATTGCCAGGCCTGCGAAAATACCCTGAATCACGACAAGGTTTCTGAACATTTCGTTGAATATTTCCTGTATCCCTGCCTGCGACCCCGCGAACTGAAACGCTGGCAGCAGAAAATGTGTCATGGCATACATTACACCGAGAAATATGAAGTATATGAAATAGCCGTTCAGCATCTGGGAATAGATTCTTGTTGCCCTCTTTTTGTTTATTTTTTCTATTTCCTGCACAGAAGAAGCAACAACTTCAAGTACGCTGTCAATGGTGCCGCCTGACTCGTGCGCTTCTATTATGGACTGCACAGTCCTTTTTATAACGTTGCTTCCCACCCTTTCTGCAAAATTGTTCAGGGCATTTTCAAATGATATGCCCCATTCTATCTTTGCGCTCAGCTCCTTGACATGATTCGTAAGCACGCCATAGTTGTTTGATGTTGACGCCCTTATCGCCTGCGGCAGGGTCATGCCGCTTTTGATATTATCTGTTATGTCCCTCAGAAAAATAGGGAAAAGCGTTTCAATCTTTTTAATCCTGCTGAACTGCTCATACTTCATTCCCAGCGGAAGTACCAGCGCTATCAGTATTGCCACTATGTTTAAAGCCATGAAAATATGCTCGTAGTGCTGAAAAAACCGGTAGTTTATTATAAATATAATGCTTCCCGCAGCAATGCTCAAAAGCGTAATTGTTCTCATTTTCATTTTTTACACCGAAGGTTGGGTATAGTGCACGAATAAAATGAACCCTATATTCAGCAGTGGAATTACCAGATATATGCCCAGTCTCATTGCAGTTGTTATGTCCATGCCAAGTACCTGGCCTCCTACGAGTGACATCATCGATAAAATGGATACGAAAAACAGAGGCGCTGCTATAAGTACACTGGTATAAAAATCAGCATATGTGGTTAATGTATTCAAAAATCTCTCCCTCTTAAGCTCGTAAGCGAACAGCGCATCTTTTGCAGTGCCCTCCAGATAAGATTTCAGGTCGCCGCCGGTTTCTATGGTTGAAATTATTCCATAAAGGTACTGGCGAAACTCGGTTGACGGCGTCCTGTCAGCAACATCCCTTATCGCAGAGACTGTGTCCATGCCAAAAACTGTTATGTTTCTTATTATTTTGCCGGACTCTTTTGAAATCTGTCCGTATTCAGGCACTGCCATGAGCAGCCTGAATAAGACAGAAGGCGGTGCGCCGCTTGCTGCGATAGCTGCTGCGTGATTCATCGCAAAAGGCAGGTTGGAATCTATGCTCAATTTTTTGTTGGCTGAGAGATGGAACGGGTATGAGTGGAAAATAGTCAGTATCGCAAAAAATGATATCACAGCCATCAGCAGGCCGGAGACTGAAGAGATAAGCAGGCTAAACCTGCCGATAAGCGTGAAGATAGCAATAGCGTAAATAAATATAAGGATAGAGGAGATCAAGGAAAAGAAAAACATTTTTCCGACATAAATTTCATACACAGTGCCTATGTCTGATTGCTTTATTTCCTCCTTGAGCGGGCTCATGTAGTTTGAAAAGTATTTCAGCCCAAATCTGGAAAACCGCCTTACCATTTTTTTGTACATTCAGGAGCCTCTTATTTTTTCCATCATTTTTTCCGGTTTATTGATGTATTCTATCATATGCCTCACAACCTCTTTCCAGTCTTTATGGTCCTGCTGGACAAGCCATGTGAGAACATCCTTTCTTTCATCTATCACTTTGATTATGCCCTCCATTGAAATACCCTTTTCTTCAGACATCTTTTTCAGGACTTTTGAATCGCCCGAATATTCAAAGCTGTCTGATACAGGGTTCCAGTTGAAAATGTCATGCGAGCGTATCTCCCCCTTTTCAGAGACGCTTTCAATTTCAACTATTTTTTTGACCCTTCTTGCTGATTTCCCCTTTTCCCTGGCGTGGACCATCAGGATTACTATATCAAGAACTTCTATGAGCGAAGGTGTCAGGCTTATTGGCCTTGTTATAAGCCTTTTAATGACGTCATCAACATCGCCTGCGTGCATGGTTGATATGCTGATATGCCCTGATGCCATTCCCTGAAACATTACAGAAGCTTCCCTGCCCCTGACTTCTCCTACTATAAGGTAATCCGGGTTCTGCCTGAAGCTTTCCCTGAGCAGGTCATACATGCTTACCTCACCAACCTTCGTACCAACAAATCCTATTCTTGAAACGCCTGGCACCCAGTTTTCATGCGGCAGGTTCAGCTCCCTCGTGTCTTCTATGCTTACTATCTTGGATTCAGGGTTGATGAACAGTGATATCGCATTCAGGAAGCTTGTTTTTCCTGTTGCTGTGCCGCCAGCTATAAGAATGTTTGCCCCATTTTCAACCACAAACCAGAGATATGCAAGCATCTCCGGAGAAGCAGTTCCAAGTTTGAGCATATCCACAGGGGTAAAAGGCTTTTCAGGGAATTTTCTTATTGAAAAAGTAGGGCCTCTTGTTGTGACATCGCCTGCAAGCGAAGCCTGCACTCTTGTTCCGTCCGGAAGAGAGCCATCAAGCAGCGGCTCAGCGTAGCTTATGTAGCGGTCGCAACGCTCAGCAAGCTTTACGACAAATTCCTTCAGCTTTTTGTCCTCTTCAAACACTATGTTTGTTTTCAGCGAGCCGAGTTTTTGATGCACCACAAATATAGGCGTTTCTACGCCATCGCATGAAATGTCTTCTATGTACGGGTCATTCAGCAGAGGCTCTATTTCGTTCAGCCCTGTATAATCCCTGTATACATAGTACATTATTTTCAGGTACTGGTCATCACCGAGCTCATAGCCATAGTCATCCAGCAGGCTCTGGACGCTTTCCTCAAGAAAACCCATCATTTCCCCGGATTTCTTTACTTTGTCAAGGCTTACGTTTATCACCTGAACAAGCCCTTCTTTGATTTTATGAAGCATTTCTGATTCTTTTGGCGTCAGGTTGGGCTCAATCAGATTATAAACAACCGCGTTTTCCGCAGGGTTCCATCGTATATTGGTGTACGCATAGGGCTTTATGAGCGGATATATCATTGGCCTGCTTTTGTTCCACGAGGAGAGTATAAACTTTTCGCGTTCTTCTACCCTGAATTTTGGGTAAACGCGCCTGGTTTTTTTCGACTTTTTAGCCTGCTTTCTTTCATGGCCTTTTCTCATAATTTCAAGCATTGTGCCTGCCCTTGATTTTTCTGCAGCAGGCTCAGGCGGCTTCCTTCTTTCCATGATTTTTCTGTAAAGAACGCCGCGCATGGATTTTATTTTTTTAAGCATAGGCGTTTGTTCACTGCGCATAATAAATAAATAGCGCGGGTTCTATATAAATTATCTTTTACTGGACAAACAAATTCCTTCCGAGTTCTGAAGGAATTTATCAGAAAATCCTCGCTTTCCTAATGTTTTGTCAGAACGTTTTTTTCTCTTTCCCCTTATATTTCAGGGGGAAAGAGAAAAAAACTACATGCGTATTGTAAAAAAACGGGGTTTGTGAAGAACCACTGGTCAACAGACCAGTGGCATCCCGAACTCATCAAAATGCTGCTATGTTCAGAAAGCAAAGCTTTCTGACATGTCGGAAAGTAGGCTTTCCGAACATTACAATGTTACAGTGGTTCTTGCATCCCGCATTCCACCACTAGTCCTATAGACTAGTGGAATGCAAGATTTCAAAGTCATCTATTCCACTTTATCTACTGGAAATAGAAATCAGTATTTCGTGGCTCTGGATTTTCTGCTTCTACCAACCTTCACTATTCCGCGGTGCCTTGCGCAGGCAGGGCAGACGTACATCTTTCGCACAAAGGACGAAACAAACCGCCTGTCTATCTGCTTTCTCAAAACAGGGTCATTAAGCCTGAATCCCCTGTACGAGGTAAAGGTTTTCCATCTCGGAACAGTCCTGCCGCAGAACTGGCAGTTTACATGGGATTCCTGACCTTTGGATTTTGTGTGGTGGTATCCTCTTTTATATGGTGCTGACATTATTACAACCTCTTTTTTAAAATATCCCTTATTGTCGCAGAGTCGCCTCTTCCTTTTGTCTTTCTCATGACCTGGCCCATTAAAAAGTTTAAAGCCTCTTTTTTGCCGCTTTTGAAGTCAATGATAGCCTTTGGATGGCTTGCCAGGACTTCGTTGACAGCATCCTCGAGTTCTTTTTTATCGAATATCTTTGCCATGTCCTTTACAAGATTTTCAGGGTCCTGTGGATTAAGCACTATCTTTCGCAGGGTTTCTTCTGCCGTCTTCTCAGTTATCTTTTCATGTTCTACAAGCTTTAATAACTTAATCAGGTGCTCTGGTCTGAGTCCGCTGTCTTTTATTCTGAGGTTATTGTAGTTTAGCGTTTTTGGCACCTGCACAGCAAGCCAGCTTCCTGCAAGCTTCGGTTCGACATCCTTTACCACTGTTTCGAACATGCGCGCCAGATGCAGGTCAGATGTTATGGACTCTGCGGTTTCTCTGGAAAGCCTGAATTCTTTCTGGTACCGCTTTACTTTGTCAGCTGCCATTTCCGGAAGCGTTTTTTTCAGCGATTTTACAGCCTTCTCGTCTATTGCTGTTCTTGTGAGGTCCGGCTCAAATATGTAACCATACTCTTCTTCAGCCTCTTTTTCCCGCAGCGAGACGGTCTGGCTGCCATTCCATGCGCGCGTTTCCCGTACAACCTTGCTGCCTTTTTCTATTATTTTTGCCTGCCTCTTTATTTCATATTCAATCGCCTTTTCAACATCCCTGAAAGAAGATATGTTCTTGACTTCAACCCTTTCGCTTCCTGAAGAGACATTTGTGTCCACGCGCAATGCACCTTCACGTCCAGAGTCATAAACTTCCAGATATTCCAAAACTCTTGAAAGCTCTTCGAGAAAGATGCGCGCCTCCTGTGCAGAGCGCAGGTCAGGCTCTGTAACGATTTCGCACAGCGGAACACCAGAGCGGTTGTAGTCTATGAGCGTGTAGTCAGCCTTTATCATATCCCCTCCTGCGTGAATGATTTTGCCCGGGTCCTCTTCCAGGTGTATTCTTGTTATTCCTATCCTCTTTTCCTGGGTTTCAAAGAACCCGTCTTTTCCAAGCGGTATTTCATACTGCGTTATCTGGAAGTTCTTCGGCAGGTCATTGTAAAAGTATTGTTTTCGAGAAAAGAAAATTTCTTTGGGAAATTTACAGTTCAGCGCCAGCCCTATCTTTATCCCTGCTTCTATTGCTGCAGCGTTCACACGGGGCTTGCTTCCTGGAAGGCCGAGACATGCAGGGCATGTTATTGTGTTTGGCTCGCCCACGACCCTGTTCGGACACCCGCAGAACAGCTTTGTTTTTGTGCACGACAGCGCGCAGTGAATTTCAAGCCCTATTTTTATCATTTCCACACCTCATTAATCATGATTATATCATCGTAGTATCTTCCATTCTGGCGCTTGCAGCCTTTGGGTATGCGACCAATTTTCCTGAATCCTATATTCTCATAAACATGCTTTGCTCGTGGATTGTCTGCATAAACATCCAGCCTGACTATTCTGGCTTTGAGCTCTTTTTTTGCCATGGATATCAGAAGCTCAAGCAGTTTTGTTCCTATGCCCATTTCCCTGTAGCCTAATCTGCTTTTCCATATGCTTGAATTTCCGATTATTTTTTCATCATGTTCAGCTATGATTTCTATGCGCTCTTTCTTGCGAATTTCTTTCAGATTATTTTTAACATACTCAATTTCCTGTTTTTTTGTGACTTTTTTCTGCTTGCCAATGTAGGCCTTTTCATCTATGAGTTCATTGATGTATTTCCTCAGCCTATTGGCATCAGATTTCTTCGGAAACCTGAAAATTATTTCCTTTCCGTCTGCTTTGAATTTTTCAATTATTTTTCCTTCTTTGAATTTCATTTCACAGCCTCCACAACTTTGCCAGCTTTCAACAGGCGCTCTTCTTGCAGGTAGTCTGCCATGAGGTGCATGCCGACAGGCAGCTTTCCAGAACTACATGGCACTGAAAGCATCGGAATGCCTGCCAGATTGGGCGGCACAGTGAGCACATCCATCTGATAGTTTTCCAGTGGCGTTAATTTTTGAATGTCAGAAAATTTAGGCGCTGTTATGGGCATGGTTGGCGCAGCTAGAAGATCGCATTTTTTGAATGCTTTTTTGAATTCGTTTATCACCAGCGTTCTAACCTTCAGCGCTTTCATGTAGTACTGGTCACGGTAGCCTGACATCCTTGCGAATGTTCCAAGTATAATTCTGCGTTTTGCTTCTTCTCCAAAGCCTGCGCTCCTTGTTTTTGCATAGTATTCATTGAAGCTCTGCCCTTCCTTGAGTTCGCTATGCAAGCCATATCTCAGTCCGCAGTAACGGGCCAGATTTGTGGACGCTTCAGCTGTTGCAATTATATAATAAGCTGAAAGCGCGTATTTTGTGCTTGGCAGTGATATTTCTACATACGATGCGCCAGCTGATTCCATTTTCTTTATTGTGTTCCACACGCTTTTGCTGACCTGCTCATCCACGTTTTCAAAATATTCCTTGGGCACGCCAATTACCATGCCCTTTATTCCGCCTTCTGTGCTGTAATGCTTCTGTTTCTCTGGCAGCGATGTTGAGTCCATTTCATCATACCCTGCTATTATGGAAAGCATAAGAGCAACATCGTCCACGGTTTTTCCCATAGGCCCGATCTTGTCTAAGCTGTTGGCATAATCTATGAGGCCATAGCGCGAAACGAGACCATAAGTCGGCGTAAGCCCAACAACACCGCAGAATGAAGCAGGGCATGATATTGAGCCGCCTGTGCTCTCAGCAAGCGCTATGTGCGGAAACGTTGCAGCAGCTGTTATTCCGCCTGCGCCGCCGCTGCTTCCTCCGCATGTGCGCTCAGGGTCAAGAGGATTTTTAGGTACGCCATAGCCTGAGTTTACAGAAAACGTGCCAAAGCCAAATTCATCCTGGTTGGTTTTGCCAAGGATCTGGCTGCCTTCGTTCTTTATGGCAGAAACAACAGTGGCGTCAAAAGGTGGCTTGTAGCCTTCCAGTATGGCAGAGCCGGCACTGCTCTGGATGCCTTTTGTGCATATGCAGTCCTTTACAGACACAGGCAGGCCAGAAAGCTTTCCGTTCTGTTCTACAGTCTTAAGCTCGCATACTGACTGAAAAAAGAAAAGCTTGCTGTTCAGCCGCCTGGTTTCAGCATTGACATAGGCAACAAAATCCCCGTAGTCTATGTCCCGGCTTTCGAGAAATTCTGAAACAGAAATATTATAACCCATAACTAAGAATTATCGGATAATATTTATAAAAGAAATTAACCAATGAAATTAGCCCATGTTCGTTTCGGTTGTAGCATCACGTTCTTGCGGCGTGCCTCGCTCCGCTCGGCGACCTACTCGCGGGAACGAGCCGATGTTGTGATCCCACTCCCCGGGAATCCAGCCCGCGAAGACGCTGAAACGACCATCGTCACCGACGAAATATCTGCGGCCAACGCCAGCGACACCTTCACCTTCATTTGTTGTATATGAGTATGATACCATCTCTTCTGCAAAATTTTCTGGGAAACCTTTGCTTGTCCATGTCCTGACAGCAGCTTTTCTGTCTGGGTTGGTTGAGAATGCAAACCCTGTTTCCGGATCCCATCCACCGTCACATGTCCATTCATTAAAGCCCGTGCAGGGAAGTATTTTATAAAATTCATGCCCATCATCCCGCATTTTGTATATTACACTGCCGTCTTCGTCTCGATAGAATTCGCCTACGCCCCTGACCCATAGGACACGCCTGTCCGTATCCTTGGCCCTCTTCATGCCTGTGTCGCCTTTGTTGTAATCAACAACATCGCTTGTCTTATTACCGCTTCCCGGCTTATCAAACAGCCTGTAGACAACGCCCCTCATATTATCCGGAAGCTGCATTTTGCAGAATTTGTGCATAAGATATGCCTGAAAAAGAGTGTTTTGGTCAGCCAAAGTTATTTCTCTACTGATTGTATCACTTAACTTAGAACCAAAATTTGTTATGCCCGTGCCTATCTGACCTTCCAATACGTGTGGGCCGTATCTCTTTAATCCTAACAGCCTTCCCACTCCGTAAATCTCTATTCTTGAAACAGTTACCATTGTCGGCGTTTCTATTGCCATGCAGAATTTTATAACAGCAAAGCATTTAAGTTTAATCATTATCGCTTAGTAGCGTAAACATGGAGACTGCAACTAACCGGGATAGCTCAAGACTGCCACGAACCAGGATAGCTCATCTAAACAGCCCTCGGGCCTTTGAAATATCCGCGCTCCTTGTGCTTTGTGTTTGCCAGCGCGTCCTTCTGTGAAAGGCTTTTTTCTTCGCTGTCGCTGCGCAGCGTACCCTTTACAGGAAGAGGTTGGAAGCTGGGCTCGCAGTCAGCTTTGACTTCGTCCAGCAGCGAGAATGCTTCAACGATGCTATCCATATCTTTCTGGAAGCGCTTTTTTTCGTCAGGCGTGAGATTGAGGCGCGCTGCCTTTGCAACTTTTTCAACTGAAACAGGCATTATGTTATTATTGCAGATGAATTATTAAAAGTTTAGCAGGTGGATAGCACTATGCACATAGCACTTGGCGCTGACCACGCAGGTTATCAGCTCCAGGAAAAAGTGAAGCTCTGGCTGAATGAATGGGGTCATGAATGCAACGATTACGGGACAGACAGTACAAAGCCTGTGGACTACCCGGACATAGCTGCCAGCGTTGTTTCTGGCATGCGCGAGCGCGCTATACTGATATGTGGTACAGGCATCGGCATGGCAATGGCTGCCAACAGGCTTGGCGCGCGCGCAGCGCTCTGCTGGAATGAAAGCACAGCTGTGACGAGCCGCAGCCACAATGATGCCAATGTTCTCTGCCTTGGCAGCCGCGAACTAACAGAGGACAAGGCAAAATCCATTGTTTACGCATGGCTTGGTACAGAATTCAGCAACGACGAGCGGCATATCAGCAGGATAAAAAAATTAGCTAAAGCTTAAAAACCAGCAATACATAAGAATAACCCGATAACTATGGTGCTAATAAAAATAGCTGTGAGCATTCTTATGCTGGTAGTAGCCATATACCTGATAACCAGGGGCTTTGCTGGCGAGACAGTAGCGCCACTGCTTCTCAGTCTCATAGGCATCCTGATGATAATAGAAATGGTGCTGGATTTCATGTACCACTGAAAATCAAATCCGCAAAATCATTTCATTAAGATAAAGTTTATAACTTTATCTTATGCATCACATTGGAAAAAACAAAGTTTTTTCCATGCATAGCATCAGGAAAGCTTTGCGTTCCTGTGCATAGAAATTCCTTCGGAATTTCTAATGAATTGCTTTGCAATTCTAATGAATCGCTCAAGAATTCATAGAGAAGCGATTTGCTTGTAGCAGTTTCTTAAGTAGAAAAAGCAATCATAGAAGCTGCTTTATATTTTTACCTGTAAAATTAAATTATTATGAAAGGGATAACTCTATATTTATATGAGCATGGGCATAGCGATGGATGTGAAGGGCATCCAGATTTGAGTGTAACTTTTTCTTATTCCCATGAAAAAGGCTTATTAAGAGAAAGTAGAGAATTGCCTACAGAAGATATTATACAGTTAGTAGGATTATATTGTCTGATACAGAGCGATGAACCTATTGGACAGTTAGCACGATATTATTTGCTAAGAATATATCGTCCAATGCAGAGTGATAATAGACAAGAAAAGAACGTATGGGATACATCCGATTTCAAAGATTTTAGAAGGAAATTATTTACCATGTTTGGCATCACAGATTCAGATTCTTTTTCAGACTATCCAGGCTCACACTATTCCATAGACGAAGATGTTTACGATTTTTTATGGAGAATAACATACAGGAGACTTGATGGTGTTCAATGGATAGAATACAGGCCAGAAGGGAGAATAAAATATGCCCCATGGGATCCTACCATTGAAGAAGTTTTTTTAGAACGAGATGAGACCGGAGAGTTTGTAAGGTTTCAGAGAGATTATGGAAGGACGGACCCAACTTATTATAAATTCAGGTTAGAAGACCTGGATACGAAGATACTTACCTTTGAAGTCTGAAAATATTGCTGGAAAAATTATCTATTAATAATTATTGCCAGTCAACAGGCTGGTGGAATTCTGATCACAAGCAAATTCCTTTGGAATGAATTTTCTGAGGAATTTGATGCAGAGATACAACCAAAAGCGAAGCTTTTGGTGTATTCAGAAAGCATAGCTTTCTGATACATAGAATACCAAAGGTATTCTAATGTACAGCAGAACCAAAGGTTCTGCTTGTAAAGTATTCCATACTTTATCTACTGTAAAAAAGAAAAATGCGGCAGCCAAAATTAGATCAATGAGGGCAGGATGAGCATCTGCCCTGATCATCATCTGGTTTCAGCTGCCGATTTGATTGGGGTGTGGTTAAAAAAAGGAGGTGTGGTGCTTCCTTTTTAACCAATATGATACCGTATTGATGTCATATTTTCCCGTGTCAGCATAACGGTATGCTTCTTGCATACCGACAGTGGGCAGAGCCCACTGATTTACTGTTCTATCTTATGATCTCGATTCCCAGTTCCCTGGAAACCCTGCTTTCTGAAGCTCTTTCAACCTCTTCCATCTGCACAGGCCCGAGTATGTATGGGCTCTTTACGCCTGTTACAATGGTGATGACCTGTATGCCTTCGAATTTAGGTATCACTCTAGCGCCCCATATTACCTGGGATTCTGGGTCAAGTTCCTTGCAGACAGTTTCTCCTATTACACCAATCTCATCCAGCTTCATGTCCTCTCCGCCTATAACCTGGATAAGGGCTCCTTTTGCGCCTGCGTAGTCTACTTCCAGCAATGGATGGTTCAAAGCTTTTGCTACTGCTTCCTGTGCCCTGTGCTGTGATTCTGCGTAGCCAACGCCAATTGCTGCAACACCGCCTGATTTCATAACAGCCCTTACGTCTGCATAGTCAAGGTTAACAAGCGATGGTTCACTGATGGTTTCTGTTATGCCCTTTATCATCGTGGCTATCAGGTCGTCTGCTACTTCAAAGGCTTTTTTCAGCGGCATCTCACCAGCGAATTTCAAGAGTTTCTGGTTTTCTATTACTATTACCGTGTCGCTGACTTCCCTTAATCGTGCCAGACCTTCTTCTGCTTTTACGATTCTCGCTCCCTCAAGCTTGAAAGGCAGTGTAACAGCTCCGATTACTATTGCGCCCTCTTCCTTCGCAACCTTTGCTACCACAGGTGCAGCACCTGTACCAGTACCGCCACCAAGACCGCACGTGATAAATACCAGGTCCACATTCTTCAGAATTTCTTTGATCTCCGATTTGCTTTCCAACGCAGCGTTTTTGCCTATTTCAGGATAACCACCTGCTCCCAAGCCTCTTGTCAGGTCCTTTCCGATAAGTATCTTCTTTTCAGCTTTGGTGATTGAAAGGTGTTTTGCATCTGTATTGAAGGCAATTATGTTTGCGCCGCATATTCCTATTTCGCTGAGCCTCGTAACGGTGTTACAACCTGCTCCTCCTGCTCCTAGAACGAGAATTCGCGCTTTGTGGGCATCGAACTCACCGTTCACGTTGTCAAATTTAAGTTCATTCATCTAACCCCCTCCTTTGTTTCCCGGAAACATATATCTCCGAAAATATCCTTTTAAGCATCGAAAAGCCTTTAAATATAAGGCAACAATGCTCCTTTAGTCCAAAAGTCCAGTCCATCAAATAGAAGTTGTCTAGTTCTCGTTCAAAGTCCATTCGCGTTCTATGCGATTTTCCTTGTCCAAGGGAAAAAAGCAAATTTTTGAATTTTTGAATATAAACTAATCACGTAACCGTTTAAAAAGCATTTCTATTTTATCTAATATATTTTGAATAGTATAGTTATTTATGCGCAGTTGGCTCAAAAGAGCTCACTGGTGCCATTGGGAACATTTATTCTCGTGTGGATAGCCAAATTTATCCAAAAACAATGTTTGCAGATGCAGAGTACTGATGCAACGCCATATGTTTTTTCTATAAAATCTTTTTATCCAGCCTATGATAAAGGAAACAGCATGAGGCTTACGCTTTTTCTTATTTTTTTGTGCATAGCAGGCTTTGTCTACACCGTATTTTTCGTTTCCGACTACAGTCAGTTCTTCGGGGAGTATGGTTTTTCCGGTGAGGCTGTTGCCACACGGCCGTGGATACTCCTGACTTCCATATTTTTGCATGGTTCGCTGGAGCATCTGCTGTCAAATATACTTGTGCTGTTCTTCTTTGGCGCTGCTGTGGAATCAGAGCTTGGCATGCTGAAGATGCTGGCGCTGTTTTTCACTGGCGCATTTTTTGGAGATTTCGTATCGCTGTTTTTTTATTCTTCTGAAACAGTTGCAATAGGAGCAAGTGCAGGCATTTTCGCGCTGGTAGGGCTAGGCATGATAGTCAGGCCCTTTGACCTTTCCCTTTACCCGTTTTTCATACCCGTGCCTTTGGCGCTGCTTGGGGTAATGTATTCGCTTTATAATGCCATAGGGTTTATCCAGGGAACCGGTAACATATCCTATGCTGCGCATTTTGGCGGGCTTTTCATAGGCCTTGCTTTTGGCTTTAAAAGGGAAGGATGGAAAAGAGGGATGCTGCTTATCGTGTCAATGCTACTGATATTGCTTCTGATTCCATATATCTGGAAGTTTGTGCTAAGCATCCGCTGAAACCTTTATAAGCAGCTGTTGCATATTTATTTACATGAAAGGAATCACTCCAGTGGTGGCAGTAGTGCTTTTGTTGCTGATAACAGTTGCCATCGTCGGATTTGTATTCGGCTTCTTCCAGAAGATTCTTGGAATAGCTACAGAGAAGACAGAGGAGCAGACCCAGAGCCAGACAGGCGCGCTTGCAAGCACGATATCCATAGACAATGTCTATGCAGGCGGCGTTGCAGTAAGGAATACAGGCTCAGCTTCGCTTAATACCAGCATACTCGTTGTTTATGTAAATAGTGTTCTTTCAAACTGTACATGGAGCTCTGCAACAATAGCAGCAGGCGGAATAGCAAGCTGCACCAAAACATCGTTCTGTGCAACTGGCGATAGCATAAAGGTAACAGGGCTGGCAAACAAAGTAACAGAAACTTGTTAATTTTATTTTATATTCTTTGGAGCTATAGTTCTGTCTATTTTTGCATCATGTGGTAGAGGATGAGATTCCTGGCATTATTTTTAAGAAAATAAAAAATGGCCTGCAATCGTTGTGGAAGGAGGTGACCGGTATTTGAAGATTTTAGGGATCGATGAGGCCGGTAGAGATTTATGAGCAAGAACTCATGAATCGCCGTTAGGCCCTGTTGTCGGTCCGCTTGTGATGTGCGGCTATGTAATAGAAGAAAAAAACATAAGACATCTCAGAAAAACAGGCGTCCGGGACTCAAAAATGATGACAGCAAAGCAGCGCGAATCCATTTTACCAGAGCTTGAAAAGCTTGCGCTTGATGTCAGTCTTTCATCGATTTCTGCGCAGGATATAGATAGACTGAGGACAAAGACCAATCTTAACCGCATAGAAATAGAAACCATGAAGGCTATCATAAAAATCACAGAGCCTGACATGGTAATTATAGACGCCATAGAAGCCAATGTTGACGGTTTTCACAGGAAAATAAAAACAGGGCTTGGCTTTGACTGCAAAATCATCTGCGAGAACTTTGCAGACAAGAATCACCCGCCTGTTTCTGCAGCCTCTGTGATAGCAAAAGTAAACAGAGACAAGGAGATAGAAAGGCTTCGCCAGCGCTACGGCTTTCGTGGCACAGGCTATTCATCAGACCCGGCAACAATAAAATTTCTAAGAGAATGGTTTAGCAGCAATGGCTCGTTTCCTGACTTTGTGCGCTCAAGCTGGATAACTGCCAGGACAATAAAGGCGGAAAAAGAGCAGAAAAAGCTGATAGAATTCTGACAGGCTTTGATGCCACCACTTCATAGAAAAGCAAAGCTTTTCTATGCATGGAAAAAACTTTGTTTTTTCCAATGTAGTGGCGGGTAGTTCACATTTAAAAATAATAGATTTTTAAATTAAATTATTATACGTGTCCTGTATAGGTTTCCATTCGTTGCCAGCAGGCCCTTTAAAGTCAGACACTATGTAGAAAACAAACGTATGCGTTTCTCCTGGCTGCAGAGTTGTTGAAGATGTCTCTTCAACTCTAACGCTCTCATAGTTGGCGTAAATTTCAACTTCACCAGTCTGGACAATATATCCCATTATGTCATTTTTTGCTGTCCACTCTGCAAGCCATTTTTCGCCATGGTTTAATCCAAGATCGGCTGTACTACAACTACCCTGCAATCCAGACTGGAAATGGCATGTTCCTGCGCCATCCTGATCACCGTACCAGTATAGTCTCACAGTTGCTGCTGATGTGCCTACGTTTTCTGCCCTGAGCTCGACTTTAACATAGTTGGAATTCTCTGACATCGTGTACCTTGCTTTTGGCTTTATATTGCCCTGCTGATTGAATTGTATTTCAAGTCCGTTTTCGATTGCATAAAAATTATTCCTGTTGTTGATTACTGTTGATGGTATCATAAGGAGAGTATCGTCTATAACAGTACTGTCTTTCCTGTAGCTCGGTGAGTCAGAATTTTTTGTCCATATGCGCATGGGAGTTCCTGAAAACTCAGGGTAGGAACCCGAAGAGCAATCACCAGCATGAATGGGTGGCAATGCAACAAAAAACCTCACCTTTTTGTTTTCTAGCACATACAGGTCAGGCGAACAACGCCCGCCATTTGAGAATTTTTCATTCTCACCTTCTGAGATATAGACAGATATGGCTGGCGCTTTTTGTTCAATGCTGGCTGAGGATGAGCTGACCTTAATTTTTTCGCCGGCGAAGCCTTCTGATAATATAATTTTGCCTATTCCATTTTCTCCTATAACTAGGCTAGGATTTTGCACTGCTATATTTTTACCATCAACGTAAACGCTGAAATTGTACAGCGAGCCTGAACCGCAGTTTCTTATGTAAACATTGTTTCCATAGATTGAATCAATCTGCATGCACGATGACATGGCGCCAAGCTGGTGTGCAATCTGCTTTCCTGTAGTCTCAGTCGTGGTTTGGAACATGCCAGAGAGGAACGTAAAGGAAAACCCTACGATGGCTATGGTAATCATCAAAAGAAGAACAATAGCGATAACTGGCGTGATGCCTTTTTGTTTTCCTGAATAATAGATTCTATTCCCTCTTTTTCCAGCCGATTGACGCATTTTCAATGCGTCTCTTCGTTTTCGTTTTTCTCGGGAGAAAAAGGCTTGTGTGATGCCTTTCATAATTAAACTTTCTTTTTACATTTATATATAAAAATTCAAACTTCGCGTTCAATGGAAAAATCAGCCAATGCTTTGATTTTATCCTTTGCCCGGCCTTCAGGCAGAACTGCGTTTGCATCCTTCCATGCCTCTGTAACGATTTTCTTTGCAGCAACTGTCGCATAATCAATTGAACCGTGTTTCTTTATTAGCGATATCGCCTCTTCTATTGTTTTTTTGTCTTTTGTATGCATAGTGAGAATTTTCAGCAGTCTTTTTTTGTCTTTTCCTGCCTTTTTTAGCGTATGAATAACAAGCAGCGTTCTTTTGCCTTCTGTTATATCCTCGCCTGTTTCCTTTCCCCAGCCTTCTGAAGGTGCAATGTTAAGTATGTCGTCCTGTATCTGAAAAGCCACGCCTATGCTTTCTGCAAGCCTGCCTATTTTTTCCATTGCATCTTCATCAGCACCACTTATCAGCGCACCGAGCTTTGCAGCCATTCGTGCAAGCGTTCCTGTCTTGTATGCGCACATCTGCAGATACTCTTCCTCAGTTATGCTGTCTGCGTTTGCAATGCCTTTATGCCATGCAATGTCCATTGCCTGGCCGAATGAAATGTTTATCATCTCCTGCGTGTAAATCTCGTAAGCTCTTATAATGCGGTCTTTATCCAGCCTGCTTCTGTTTTTCATAAGCACGAGCAGCGGAAGAAAGTACATCGCATTGCCTGCATTGATTGCAACATCCTCGCCGAATATTTTATGCACACAGGGCTTGCCCCTTCTCAGCTCGCTTCCGTCCTCAATATCATCGACAAGAAGCGTGCCATTGTGTATGACTTCTGGTATTACTGCGAAATCCACAAACCTTTTCCATTCTCCGGAAAACGCTTCGCATACAAACATCATCAGGCAAGGCCTCCAGCGTTTGCCGCCCCTGTCCAGCAAATTCCATATAGGTTTAGCCACTGCTTTGTTTGGCGCATCCATATTATATTTATAAGAAGGCTTGCCTAGTGCAAACTCCAGACGCTTTTTGTCATACTTTCTTGGAATATATTTTTCTATTGCCCTGTCAATTTCAGGGGACATGTCTTTCAGCACCTTCATTATATCCATAGAAATAAATATGAAAATATGCTTTTAAGTTTGTTTGAGCGCATTTATTCCTGGGCGCGTAGTTCTGTTTTACTAAACAGAACTGCCGCACAATTTCAGAAGAAAATTGGGCGCGTAGCTTAGCTTGGATAAGCCCTTGGGGAAAAAGAGAAAAAAATAAAATTATCTCTAAAAAGAGAGAAGGCTGACAAAAAGAGCGTCTGGCTCAAACTTTTTAGGAAAAAGTTTGATCAAAAACTAAAAAGTTAGGGGACGATGCTTCGGACCAGAAGGTCGGGGGTTCAAATCCCTCCGCGCCCGTTCCCAATCCCTTTCTTTTCGTTGGTTTGAGAACAAAAGAAAGGTCTAGGGTTTACCCCAAAGAAAAATTTCCAGTGGGGATATTTATCATGCAAAAAATCTACAAAGAACTAGTCAGCTATTTTTCTGACCTGCACGGTTGGTGGCCAATGACGAGAAACTTTAAGCCGAAGGAATGGGAGGTTTGTGTCGGCGCCATACTTACGCAAAACACAAACTGGAAAAACGTGGAAAAGGCTCTGGACAACCTTGCAGCAGCAGGAATAAAGGATGCAAGATCTGTTGCTGCTTTGGCTGATAATAGGCTTGAAAAGCTCATACAGCCTGCTGGATTTTACAAACAGAAAGCAGAGCGGCTTAAACTGCTTGCCGAATTTTTCATAGAGAATAAAAATCCAGACAGAGAAAAGCTGCTTGCAATAAAAGGCATTGGACCAGAAACAGCGGATTCTATTCTGCTTTACGTATACGGCAAACCATACATGCCTGTTGATGCGTATACAAGAAGGGTATTGCAGCGAATGGGAAAACTAAAAGGCAATGAAGGCTATGAAGAAATAAGGCATCTGCTGGAATCATCTGTTGAAAAAAATGTATCCGTATACAAAAAATTCCATGCAGGGTTTGTGGAGCTTGCAAAAAAACACTGCATGAAAAAGCCTGTTTGCAAAGAATGTCCGCTTGCCGAAGACTGCGAAAAGCATTAAAAGCATTGCTATTATTTTCTTAGTGTGAAGAAATGCTCCCATAGTCTAGAGGCCCCTTTTCTTTGAAAAGAAAAGGCCCCTGGGTTCAAAAGAAACAGAAGGCTTTTTCAAAGCACATATTAAAGGGGTTGGAAAATCCGGTCAAGGATGTCGGCCTCTCGAGCCGAAGACTCGGGTTCAAAAGGCCTTTCTTTCTTAGCAAGAAAGAAACCCCTGGGAAAGAGAAAACAGACGAGCTCTGCTCGTCAATTGGCTTGGGGTGACGCGCTATCAGCGTCAGGCTGTGAAATTCCCGGTGGGAGCATACAGCCTTTTCTATATAATTTGTGATTAAAAGGCTGGCGAAAAACAGCAGAAAGAATGAGAATAAGATGAGTGAACAGGATTCGGCTTCTGGGATGTCAGACAGGAAATCTTTAAATAGATTTGCATCTACTTTATGCGGGGAATTTTTATGAGTGAAAAAATAGAAATAACAATAGGCACAATGTCATTGAGCGAATATAGAAAATTCGGAGACGTCCAGGAAGCAGGAAGACACACAGCTCTTGGCCTGAATGGAAAGGGACTCCATTTCTATGTGCGAATTCATCGTAATGGCAGCGAGCCAGAGGTAGAAATATATACAAAGGTTCCCAGAATTCATGCATACCGATACTTAGAGTATCTGCTCTAAAGCGCAAAATCTTATCAAGTCTTGTAGCATCTTTTTCATGCGTTGTATCAGCGTTCAGTAATCATCACTAATTAATATTTACCATAGCTTTCTTTATCATGGACCAACGTCATGTCTGGGATAATATCGCTGAAGAATGGAGCAAATACAGGGAAAAACCGTTTCCAGAAGTTATTGAACTAACAGAAAAAATGAACGGAGCCATTCTTGATATTGGCTGTGGTTCTGGCAGAAATTTTTTACCAGGCAAAAAGATAGTTGCAGTTGATTTCTCCATAGAAATGCTGAAGATTGCAAAGAAAAAACAGAATTGCATTTTTGTTCAGGGAGATATGTCTTGCCTGCCATTCAAAAAGGATTCATTTGATAACATAGTTGCGGTTGCTGTCATTCATTGCACGCCAGGTTGGAAACATGTTCTGGATGAATGCTATCGTATTCTTAAACCAGGCGCCAGGGTTCTGATAACAGTCTGGGATGGCGAGCAGGATGCGTTTAAAAAACAAATAGAAAGAGGAAGCTCATCAGTTATTTCTGGAAAAGAAATTACACGAAAATGGAACGACTACGAGAGATACTATTATCTTTTTTCGCAGAAGGAGCTGGAAGGCGCGCTGGGAAAAACAGATTTTAACATTATAAAATCTGAAAAATTCATTGGCGGCCATAGAGAACTATTCTGGAATTTGCTGGTTCTTGCTGAAAAGCCTTTTTAAGTTATACGTCATGTTAGTTTATTGCAGAACCTTTAGGTTCTGCAAACTGCATAACTCTTCAGAGTTA
>JACRMX010000007.1 GCA_016219485.1 Candidatus Aenigmatarchaeota archaeon | reverse complement strand
AGGCTGAAGCGATATGATTCTCTCGGACAGGGACATAAAAAAATATCTGGAGCAGGGAAAAATAGTGATAACCCCTCTGGACGACTCCAAGGTCCAGATCCAGCCTTCCTCTGTAGATTTAAGGCTCGGAAATCAGTTCAAGGTATTCCGCCACATGCGCAAGGGCTACATAGACCCGCTGCACGATGATGTTGAAGAGTACACAGAGACAATAACTGCAGATCAAGAAAAGCCATTCATTCTGCATCCCAATGAGTTTGCACTGGCAAGCACCATTGAGCGGGTTGAAATTCCGGACGACCTGGTTGCGCATGTGGACGGAAGGAGCAGCCTGGGCAGGCTTGCGCTTTTGATTCACGCAACTGCAGGTTTCATAGACCCCGGCTTTAAAGGCAATGTAACGATTGAGCTGAGCAACGTGGGCAAAATGCCGATTGCGCTTTACCCGGGAATGAGAATCTGCCAGATAAGTTTCGAGACGCTGAGCAGCGTTTCCGAGCTGCCTTACGGGCATCCCTCCAGAGACAGCAAGTATCAGGACCAGCGGGGTGTGGTGAGCAGCAGGATACATCTGGACAAGAAATAGATAAGTATTTTAAATCTAAGAAACAAAATAATGTTGGTGAACGAAATGAAAACGTATGCTCAACTTCAGGAGGAGTATGGAGGCAAGTACATAGCTATATTGGAGGGAGGGGTAATTGAGTGGGCTAAATCCTTCGAGGAACTCATAAGAAAAATTAAAAAGAAAAAGTTTGATGAGAAGAAACTCACTTTTGAATACATAGAGCCAAAAGGTGCTGCGGTTGTCTATTGAATTTCCCTACGAGAAAAGAAGGCTACAGAAAGTTTAAATTTTTAATAGATACTGGTGCAGACTGCATCATGCTTCCAAAATATTTAGCGAAATATATCGGCATTAACTTAAATTCTTGCAAAAAGAAACGCTCTAAAGGGATTGAAGGGCATGGGATAAACGTATATGTTGGAAAAATTCAGATAAAGATAGGGGATGAGGAATTTAAAGCCCGCTGCCTGTTCTCTGAGAGAGACGACACCCCATTTCTGCTCGGAAGAATGGATATATTCGATTCCACAAAATTTTTATATATCTTTTAATACGGGAATAAGACGTCTTAAAAAGAGGTTTTTTAAAATGGTTGTCAAGCCGGGCAGAATATACAGGGTTCCAAAGGGGCGCTCCTACACGAGAAGGGAGTACATGGACGGAATTCCAGCGTCGAAGATAACTATATTTGATATGGGTGAGCTCACGAATATTCAATTCGAATTAGAGCTTTCGCTGGTTGCGAAAGAAGCGTCTCAAATGACGCACAACGCTTTAGAGGCTGCTAGAGTTGCTGCGAACAGATATCTTATGAACAAAACAGGCAAAACTGGCTACTACCTGAAATTGCATGAGAAGGGCATTTGGAAAGGCAGTTGGTCTGGCTGCAAAGGTTAATAAAGGGCAGAAAATTATGAGCATCAGGGTAAATGCCCTGCACTATGCTGCAGCAAGGGAGGCGCTCAAACTGGGAGCAGCTAAACTGCCCATGCCCTACACGATTACCATAGATAAAGGAAAAGAGCTTCTGAAACTCTAGTTTTGATGTGACGTAATACGTAACAAAAGCTTTTTATTCCACCTCAACGTAGAAAATTTTGTGAAACAAAATTTCAGGCGTTGAAAAATGTATAACGTCGAGGAAGAATATTTAAAGTATGTTGAAAATGTTGGCGGGAGAATAATTTCCTCAGAGAATCCCATGGCTGATATAAAAAAGACCAGAGCCGCTCTTGGTATAACACAGGAAGAGATTGGGAAGCTTGTGAAGCTGAGGAGGGAGACCATCTCAAGGATAGAAAACGGTATTATAAATCCTACTTTTGAGTTTGTAAAAAAAAAAAAAAAAACCATAGCGGTTGCAAAGGTTATACGGGACTTGCAAGCACTGGAGGAAGTATTAATGCTTTCTGGAAGAACTGCAAGCTCTCTGCCTCCAAGCCTTCTTAGATTATGCTTCAACATTTCTCTGCAGGATTTGAAGCTAGCCTCAGAAATAGGTGTAAGGAGCTACCAGCGCTCAAAGGCGAAAATTATTAAAAAGATAAAAAGTGAGGTGTAGGTATGGATATTGTATGGTTCAAAGATTTGGGCAAAGGCGACGTCGCTGTAGCCGGGGGGAAGGGGGCTAACTTGGGGGAGATGACTAGGGCAGGGCTGCCGGTACCACCAGGTTTTGTAATTACTTCTAATGCGTATAACAAATTTTTGAAAGAGGGCGGCATAGAGGAAAAGATAATGGAGATATTGGGCAATACAAATGTGGACAACTCTGCTGAGCTGCAAAATTCGTCGGAGGAGATAAGAAAGCTCGTAATGAGCACTGGCATGCCCAGCAGCATACGAGGGGATATTTTAAAGCACTACAAAGCGCTGTGCAAAAAAAAAAAAAAAAAAGAGGAATTCG
>JACRMX010000016.1 GCA_016219485.1 Candidatus Aenigmatarchaeota archaeon | reverse complement strand
TGAAGGTCACATTCTCCTTGAATAGGAAATTAAGCTTTTTCCAGTCTTTCTTTTTCCACAATTCTGAAATCATCGGCATAAATGACCTAGAGCTGGCCTTATAGATGAATACAGATAATTTGGCGATAGATCTCACCATAAAATAATATCCGACGCTCTCAAGATTCACGAAAAGCGTAAGAAACAATATTGTCTGGTTGGTGAACCCAGACTCTGCAATTGTCCCAAGCATAGTAGGTATGGAGTTGTCCAAGAGAGGTTTCTTTATCTTCCCGAACGGATAGCTTTTGACTTTCATGAATCCGGGATCGACTTTTTTCATGAAAACCAAAGAGAAGACAGACACGGTTATTACCTCCCCTAGGATATAAGCCATGCCGAAAAAGAAAACAGGCATGCCGAAGTAGATGACAAGCATCATGAATATGAAAGAAAAAACCTGGAAAGAAAATTCAAGGGACTGCTGAAAAAATATCTCCTGATAGCCGTGGAAAACCCTCATCAGGACCTCATGTATCCCGTCCAGTATGAAATAGAAAGCTAGCATTATCAGCATCGGCCTGGCATTAATGTCCTTGAAATATCCGTTTGCCAAAAAGTCCGACAGGAACAGGATAGCAATGAAGAAAAGAAAACCCATGGACAACTGCACAGACAATGTGAAAAGTATCGAAGACTTAACCTTTGCCCTAGATTTCTCTACAAAGAATTTAGGTATGAAATAGACAAGCGAATCAGATAGCCCAAGATCCCTGAAAAAAGTGAAGAACGCGACAAAACTCAGGACAGAAAAAAAAAGCCCGATATCTTTCACTGAAGTTGTCTGGGCCAATGCAAGTTTTGACATATAACCAATCAATGTTGACACTACAGAGAAGAGCAGTATTATGAAAGTCCCTTTAATGAACCTTTTTGAATAATCTTTCATCGATATGCCTGTATTTTTTGCACTATTTTTAAAATTAACCTCTTTATCTGATAAACAAGAAAGCTTTATAATAATTGCCTGCTTTTTAGACAATAGATGATATTTAAGAAAATAATTAGACAGGCCTCAAAAAAAAGATTGCTCCTTTTTTTCCTCGCCATAAGCTTCATCTTCAATGTCATAGGGGCAAACTTCGGCCTTCCTGCATTATGGCATCCCGACGAGCTTACCCATTCGGTAACAAGGATGCTTACAACAAAAACACTGAATCCTGGAAGATTCATCTACCCTTCTCTGTATTACTACGCCCTGTTCTTTTTGAATGTGCCATACTCTTTTTATCTCCTGATAACTGGACGGACAGAATTGCTGACGACTGACCAGGAACTGAAGGAAACAGTCATCTCCAACGTATTTCTGACATCAAGGATATTTACTGCCCTTATCGGCTCTTTGTCGATCGTCATGATTTATCTGCTTGCAAAAAAAGTTTCAAACGAGAGAGCAGCAATAATTTCAGCAGGGTTCGCATCGGTAACAATGGCTATGATTACTTATTCACATTTTGCGACATCAGATATCCCGGTGACAGCCATGTCGCTGTTATCATTATACCTGATTCTTTGCCTACATGACAAGCCTACAACAATAAATTATATCCTGTCAGGAGCAGCCATCGGACTTGCAACAGGCACAAAATACTATGCGGCACTGCTTGTGATACTTTTATGTGTGGCGCATCTGCTTGCAACCAGGAAGATATCAATAACAAGGGACCTTTTTTTGGCAGGAGTATTCTGCATACTAGCATTTTTTGCATCAACACCTTTTGCAATCCTTGATTTTCCCAGTTTTTACAGGGACATATCTGTTTTGCAGAGGACAACGATGCTAGTTGATAATCTTTATGACCCATTGCCTGCTTTTTCCTACATCTTCCATTTAGATAACGGACTAGGAACACCTCTCCTTATACTCTCTTTTTTAGGGACTCTCTTTTGTGTCTTTGTGAAAAGGGACAACAAGAAACTCATGCTTCTCATCCTCTGGGGAATTATTTATTACGGGCTTATATCATACAGGATCCATTTTTCATACTTAAGGTACATCCTGCCTGTTGTACCAATACTTATAATAGCATCAGGCGTCTTCTCGGATTTCCTATTGTCTATCAAAAACCCAGATATTCATCTGCCAAATGGGTACATGAGAACATCCATAAAAATTCAAAGCTACTGCTCTTTGTCTCAAACAACAGGTATATCCCGGATCTGTCAAGATATAATGACAGCCTATACTATCTTAACGTGAGCACAATCAAGGACTTTGAATCCATTAAAAAAAGCCTTGATGACCTGTCACCAGACTATATAATTGATTCCAGCCTGTATTATGACAGGTACCTAAGATTTACGAACATGTATCCGAAAAGATCTTCGCTTGCAGGCTTGGTAGGCTATAAGACCCACGAACCAGGCATAACCCAATTTTATACAGAGCTTTTCGATGAAAGGTTAGGCTATACATTGATAAATAAAATACCCAAAGAAAAGGACGACGTTCCAGACCCAGAATTCATAAATCCGACAATAGTGATATTCAAGAAAAACTAGTTTTGACTCTGATCCCATTCTGTTTATTATACCAGTCAATTGTTTTCTTTATGCCGGCCCTAAGCTCTGTTTTTGGATTCCAGCCTAACTTCTCTTTCATCTTGCCTGCCGCGAGGATCTTTATCATGGCACCATCCTGCTTTTCTTTATTCATGACAAACTCTCCTTTCCAGCCAGAAATCTCCTTTATCAGATTAGCTAAATCAATTATAGAAATCCCTTTGGTCACTCCGACATTCATTATTTCATTTGGTTCGAACTTTTGAATGTTTTGAATAGCCCTAAATATTGCTTCTGCCCCGTCCTCTACATATAGCCATTCTCTTATAGGCTTTCCGCTTCCCCATATTTCAACGCTCTTACTGTTTTTTTCCTTGGCATCCATGATCTTTGAAATCAGGGCAC
>JACRMX010000008.1 GCA_016219485.1 Candidatus Aenigmatarchaeota archaeon | reverse complement strand
GTCCCGGTGTTTAGACCGAGGCTCGAACTCAAGTCTGTATTAAGCCCGAAGCGTTTGAATGCCGATATGTTTCCACTTCCAAAAAAATCACTCTTGCTGTTGCTCGAACGTGAAAATCCGGTTCCCAGGCCATAAGACAGGCTCACGCCCTTATATAAGTACGGAATGGCATTTGACATATTGGCGTTAATACTATATTGCTTGTATCGCCTGGAAGATCCTGAGTAATTGCCGCCATAATTTGCATAAATGACATAGTTCCACTTTTTTGTTGAGCCCCTAAGCGAAGAGGTAAGGTTGTATACCGTTACATCGTTTTTCCTGTAAAAAGCATCGTTATCAAAGTTCTGGAAAAAAGTCCATTTCAGTTTTGTCCGGGTACTCAGGTCGCTGCCACGCCCCTTATGGGAGCTGCCGCCTCTGTTCCAATCATTATATTCAAAGGTTAAATAATAATCTGTCTTTATGTTATAGTTATATCCCTTAAACCTCAGGGCAGCATTCCTCCAGTCAGATTTTACACCTCTGGTATTATTAGTACTTCTGTCAATATTAAAATATGACGCTATGGGCAGTGTATCCATAACTGAAGAAAACAAGCCCTCACCCTGTCCCTTTGCCCGTATTGGCTTGAGAACAACCTTTTTGTTGCTGTTGGAATTATTCTCATCGTCATTTTCATCGTCATTGACATTAGCATTGGCATTGACATTAGCATTGGCATTGACATTAGCATTAGCATTAGCATTAGCATTAGCATTAGCATTGGCATTGGCATTGGCATTGGCATTGGCATTGGCATTGGCATTGTTACTATCTACAACCGGAGAAGCAACCGTTCTTATCTTACGAATCCTTACTTGCCTCGTATAACCCATAGACAAACCATAGTTTAAACTATCGTAATCCTTTCCGTCTGACCTTGAGGCATGGAGAGAAAAACTAAACGGCTTATAAGAAAAAAAGACCGCATTAATGCCATAGTCCTTACTGAGTCCTCTATTGAAATTTGCAGCGCCGCCGCTGACTGTATTCACTCCTGCATTTATAGTGTAATACACAAGCTTGGGACTGAACACATAGCTCTGGAACTTCAGCCTGTAATTCTGGGTGAAACTGTTTGTATGGCTTGTCTGACTGTTGATTTTTTTCCGGCTATCATCATATGTTAATGAGATATCCCCGCCAAGTGAATATTTCGGCATACGCATCATTTTTTCCCGCTCCATCAACGGCCCGGCAGATGAGTCTTCAGGCAAAACAAATAAAATCAGGGTAAAAAGTTTCAATAGTTTCAGAAGGTTAAAACTTCTGTAACTTTTTAGCATTTTTTTATTATTTACCCTTTTCATTTTTTAAACTATTTACCCTTATTACCCTTTTTCACCTTTTGCAACTTTTTCACCTTCTCCCTTTCAAGTGAACAAAACACCCCTGTTTTTTAAGGGTGCTTACATCCCGTTTCAGAGTTGAGACAGATGAAAGCAGAAGCGCATTCAGGTCTTCATAGGTAAGGAGCATTCCCTGTTTCTGCGCCTCTTCCGTAAGCCTTACAATCCTCTTTTTCCTGAGTTCTGAGAGCCCCTGAGAGCTTAAAATATCTTCATCGCTCATATCTACGAGCGTAAGCATCAGAGACTTTATTGAAACTATTCCACCTATTTGCCCTTCCTTAACCTTCTTCCTGGTGGCAATGTGATATCTGAGTTTTCCAATATCCATATTCATCACCTGTTTAACCTTTTTCCCCTTTTGAAACTATTTCCCTTCTTCCCCTATTGAAACTTCTGTAACTTTTTCCCCTATTTTCCCTTTTGAAACTTTTTACCCTATTTAAACTTTTCATTTACCCTATTTCCCATTCCCATTGCCGTTACCATTGCCGTTTTTAATAAATACCTCTATCCCCTGTTTCCTGAGATAACTGATGTCTCTTTTTAATGTTGCAAGCGAAGAAAGGAGTATGAGATTCAGGTCTTTATAACTGAGGAGATAACCCTGTTCCTTTGCCTCCTTCAGAAGCCTGATTATCCTCTTCCTCCTGAGTTCGGAAAGGCTTACATGATTGAGGTCGTCCTCATGGCAGACCGTAAGGCTCAGAGACATCAGCCTGTGGCCATCCTCAATCTTATAAATCAAATTTCCGTTCATATTAAAAATAGTTTCAAAAGTGTAAATAGGTTCAATAGTTTCATCCTTTTCCCCTTTTGTAACTTTTTACCCTTTTTAAACTTTTCATTTTCCCCTTTTTAAAAGCTC